>DASREC010000084.1:0-4244 GCA_035652295.1 Polyangia bacterium
CCTCGAAGGGATGTCGGTCGGCAAGACGGTGATCATCCTCGTCAGCTCGCTGATCGGCATCGCCGGCAGCTACGGCGTGGCCTGGTTCGGCATCCGCGTGAACACCTATGCGAACTCGCGCTCCGCGTTCGCGTCGCTGAAGGGCAAGCCGTTCCCGACCTACGCCATCCCGCTCAAGGCCGGCATGTCGATCGGCATGCTGCTGATCTCGGTCGAGCTCTTCCTGATGCTCTGCATCCTGATCCTCGCGCCCCACGATCTCGCCGGCTCGATCTTCATCGGCTTCGCGATCGGCGAGTCGCTCGGCGCCTCGGCGCTGCGCATCGCCGGCGGCATCTTCACCAAGATCGCCGACATCGGCTCGGACCTGATGAAGATCGTCTTCAACATCAAAGAGGACGACGCGCGCAACCCGGGCGTGATCGCCGACTGCACCGGCGACAACGCCGGCGACTCGGTGGGCCCGTCGGCCGACGGCTTCGAGACCTACGGCGTCACCGGCGTCGCGCTGATCACGTTCATCCTGCTCGCCATCCCCGAGTCGAACGCCGACCTGCAGATCAAGCTGCTCGTCTGGATCTTCGCGATGCGCATCATGATGATCGTCGCGTCGGGCATCTCCTACCTCGCCAACGAAGCGCGCGCGAAAATGAAGTACGGCGACGCCGACAAGATGAACTTCGAGGCGCCGCTCACGTTCCTCGTGTGGCTCACGTCGATCGTCTCGGTCGCCACCACGTACGCGGTCTCCTACTTCCTCATCCGCGACATGGGCGACGGGAACGTGTGGTGGGAGCTGTCGACCATCATCAGCTTCGGCACGCTCGCCGGCGCGATCATCCCCGAGGTCGTCAAGGTGTTCACGTCGACCGAGTCGCGCCACGTGCGCGAGGTGGTCACGTCGTCGCGCGAAGGCGGCGCGTCGCTCAACGTGCTGTCGGGCCTCACCGCCGGCAACTTCTCGGCGTACTGGATGGGCATCGTGATCGTGCTGCTGATGGGCGGCGCGTACGGCGTGTCGACCATGGGCCTCTCGGGAATCCTGTCGCCGATGACGGCGCCGGTGTTCGCGTTCGGCCTGGTGGCGTTCGGCTTCCTCGGCATGGGCCCGGTCACCATCGCCGTCGACTCCTACGGCCCGGTCACCGACAACGCGCAGTCGGTGTACGAGCTGTCGATGATCGAGACGCTGCCGAACATCAAAGAGGACATCAAAAAAGAGTTCGGCTTCGAGGTGAACTTCGACAAGGCCAAGCACTTCCTCGAGGAGAACGACGGCGCGGGCAACACCTTCAAAGCGACCGCCAAGCCGGTGCTCATCGGCACCGCGGTCGTCGGCGCCACCACCATGATCTTCTCGATCGTCGTCGCGCTCACGCACGGCCTCGATCCCGCGATGCTGGGAAATCTCTCGATGCTCCACCCGCCGTTCCTCCTCGGCCTGGTCACCGGCGGCGCGGTCATCTACTGGTTCACCGGCGCCACCACGCAGGCGGTCTCGACGGGCGCCTACCGCGCGGTCGAGTTCATCAAAAAGAACATCAAGCTCGACGGCGTCGAGAAGGCGTCGATCGAAGACTCGAAGAAGGTGGTGCAGATCTGCACCGAGTACGCGCAGAAGGGGATGTTCAACATCTTCCTCACCGTATTCTTCTCCACGCTGGCCTTCGCATGCCTCGAACCGTTCTTCTTCATCGGCTACCTGATCTCGATCGCGCTGTTCGGTTTGTACCAGGCGATCTTCATGGCCAACGCCGGCGGCGCCTGGGACAACGCGAAGAAGGTCGTCGAGGTCGAGCTGAAGGAGAAGGGCTCGCCGCTGCACGCCGCGTGCGTCGTCGGCGACACCGTGGGCGATCCGTTCAAGGACACGTCGTCGGTGGCGATGAACCCGGTCATCAAGTTCACCACGCTGTTCGGCCTGCTCGCCGTCGAGCTGGCGATCACGCTGCCGGAGACCACCAGCCGCATCCTGGCCGGCGTGTTCTTCGTCATCTCGATGGTGTTCGTGTACCGCTCGTTCTACGGCATGCGCATCCAATCGGGCGAGCAGAAGAGCGCCGCGCAGCCGCCGCTCGGGCCGTACCGCTCGAAGGAGCCGACTTCTGACAAGGACAAGGCCGCGAGCGACAAGGCCGCCGCCGAAGCGCGCCCGAACTGACGCTCTCCTCGGCGCCGCGCTCGCGGCGTCGACGCTCGTCCTCCTCACGCAAAATTTCGCGCGCGCCGACGATCGGCTGAAGACGCTCGGCGCCACCCGCACGCCGCGCGCGCCGCGCATCGACGGCCGCCTCGACGACGCCGTCTGGCAGCTGGCGCCCGCCGAAAAACGCTTCACGCAAAACTTCCCCGACGAGGGCGCGGCGCCGAGCCAGCCGACCGAGCTGCGCGTGCTCTACGACGACAACGCGCTCTACGTCGGCGTGCGCGCGTTCGACGATCGGCCGCGCGAGATCGTCGAGCGGCTCACGCGCCGCGACCGCGACACCGACGCCGACAAGATCACCGTCGACGTCTCGTCGAAGAACGATCGCTTCAGCGCCTACCACTTCGATCTCAACGTCGCCGGCGTGCTGGTCGACGGCGTGCGCTTCAACGACACCGACTACGCGCCCGACTGGGACGGCCTGTGGTTCGGCGCCACCTCGCGCGACGAGCACGGCTGGACCGCGGAGCTGGCGATCCCGCTGCGCACGCTGCGCTACGACGGCAAGAGCGCCGAGTTCGGCTTCCAGGTGCGGCGCTACCTGCAGCGGCGGCAGGAGGTCGACGAGTGGGCGTACGTTCCGCGCACCGCGCGCGGCGAGGTGTCGCGCTACGGCACGCTCACCGGACTCGAGGGGCTGCACGCGCGGCGGCTGGTGCAGATCGCGCCCTACTTCGCCGGCAAGCTGATCGTGCGCTACGACCAGCCGCCGCTCGACGGCGTCCAGCCGGCGTGGAGCATGGGCGCCGATCTGAAGGTCGGCCTCACCTCCGCGCTCACGCTCGACGCCACGCTCAACCCCGACTTCGGCCAGGTCGAGGCCGACCAGGTCGTGCTCAACCTGACCACGTTCGAAGTCTTCTATCCCGAGAAGCGCCCGTTCTTCCTCGAGGGCGCCGAGATCTTCGCCACGCCGCTGCAGCAGTTCTACTCGCGGCGCATCGGGCGCGCGCCGCCGCCGCCGACGCTGGGCGCGGCGCAGCAGCTCACCGAGGCGCTGCCCGACGGCAAGATCTGGATCGCGGCCAAGCTGAGCGGGCTCGTCGGCAAGCGGCTCACGGTGGCGCTGCTCGACGCGGTCACCGCGCGCGCCGACGCCGCGATCCTCGACGGCGCGCACCCGACGCGCCGGCTGATCGAGCCGCTCACCAACTTCGCGATCGCGCGGCTCAAGCGCGACTTCGGCGCGGCGTCGTCGATCGGCGTGACCGGCACCGCGGTGACGCGCTTCGAGCCGCCGAACGGCGCCGCGCCCGCCGCCGGCGACTTTTGCCCCGACGGCAATTTGCCGCAGCCCGCCGACCACCGCTGCACGCACGACGGCTACACCGGCGGCGTCGACGTGAACCTCAAGACCGCCGACGGCGCGTGGGGCGCGTTCGCGCACGTGGTCGGCTCGGTGGTCGAGAACGGCCCGGTGCGGCTGATCCCCGACGGCACGCTGATCGGCCCCGGCTCGACGGGAATCGGCATCTCGGGCGAGGCCGGCAAGTATGGCGGCGAGCACTGGCTGTTCCACCTCGAGTACTACGCCGCGAGCGCCAAGCTCGAGCTCAACGACGCCGGCTACCTGCGCCAGGCCAACCTCCAACACATCCACCCGTTCCTCATCTGGCGCACCAAGAAGCCGCTCGGCCCGGTGCTCGAGCTCGAGGCGCACACCGAGATCGCCTACGAGCGCTCGTGGGACGGCGCCGATCTGCGCCGCCACTGGGAGGTGAACGCGTTCGCGCGCTTCAAGAACTTCTGGCAGATCTACACCGAGCTCGACTACGACCTCTCGCACGTCGACAACCGCGAGACGCGCGACGGCACGTGGACCGAGCGCACCGGCGGCGTCGGCTGGTTCGTGTGGATCAAGACCGATCCGCGGCGCCGCGTGAACGTGCAGTTTCAAGGCGGGCTGTGGCGGCGGCAGCGCGGCTGGTCGACGTTCGGCCAGGCGACGCTCTCGCTGCGGCCGGTGCCGGCGTTCGAGCTCGACGTGATCCCGACGGGGAACTGGGTGTTCGGCGATCCGCGCTGGTTCGCCACCATC
>DASREC010000085.1:0-11430 GCA_035652295.1 Polyangia bacterium
CCCTGATCGCAGGCGTTGGTCATAAGGCGTTCACTCGACTGCGCTAGGGTGAGTGACGGGGCTTGAACCCGCGACCCTCGGATCCACAATCCGATGCTCTACCAACTGAGCTACACCCACCAGACTGCCGTGCGGACCAAGATTGACTACTTCAGTCGTACGCCGCAAGTCAACTGCTAGTAGTAGCGCAGCTGGTTTCGGATGGCGTCGAAGAGGGCGGGGATGTCCTTGCCGGCGCGGCCGCGTCCCATCCACGCGGGAAACGAACCGGCCAGATCGAGTCGAAACTGGTAAACGGCGTGGGTCGATTTGCCGTCGTTGGTGGGGATGAGCTTCCAGCCGCCTTCGTGCACGTTCACGCGCACCACGTTCGGGCGCGGCGCGGGGCCGCGATCGTTGGCGGTGGAGAAGCGCAGCCAGCGCGCGTCGCCGTCGGTGCCCCAGGTGACGAGCAGCGTGTAGTCGCGATCCTCGAGCACCGGCAGATCGAGCCGCTGGTAGACGACCAGCGAGAACGGGCCGGTGGCCAGCACCCGGCTCTCGGCGACGCCGCGCGCCCACCTGGCGTGATTGGCGTAGTCGAGCAGCACGCGCTCGACTTTTTCCGGCGGCGCCGCGAAGTCGCCCTCGGCGGCGAAGTCGATGATCTTGGCGCCGTCGTGTTTGTAGACCTTGACGCCGCGCTCGTCGTGAAACTGTGAGTAACCCGGAGCCATGGTTGCCGTGAGCATGAAGGCCACCATCCACATACGACGTTAGCGAAGCAAAATCGTGGCCAGCTGCCAGGCGCCGAGCGGCAGTGTGACCGTGTCTTCGCGCAACACGGCGTTCGCGCGGCGCGCGCTCGGCGCCAGCGGACGCTCGAGCGGATCGACCTCGACGCACTCGCGCGGCTCGAAGCCCGCGCGCAGCGTCGCCTCGACGGCGCGGCTCGACGCGTTGAGCACGCGCACCACCAGGCCTCGCCCGCTCGACGGCGGATGCGCCGCCGACAGCACCACCTGAGCGGGCGCCACCTCGACGAGCGAGCGCCCGCCCGGCACCGCGCCGCGGCCGCGGGTCGTCACCGCGATCGCCGGTGCGGCAAATCGCCGCGCGTCGGCGTGCACCTGCGCCTGCTCCCAGTCGCCGCGGTGCAGGACCAGCGCGTACTCGAAGCGGTGCCCGCCCAGCTCCTGCGCGCCGGGCGTCGGCACCATCGGGCCGGCCGCGTGATCGATGCAGCTCAAGTCGCCGCGCGACAGCCAGCCGACGCCGCGCACCAGCGTGAGCGCGACGATGGTGGCGCGGCCCCCGGCCTCGCGCACGACCTCGTGCTCGGGCAGGCCGCGGCTCATCAGCGCGCAGCCGGCCGCGCCGTCGGAGACGTCGGCGAAGTGGTGGTGCTGGCCGGTGGGCGCCGGGCGCTCGGAGCCGGAGCCGAGCGACGCCGGATCGAACGGGCGCGCCACCACCGCGAGGCCGTGATCGACATCGAGCCGCTCGGCGTGGATCGGCACGTGGGTGAGCGCGCGCAGGCGGTGATCGAGCACCTGGTTGTCGAACGTGGTGACGAATTCGACGCGCCGCTCGCCGGCGGTGAGCGTGATCTCGGTGGTCACCGTCGTCGGGCGGGTCGACTCCGAGCGCGCGCGGCGATCGGCGCTCAGGCCGGCCGGCAGATCGAAGTCCTGCTCGACGATCAAGCGCGCCCTGAGCGGCCCCGACTCGGTCACGCGGGCGCGCGCGGCGCGGGCGCGCACCGGCGCGGTCTGCGTGGGATCGAAGTGGTAGAGATCGCCGCGGTCGCCTTCGTCGACGAGATCGTTGGCGCGCACCGGGCCGAGGCCGGAGCGCGGGTCGCGGATGGTGACCGTGCCGTCGGGCTCGGCGGTGACCGAGAGCGGGCCGCACGCGATCGCGACCGCGCCGTCGACGGCCGTGGCCGGCACGAACGACGCCGACGGCGTGCCCGCGCGCACCGCGATCGGCACCAGCGCCGCCTCGGCCGCGCCGCCGGCCTGCACCAGCGCCGGACGCGACGTGCCCGCGCCGTGCAGCACGACCTTGAACCGCTCCGCCTCGGCGAGCATCGCCTGCACGCGCACCTGATCGGCGGCGAGCGCATTGGGCGGTGCCGCGGTCTCGCCCAGACCGACGTCGAGGCGGATGCGGCCCGGCCCGTCGGGGCGCGCGGTGATGCCGGTGAGATATTTTCCGAAGATCGGCGTCGCCGGATCGAGGCCGCCGAGATATTGCGCCAGCTCGTTGGCGGCGAACTCGCCTTCGAACAGCGGGCGCTCGTCGGTGGCGCCGAGCGCCTGGATGGGACGCTCCACGCCGTCGGGGCCGACCGCGACCAGCGCGCCGGCGTCGAACAGCGAGCGCGGCAGGTGCGCCTCGACGGTGAGCGCCTCGGCGCGCGGGCCGGGATGAAACGCGGTGACGTCGGCCGTGTCGGCGCGCAGCGACGCCAGCGCCTGGTCGCGCGCCGCCTCGGCGAGCTGCGCCGCCCAGCGGTAGCGCGACTTCACGTCGTCGTGCGCGGCGTCGATGCCGCAGCCCGCGACCGAGTCGTGCGCCTGGTTGAGCAGCAGCTGCTTCCACGCGCGCTCGACCGACGAGCGCGGCGCGCTCTCGCCCGCCAGCGCCGCCCACGCGGCCAGCGGCTCGGCGTAGCGCTGCAGCATCACCGTCGCGTACGCCGCCTGCTGCTTCTCGCGGATGCGCGCCGAAGCCACGCCCGCGAGCACCGGCGCGAACGCCGGCGAACGCAGCTCGCCGCGCACCACGTGCTCCGCCGCGCCGACGTGCGGCAGGTGATCCTGGTAGCCGCCCATCGACACCATCAGATCGGGCCGCCGCTTCTGCAGCGCGTCCGCCGCCGCCGGCAGCCACGACGCCAACCGCACGTGATCGTCGCCGACCGGGATCACCAGCGGGATCTCGCCCAGCCACGACGCCAGCCGATCGAGCGTGCGCTCGACCGCCTGCGCGAACCCCTGCGGATCGGACGGCAGCCGCCGCCCCGTCGCGTAGCCGTCCTGCAGCCACAGCGCGGTCACCGCGCTGCCGTCGGGGCCGAGCCAGCGGAACGCGTGCGGCGGCCGCTCGGGCCCGATGCCGCGCCACATCACCGCGCCCTCGATGCCGAACGATCGCAGGAGCTGCGGCAGCTGCGCCGCGTGCCCGAACTGATCGGCCATGTACCCGAGCCGCATCGCGCCGCCCAGCTCCTCGGCGCGGCGGATCCCGAACGCCAGGTTGCGGATCAGCGACTCTCCGTCGACGAGCAGGGTGTCCGCTTGTGTGTACCACGGCCCGATGTGCAGCCGCCCGGCCGCGTTGAGCGCGCGGATGCGCGGCTCGGCCTGCGGACGCATCTCGAGATAGTCGTCGACCAGCGCCACGTGACCGTCGAGCGTGAAGGTGAGACGCGAGTCACGCTCGAGCAGTTCGAGCGCCTCGTCGAGCGTCTCCACCAGCTGCGCGCGGAAGGTCTCGAACGGCTGATACCACTCTCGATCCCAATGCGTGTGAGCGACCAGGGTGATGCGCGGTGAGCCCATTCTTCCTAGTGTGGATTGGCAGCTATTCGCTGCAAGTGAAATCCTCCCGCGTCGCGGCGGGCGTGCGCTCGCTCGCTCTTGCCCGGCGGTGGGCGCACCACTTGCAACTTTCCACGGTGATGACCTTTGCCCTGTTGATCGCCGTCGTCGGCGTGGTGCTGCTCGTCGACATCGCGTGGGCTCACCGGCAGCTCGCGCGTGCGATTCGCCGGCAGCGGCTGCTGGTGCCGCGCGCCACCCGCTATCCCTCCATCAGCGTAATCCGTCCGGTGCGCGGCCGCGACGTCGACGCCGAGGAAAATTTTCGCGCGGCGCTCGACACCGGCTACCCGGGCGAGATCGAGACGCTGTTCGTCTTCGATGACGAGCACGATCCGGGCCTCGAGCCGGCGCGCGCCGTCGTCGAGGAGCATCGCCGCGCGGCGGGGCCGGGACGCGCCGAGGTGATGGTGGTGGGCGCGCCGCCGCCGGGACGCACCGGCAAGCTCAACGCGATGATGGAGGGCGTGGTGCGCGCGCGCGGCGAGCTGATCGCGTTCGGCGATTCCGATACGCGTCCGGATCGCGAGGTGCTGCGCGCCACCGTCGACACTTTGCTGGCGTCGCCGCGCGCGGGCGCCGCGTTCGCGCCGGTGGTGGTGCCCGGCCCGGCGCGCACCGCCGGCGACGTGGGCTACGCGATGCTGCTCAACGCGTGGTACGGCCCGTCGGTGGCGCAGTCGGCGGGGGAGCGCGGCGACGTGCCGTTCATCATGGGCCAGCTCATGGTGTTCACGCGTGACTGCTTGCGGCGCATCGGCGGCGTGGGCTGCGCGGAGGGGCAGCTCGTCGACGACATGCACATCGGCGCGTGCGTGGCGCGCGCGGGCCTGCGCAACGTGATGTCGGCGCACCCGCTCTCGATCCACGCGGGCGGCATGTCGCTCTACGAGTTCGCGCGGCTGTTCCGCCGCTGGCTCTTGTTCTCGCGCAACGGGCTGCCGAATTCGTTCACCTGGCCGATGTGGCAGCGCGGCATCGAGTTCTGGCTGGCGTTCGCCGCCACGTCGCTGGCGCTGCTCACGCATCACGGCGCGGTCGCGCTGCTGCCGCTCGCGGGGCTGATCGCCTACGGCATGAGCATGAGCGGCCTTCAGCGCGAGTTCGGCGGCCAGCCGCTGCGCGCGCGCTGGCTGTGGCTGCCGTTCGTGATCCCGGTGATCGCGCCGGCGGTGTTCCTGGCGTGCGTGTTGCGGCGCGAGGTGACGTGGCGCGGCCGCGCGTACGCGCTCGGGACCCAGGCGCGCCTCGCGTGATATAAGGAGGCGTGCGCGCACTCGCGATCGCCCTCTTATTAATGATGAGCGGCGCCGCCGCCGCGCAGACGTGCCCGATGGGGCAGCTGCTCTGCGGCACCTCGCACTGCGCGGCCATCGGCACGGTGTGCTGCGCCTCGGTCGGTCACGAGGAGGTCTCGTGTCCCGGCGGCACGGTCTGCAAGGCCGACGGCACCTGCGGCTCGACGTGCATGGCCGGCCAGACGACCACCATCGCCACGTGCGGCGGCGACACGTGCGGCTGCTCGGCGCCGTGCGCGCACCATAAAGACTGCGAGTCGACGTGCTGCACCACCGCCGGCTACTGCGCGCCGTTGTGCGTGTGCCAGAACCAGGGGCAGCTTTTTCTTTCGTGCGACAAGACCGGGCTCGGTTACGGCGGGCTCGCGGTCAAGGGCTGCTCGGCCGCGCCCGGCGATCGCGCGCCGTCGCCGCTCGCGCTTTTCGCGATCGCGGTCGCGCTCGCCGCGCTCGCGCTCAGAAGCGGCCGAGCACGACGAGGCTCGCGCCCGTCGGTGACGCGGCCGGCGCCACGCTGATCTGCCGCTGCATCGTGCGGTCGTGCCACAGCGCCCACGCGCCGCCGCCGATCGCCGCCGCGCCCACGACCGTGAGCGCGATCCCCGGCGCCAGCGTGTCGTAGCGCTGGATGACGAGATGGGTCTGCGCGTCGAAGTGGCGCCCGAACTCCGAGTGATCGAGCGCCATGAGCACGATGCCCGCGATCACTCCGATCGCGCCGGCGCTCACCGCCGCGATGCCGAGGATGCGCCACATGCGAATCGCGTCCACGTGGTGGCTCGGCTCGACGGGCGGCGGCGCGATCGGCGGCGGCGCGATCGGCTTCGACGCCTGCAGCTTGTCGCGCAGCGCCGCCGCCGCATTGGAAAGTTTTTCTTTCGCCTCGGCCACCGTGCACACGTCGCACGTCTCGTCGGCGTGCGCCGCCGTGGTCGAGTCGCGCACGTCGATCAGCTCGATCTGGATCAGCCAGTTGGCACCCACCGACTCGAGCTGCCCGCGCACCACCCAGCGCGCCTTGACCAGCTCGCCCACGCGCCGCAAGCACGCCGCGGTGTCGCAGCGGGCCAGCTCGGCCGCGCCCTGCAGCGCCGCCTCCACCTCCGCCTGCGGCACCACCTCGAAGCTCGACGCCGCCAACCCGCCCACCAAGCTCGCGCGCACCTGCTGCTGCTGGTTGGGATCGGCCAGCGCGCCGCCGATCATCTTGAACGAGACCACCGCCACGCGCTCGCGGCCCTGCGCCGCCGCCGGATGCGCGAGCGCCATCAAGACCAACACGCCGAGAGAGAGCGACTTCATCGTCATCGCCCCGGCGAAGTTACCGCCCGCGCGCCCGCAGGGTCAACTTTGTCGATGCGTCACTGGCCGAGAAATTTGCCGAGCTGGTTGCCGGTGAGCCACTTGCCGCGGCGGTAGAAGAAGAAGTCGTAGCGCAGCCCCTTGTCGTCGGTGGCGCGGCGCAGGCGCACCGAGTAGATCGGCATCGGCGCGGTGAGCGCGGCGGCCACGGCGCGATCCTCGGGGCGCGCGTCCTTGGCTTTGGGATCGATCGCCAGCACGTCGACGGTGTCGTACTTGCGCTCGTAGATCTGCGCCACCAGCTCGACCGCGCCGCGGTTGGCGAGCGTGGCCATGAGCGCGTGGTAGCGCGGCTGGAGCTGGGTGCCGGGCGCGCCCAGCACCGCGGTCAGATCGTCGTCGGTCATGATGGTCGACGCCAGGAGATCGTGCACGCGGTCGCGATCGTCCTTCTTCGCGGCGTCGAGCACGTCGGTGAACAGCGCCTTGAGGCCGTCGGCGCCGTCGGGGTAGTCGCGGATCGGGGCCGGCTTGCCGGCGTCGGAGTAGCCCATGAGGCGGGAGCAGCCGGGCGCGGCGGCGGCGACGAGCAGCGCGAGCGACGCGAGGCGGAGCATGCGCATGTTATTTAGACGCCGGCGGCCGGCGCGAGTTCCCCTCGGCGCGGGCGCGGCGCAGGAGCGCGGCGGCTTCGTCGAGGCGGCCGTCGGCGGCGCGCAGCTCGGCCAGGTGCGTGAGCGCGAAGCGATGATTGGCGTCGAGCTCGAGCGCCCGGCCGAGCGCGTCCTCGGCGCGATCGCGCAGCCCCGCGCGCGCGCACGCCAGCCCGAGGTTGGCGTAGAGCGACGCGTCGGCCGCGCCCGCCGCCGCCTCTGCGGCGAACAGCTCGATCGCGCGCGGGTAGTCGCCGCGCTCGGCGCACAGGAGCGCCAGCTCCAGCCGCGCCTTCGGGTGCGGCAATTTGCCGCTCGCCGCCGCCGCGAATTCGCGCGCCGCTCCGTCGAGGTCGCCGGCCTCGCGGCACAACAGCGCGAGGTTGAAGCGCGCCTCGCCGTGCGAGGGATCGATCGCCAGCGCCTCGCGATAGAGCGCGCGCGCCCGCCCGCGCCGCCCGAGCCGCTGCATCACCGCGCCGAGGTTCGCGCGCGGCGGCGCCCACGCGCGATCGAGATCGCACGCGCGCTTGAACGCGAACGCCGCCTCGCTGTCGCGCTCCGCCCGCGCCAGCTCGAGGCCGCGCCGGTTGGCCACGCGCGCCCGCCCCGCGCCGGCCGTCTCGCCGCCCGCGATCGCGAACGCGCGCTCCGCGTCGTCGAGCTGCCCGCGCTCGAGCAAGAGCTCGCCGCGCACCGCGTGCAGCGCCGGATGATCGGGCGCCGCCTCGAGCGCCGGTGCGAGCGCGCGCTCCGCCGAGTCGAGCCGCCCGCGCTCGAGATAGAGCCGCGCCAGCGCCGCCGCCGCCAGCGCCCAGCGCGGCCGCGCCTCGCACGCGCGCGCGAGCAGCGGCTCCGCCTCGTCGAGCCGCCCGCGTTTCCACTCTTCGCGGCCGAGCGCCAGCGCCGGCTCGGGCTCGGAGGGGGCGAGCGCGCACGCGCGCGCGAACGACTCGCGCGCCGCCTCGCGATCGCCGCGCTCGAGCAGCGAGGCGCCGCGTTCGAGCTCGTCGCGCCACGAGGCGCGCCCTTTACCCGACCCGCCGAGCATGAGCGCAAACCGTAGCATCTCCCGTCGCTGCCGGCAACGCGCCGCAGGTGGCGAGCGGCGGCGGGTCGGAGTACGATGCCCGCATGTGCCTCCATGTTTCGGCTCATAGCGCGCCCCCGGTGAAGCGGTGAGCGACTCCGGCCCGTTTCGCCCGCTCAGGCCGTTCACCGAAGGCGACCGCGCGCTGTTCTTCGGGCGCGACCGCGAGCTGGCCGAGCTCGGCGAAAAGCTCGGCGGCGATCGCCCGCTGGCGCTGCTCTTCGGCGAAGCCGGCATCGGCAAGACGTCGCTGGTGCGCGCCGGCGTGCTGCCCGCCGCCAAGTCGCGCGGCCTCGCCACCGGCTACCTCGACGCCGGCGCGCTCGAGGTGCGCCAGGTGCCGTCCAGCGCGGGCGTGCTGGCCATCGACGATCTCGGCGCGGCGCTCGACGAGGGCCCGCACCTCGAGCGGCTGGTGGCGGTGCTGCAGCAGGCGCACGCGGTGCGCGGGCTCAAGGTGCTGCTGGTGATCGACGACGTCGATCTGTGGAAGCTCGACACGCTCGAGCGCATGATCGGCCCGGTCGCGCCGTCGGGGACGCGGCTGCGGCTCGAGCGCTTCGACGAGGCGCGCACCGGCGACGTGATCGAGCGCTCGGTGCTCGGCGGCGGCGCCTACTTCGAGGCGGGGCTGTCGCACGAGATCGCGATCGACCTGGCCAAGAACGGACCGGTGTCGCCGTCGGAGCTGCAGCTGGTGGCCGGCGCCGCGGTGTCGCTGCGCCTGAACAGCCTCAAGGCCTATCGCCGCTCGGGCGGCGCCGACGTGATCACCTGGCGCTTCTTCGACGAGGCGTGCCGCGCCGCCGGCGGCCGTCCCGCGGCGCGCGCGCTGGCCGAGATCGCCGCGCTCGGTCCGCGCGGCGTGGCGTCGCGCGACGCCGTCGAGCGCGCTGCCGCCGTCGACGAGCGCGCCGCCGAGAGCCTGTCGCAGGCGCTGGCGAAAGAGAACCTGGTGCGCGCCGCCGGCGGCGGCTGGACGCTGGCCAACGAGTGGGTGCGCCCGCTCGCGCGCGCGTACACCGGCGAGGTGCGCGGCCGCGGCGTGGCCGCGCGGCTCCTCCTGCGCCGCAAGATCGAGAACGGCGGCCTGCTCGCGCTCGGCGCGGTGCGCGAGGTGCGGCGCTACGCCGGCACGCTCTCGCCCGACGAGGAGGGCGTGGTCAAGAAGAGCCTGCGCGTCGGCGCGCTGGTGACCGCGGTGCTGCTGGCGCTGCCGATCGTGGCGCTCTCGCTCCTGTACGTGTCGCGCTCGCACAGCCTGTACCTCGACGCCGACGCGTCGCCGGGCGCCGAGGTGGTGGCGCGCCTGGGTCAGCCGGGCAGCGCGCTCACCATCCTGCCGCACCGGCCGGCGTTCGGCGCGATCGTGGCCGACTCCGGCTTCGCGCGCGCCGCGCTCAAGGACGGTTTGCCGTCGGGCTCGGACGGGCGCGACGGCGACGGCTGGATGCGCCGCCTGATCGCCGCGCTGCGGCCGCTGCCGGGCGGCGCCGCGGCGTTGATCCTCGACGGCAACTTGAAGCCGCTCGCCGAAGCCTACGGCGACCAGGCGCTGCGCCCGTCGGTGGTCGAGGCCGTCGGCACCGCCGGCCGCGGCTCGCCCGAGGAGCTCGAGTTGCTCAAGCGCGCGCTCGCCGATCCGTCCGAGGACGTGCGCCGCGCCGCGATCGAAGCCGCGGCCGCGATCCAGAAACGCGCGCCGGGCGGCGCCGCCGAGCTGCTGGCCGCCGGGCTCAAGGATGCTTCGCCGTCGGTGCGCGGGCGCGCGCTGCGCGAGATCGAGCGGCTCCCCGACGAGCAGTCGGCGCCGCTCTTGGCGCAAGCGCTGGGATCGGCGACCGACCCGGTGGTGCGCCGCAACGCGCTCGAGGCGATCGGCGCGCAGGTGGCGCGCACGCCGCCGGCCGCCGCGGCGCTCGGCAAGGCGATGCTCGGCCCGGCGCGCGTCGAGGCGACCGCGATCCTGGCGCGGCTCGTCGACGGCAACGGCCCCTCCGCCGACGCCGCCGCCGACGCGCTCGCCAAGGTCGCGCTCAACGCCGCGGCGCCCGAGGAGGCGCGGCTCGATGCGCTGCGCCTCCTGCGCAAGCGGCCCGACTCGCCCGCCGGCATCGGCGCGCTCACCGGATCGCCCAAGCTGCTGGCGATGGCGATGCCGCTGGTGGTGCGCGCCAATCCCGCCGAGGCGCAGGCCAAGGTCGCCGACGCGATGCACGGCCCGGCGCCGCTGCGCGCGGCGGCGGCGGCGGCGCTCGGCCTGCTGCCGCGCACGCCCGATACGCCCAAGCAGCTGCACGTGCTCAGCCTCGACTCGGCCGTCGAGGTTCACGCCGAGTCGGTGCGCGCGCTGCCGGTGCTCGGACGCGAGGCGCTGCCGCTCCTGATCAAGGAAGCCAAGACCGGCGGCGCGGAGGTGGAGCGCGCCGCCGTCGAGACGCTCGGCGCGCAGGCGGCCAAGCTCGGCGCGCAGTCGGCCGCGCAGGCGCTCGAGGCCACCGTAAAAGGCGCGCGCCCGTCGACGCGCAAAGCGGCGATCGAAGCGCTCGGCCGCATCGCCGAGCAGAAGCCGGCGATCGCCGCGGCCGCGCTCGGCCGGCTGGTGCGCGACAAGAACCCCGAGGTGCGCGCCGACGCCGCGGGCGCGCTCGGCGACGTGATCTCGCACGGCGGCAAGGAGGCGATCGCCGCGCTGCGCGCCGTCTCCAAAGATCCCGACGCCGCCACGCGCCGGCGCGCGGCGGGCGCGCTCGGGCGCGCGAGCGCTTCGATCCAGAGCACCGCGGCGCGCGCGCTGACGCCGTTCGCCGCCGACGCCGATCCGGGCGTTCGCCTCGAGGCGGCCACCGCGCTCGGCCAGCTCGGCACCGGCGCGCAAGAGGGCGGAGCGCTGGCGGCGCTGGTCGCCGACAAGGATGCTTCGGTGCGCGCGGCGGCGCGCAAGGCGGCGCAGCAGGCGTCGTCGGCGCGCGCGGGCGGCAGCCCCGAGCTCGACAAGGCGCTGCTCGGATCGTTCGCCGCCGCCACCACGCCGGACAAGATCGAGATCGCCGCCACCGCCGGAATGGTCGGCGCGCCCTCGACGGTGCGCGCGGCGCTGGCCGATCCCGAGCCGGCGGTGCGGCGCGCGGCGGCCGAGCACGCCGGCGGCCTCGGCGCGGCCAACGTCGCGGCGCTGGTCGGCGCGCTCGGTGATGCCGACGCGGCGGTGCGCGTGGCGGCGGTGCGCGGCCTGGTCGGCTCCAAGGCGAGCGCCGAGCTGGCGCAAGCCGCGCGCAGCCCGGATCTCGACGTGCGCGTCGCCGCGCTCGAGGCGCTCGGCGAAGTCGGCGGCGCCGCCGCGCGCGCCGCGCTCGAGTCGGCGCTCGACGACGCCAGCGAGCGCGTGCGCGTCGCCGCCGTGCGCGGCCTGCAGCCGCTCGGAAAAGAGGTCGCCGATCGTCTCGAGCGCGCGCTGCACGATCCCTCCCGCGACGTCCGTGACGCCGCCGTCATCGCCC
>DASREC010000086.1:0-20098 GCA_035652295.1 Polyangia bacterium
CGACGCAGGTGTGGATGCACGACAATACGTTCTCGGGCGGCGGCGATCATCCCGATCAAGCCAATCCGCTCGGCGTGGCGCTGAAGATGACGCCGTTCCCGAACGGCGTGGTCTCGACGGTGCTCTACGACGGCATCACCGACACCATGCGCACCAGCACGCGCCCGAACAACAACATGGACATCTGCTTGAGCGCGAACGGCAGCGCCACGTTCGCCAACCTGCACGCCGACGCGGCGGTGGGCGCCAAGTTCCCCAACCTCACCACCGACGCGACCAACTATACGTGCATGTTGACGCCGCTCGCGGCGGTGAGCTTCCCCGGCCTGCAATGAAGCCGCTCGCGCGCGCGCTGACTCTCGCGGCGCTCGTCGGAGCCGGCTGCGGCGGGCGCGCGCCGGGCTTCGATCATTGCAAACCGCCCGCGGGCGGCGTGACGCTCCAGCAGGCGATCGATCACTATCCGCACGTCACCGATTTCTGTCTGGTCGATATCGAGCATCAGCAGCTCGCCACCAATCCGCAGGCGATACCGTATGATTTGAATACCCCGTTATTCTCCGATTACGCGCTCAAAACCCGCTCGGCGTGGCTGCCGTCCGGCGCGCAGGCGCAGTACTCGCCCGACCAGCCGTTCGATTTTCCCGTCGGTACGATCCTGATCAAGACGTTCGCCTTCGCGCCCGATCTGCGCCAGCCGACCGCCGGCGTGAAGTTGGTCGAGACCCGGTTATTGATTAAAAACCCCGCCGAATGGATTGGATTGCCGTACATCTGGAACGACGCGCAGAGCGAAGCCGCGCTGTCGATCGGCGGCGAGGTGGCGCCGATCGACTTCATCGATCCGAGCGGCATGCCGCAGCACGCGCAATATCTCGTGCCGCAAGCCAATCAATGCCAGCAGTGCCACGACGTCGGCATGAATCAATTGCCGATCGGCCCCAAAGCGCGCCAGCTCAACAAAGACTACGTCTATGACACCGGCGCCGAGAATCAGCTCGCGCACTGGACGCGGCTCGGCGTGGTCGCCGGCGCGCCCGCGCCCGACCAGGCGCCCAAGCTCCCGGTGTGGAGCGACTCCTCGACGGGAACCGTCGCCGAGCGCGCGCGCGCGTGGCTCGAGGGCAACTGCGCGCACTGCCACTCGCCCGACGGCCTGGCGCGCACCACCGGCCTCACGCTGTGGGCGAGCGACGCCACGCCGGTCGACTTCGGCATCTGCAAGCCGCCGGTCGCCGCCGGCCCCGCCACCGGCGGCCGTCAATACGACATCGTCCCCGGCAAACCGGACGATTCAATCCTGGTCTATCGAATCGAGTCGACCACGCCGGGGATCGCCATGCCCGAGATCGGCCGCAGCGTCGTCCACGCCGAGGGCGTGGCGCTCATCCGCCAATGGATCAGCGAAATGCCCGGCTCGTGCCCCTGATTCGAAATCAGGCGATATAAATGGTTTTGATGTTGGTGAACTCGCGAATGCCGAGCGCGCCCAATTCGCGGCCGAAGCCGGACTGTTTGACGCCGCCGAACGGCAGGCGCGGATCGGAGGCCACCATGGCGTTGATGAACGTCTGGCCGGCCTCGATCTCGTCGACGAAGCGGTGCTGCTCGGCGGCGTCGGCGGTCCAGACGCTCGAGCCGAGGCCGTAGGGCGAGTCGTTGGCGATCGCGATCGCCTCGTCGAGCGAGCGGACGCGGAACAGGAGCGCCACCGGCCCGAAGACCTCCTCGCGGCGAATCGCCGCACCCGCCGGAAGATCCGCGAGCGCGGTGGGCGGGTAATAAAAGCCCGGCCCGTCGACCGCGCGGCCGCCGACGAGCAGGCGCGCGCCGTCGTGGATCGCGCGCTCGACCTGGCGCGCGAGCTCGGCGCGGCCGCGCTCGGTCGCCAGCGGCCCGACGTCGGTGTCGGCGCGCGTCGGATCGCCGACCTTGAGTCGCCCCAGGCCCTCGACGAAGCGCCGCTCGAACTCGCCGTAGACGCGCTCGTGCACGATGAACCGCTTGGCCGCGATGCACGACTGCCCGTTGTTGATGATGCGCGCGCTCACCGCCGTCTTCACCGCGCCGTCGAGATCCGCCGACGGCATGACGATGAACGGATCGGAGCCGCCGAGCTCGAGCACGACCTTCTTGATCGCGCGCCCCGCGTGCTCGCCCACGTCGGCGCCGGCGGCGTCGGAGCCGGTGAGCGTCACCGCGCGCACGCGCTCGTCGGCGATCACGCGCGCCGTGCGCTTCGCCGAGATCAAGAGCGTCTGAAACGCGCCGTCGGGAAATCCGGCGCGCGCGAAGATGCGCTCGATCGCCAGCGCGCACTCGGGGACGTTCGACGCGTGCTTGAGCAGCCCGACGTTCCCCGCCATCAGCGCCGGCGCGGCGAAGCGGAAGACCTGCCAGAACGGGAAATTCCACGGCATCACCGCGAGCACCGGCCCGAGCGGCAGATAGCGCAGGAAGCTGCGCGCCGCGTTCGACGCCACCGCCTCGTCGGCGAGGTAGCGCTCCGCGGCCTCGGCGTAGTGGCGGCAGGCCCACGCGCACTTCTCCGCCTCGGCCACGGCCGAGCGCAGCGTCTTGCCCATCTCGGTGGTCATGAGCTGCCCGAGCGGCTGCTTCTCCGCCTCGACCAGCTCGGCGGCGCGTCGCATGCGCGCGGCGCGCTCGGCGAAGCTCGACGCGCGCGCGTCGCGGGCGCAGGCGGCGGCGAGCTCGAGGCGCCGCTCGACCTCCTCGTCGCTGTGCTCCTCGAACGTGCGGACCACCTCGCCGGTGGCGGGGTTGACGGTGGCGATTCCCATGCGCGGATTATAAGGCGCTGGAAGCCCGGCGCGCGCCCGCCGTATCATCGAGCGATGTTCACCGCGCTGTTCCTGATCGCGCTCGCCGCCGGCGCCTACGTCGCGTGGCGCAGCCGCGTCGTGTTCCACCTGTCGGTGCGCGACGGCCGCGTGCTGGTGGTGAGCGGCCGCGTCCCCGGCGGCTTCCTCTACGAAGCGCGCCAGGCGGTCAAGCACCCGCCGGTCGGGCGCGCGGCCATCCGCGCCATGCGCGGCGAGCACGGCGCGCAGCTCGCGTTCTCCGGCTCGCTCGACGAGGGCCGCCGCCAGCGCCTGCGCAACATCTTCGCCCTCTATCCCGCCTCGCAGCTCCGCTCCGCCCCGTCGGTGCAGCGCCCCACGCTCGGCCAGCTCCTCGGCATCGCCTGGCTGGCCTGGCTCCTCGACCGCCGCTAGCGCTTCGCGCCGGCCGCATCATTTCGCGGCCGCGCGCATCCAATTTTGCGAATGCGCGCGCACGCACGTTGGCTGTTCGGATCGGCCGCCGCGCTCAATTTCGCCCTCGCCACAGCGCTGCTGTTCCTGTTTCCCCGGCTCGCGCCGGTGTTGCGGCTCGACGCGGCGAACGGCACCAACGTCGTGATGGTCAACGCTACCGGCGCGTTGATCGCGACCTTCGGCGTCGCGTACGTGTTGCTCGCCGTCGATCCGGTGCGCCATCGCGTATTCGTTCCGCTCGCGATTCTCGGCAAGCTGTTGGTGGTCGCCGTCGTCGCGTGGCCGTGGCTCGCCGGCGCGGTTCCCTGGACGCTGCCCGCGCTCACCGGCGCCGACGTGGTCTACGCCGCGCTGTTTCTCCATTTCCTTCGCAAGACCTCAGCGCAGCAGCGGGACTCGTGAAGCAATCAATGCAGTAGCCAGAGCATCAGGGTCAGGCCGATGAGCGCGAGGGGGATCAGCGCGAGCCAGCCGGCGGTCGGTTGCGGGGGCTCGATGGGGCGGGGCGGCGGCGCGTCGGGATGCGCGCGTTTGCGCAGCGCGAGCTGAATCACCTCGGCGAGGTGCAGCGCGCGGCGGCCGGTCGATTGGCGGATCTGCTCGCGGCAGGAGAAGCCGTCGGCGATGATCAGCGTGTCGCGATCGGCGCGCCGCACCTCGGGCAAAAGCGCGCGCTCGCCGCACGCGATCGACACGTCGTAGTGCTTGCGCTCGTAGCCGAACGCGCCCGCCATGCCGCAGCAGCCGGAGTCGAGCACGCGCGCGTCGAGATCGAGCGCCGCCATCACCTGCTCCTCGTCGGTGAGCTGCGCCAGCGCTTTGTGATGGCAGTGCCCATGCACCAGCGCTCGCCGCGCGAGGTGCGGCGGATGATAGTGCGCGCGCTTGTTCAAGAACTCGCTCAGGAGAAACGACTGCGCCTTCAAGCGGCGCGCGTCCTCGTCGCCGGACAGGAGGTTGCACAGCTCGTCGCGAAATACCGCCAGGCAGCTCGGCTCGAGCGCCACGATCGGCGTGCCCAGCTCGATGTCGTCGCGCAGCGCCGCGACAATTTGCCGCAATAGTCTTTTGGCCAGCGTCAACATGCCGTAGTCGTAGAGCGGCCGCCCGCAGCACAGCGGCCGCGGCGGCAGCGCCACCTGAAAGCCCGCGTCCTCGAGCACCTCGACCGCCGCGATTGCGGTCTCGGGCACGAAATGATTATTGAAGGTATCGGGCCATAAAATGACGCGCGGCCGCCCCTCGTTTGCAATCGGCCGTTTGGAAAACCATTGCCGGAACGTCTGCGGCGCGAACCGCGGCACCTCGCGCGCGCGGTGCACGCCGCCCAGCGCCTTGAACGCGCCACCGACGAGCGGCGCGTGCGTGATCCAGTTGACCAGCCGCGGGAACAGCGACGCCAGCCGCGCCCACCAATAAATCAAACCCATGGTGAACGCGGCAATCGGCCGAATCCGCCGTTTGTAATAATGCGCGAGAAACTCGGCTTTATACGTCGCCATGTCGACGTTGACCGGGCACTCGCCTTTGCAGCCCTTGCACGCCAGGCACAGGTCGAGCGCGTCGTGCACCTCTTTCGAGCGCCACGCGCGTTTCAAAGGATCGCCTTGCAGCATCTCGAACAGGAGGCGCGCGCGGCCGCGCGTCGAGTGCTTCTCCTCGCGAGTGACCATGTAGCTCGGACACATCGTGCCGCCCTCGTGGCGCCGGCACTCGCCGACGCCGACGCAGCGCTCGGCGGCGTAGGCGAAGCTGTGGCGATCGTCGGCGAACGCGAAGTGGGTGTCGACGTGCTTCGGCTGGTACGTCGGCCCGAGCCGCAGGTTGTCATTGACGTGATAGGCGTCGACGATCTTGCCGGGGTTCATGCGCCAATCGGGATCCCAGATGGCTTTGAAGGCGCGGAACGCCTCGATCAGCTCGGGCCCGAACATCTTCGGCAGGAGATCGGCTTTGGATTGACCGTCGCCGTGCTCGCCGGAGATCGAGCCGCCGTAGGCGACGACCAGGTCTGCGGCGTCGTCGAGGAACGCGCGAAACTTCTCCACGCCCTCGAACGTCTTGAGATCGAAATCGATGCGCGTATGGACGCAGCCCTGTCCAAAGTGGCCATAGAGCGCGCACGCGTAGTGATGGCGATCGAGCAGCGCGCGCAGGTCGCGCAAATAGCCGCCGAGCCGCTCGGGGTGCACCGCCGAGTCTTCCCAACCCTCCCACGCGTCGGGCGCGCCGGGGATGCGCGCGGTGGCGCCGAGGCCCGACTCGCGCACCTTCCACAATTCGCGCTCGGCGCGCGGGTCGTCGTAGAGCCGCATCTTCGGCGCGTGCCGCGCGCGCGCGAGCGCCGCCATCGCCGCGCGCGCGCGATCGTCGGCCTCCTCTTTGGTGTCGCCGCCGAACTCGACCAGCAGAAAACCCTTCCCGTCGGGCAGCAGCGCGAGATCGCGCACCTCGAAGCCGCCCTTGCGATGGATGTCCTGGATCAATCGATCGTCGATCCCTTCGAGCCCGATCGGCGCGAAGCGCAAGAGCTCGGGGACGTGATCGCCGGCTTCGAAGACGCTCGGATAGCCGAGCACCAAAAGCGAGCGCTCGGGCGGGCTCGGCACGAGGCGCAGCTCCGCGTCGAGCACGGTGACGCACGTGCCCTCGGTACCGCACAGCGCGCGCGCCACGTTGAAGCCGTTCTCCGGCAATAGCTCGTTCAAGTTGTAGCCGGAGACGCGGCGCGGGATCTTGGGATAACGCGCGCGGATCAGCTCGGCGTAGCGATCGCGCAGCGCCACGAGGTCGCGGTAGATGCGCGCCACGCGGCCGCCCTCGGCCAGCTTGCGCTCGAGCTCGGCGCCGTCGGTGGCGCCGACGCGCAGGCGCACGCCGTCGTAGGTGAGCACGTCGAGCGAGATCACGTTCTCCGCCGTCTTGCCGCCCATGAGCGAGTGCGTGCCGCACGAGTCGTTGCCGATCATTCCGCCGAGCGTGCAGCGGTTGTGCGTCGACGGATCGGGCGCGAACGTCAGGTGGTGCTTCTCGGCGGCGTTGCGCAGCTCGTCGAGCACCAGCCCCGGCTCGACGCGCGCGCGCCGCGCCGCCGGATCGAGCGCGAGGAGGCGGTTGTACCAGCGCGACAGGTCGAGCACCACGGCCACGTTGCACGTCTGTCCCGCGAGGCTGGTGCCGCCGCCGCGCGCCAGGATCGGCGCGCCGAACTCGCGGCAGGCGGCGATGGTCGCGGCCACGTCGTCGGCGGAGCGCGGGCGCACCACGCCGATCGGCACCTGGCGATAGTTGGACGCGTCGGTCGCGTACAGCGCGCGCGCGCCGGCGTCGAACTGCACGTCGCCGGCGATGCGCCGCCGCAATTCGACCGCCAGCGCCTGCGCGTCGAGCCGCCTCACTCGAAACCCGCTGCGGCAAAACGCCGCGCATCGGCGCGCTTGAGCTCCAACCCCAATCCCGGCCGCGCGCGGTCGGGCGCGAGCGCGCCGTCCTTGGGGCGCAGCACGCCGTCGAACAACAACTGCTCGATGCGCACGTGGTCGTGGAAATACTCGACGTGGCGCGCGCGCCCGACGGCGCAGCACGCGTGCGCGTGGATCGACGGCGCGGTGTGCGCCGACAGCGGCCGATTGAACGCCTCGCACAGCGCCGCGGCGAACAGGAACCCGGTGATGCCGCCGCAGCGCGTGGCGTCGGCCTGGAGCACGTCGACCGCGCCGGCTTGCAGCATGCGGCGGAAGTAGATCGGGTCGTAGCCATATTCGCCGGCGGCGATCTCCATGCCCGCCGGCGCGCGCGCGCGCACCGCGCACAGCCCCTCGAGATCGTCGGAGGAGACCGGCTCCTCGAACCAGGTGACGCCCGCGCGCGCGAACGCCTCCGCCTCGGCGCGCGCCTGCGCCGGCGCGTAGGCGCCATTGGCGTCGACGAACAGCTCGGCCCCCGCGCCGATCGCCTCGCGCGCCGCGCGCACGCGCTCGGGATCTTTCGCCGGCTCGCGCCCGACCTTCATCTTCACGCGCGAGATGCCGCTCGCCGTCCATTCGCCGAGCTGCTTCTGCAAGCGCGCGATCGAGTACGACGTGAAGCCGCCGCTCGCGTAGATCGGCACCCGCGCGCGCGCCGAGCCGAGCAGCTCGCACAGCGGCAGCCCGCACAGCCGCGCCTTCAGATCCCACAGCGCCACGTCGACCGCCGAGATCGCCGTCGAGGCGACGCCCGGCCGCCCGAGGTTGCGCACGCGCGCGTTCATCGCCGTCCACATCGACGTGATGGCGCGCGCGTCGCGCTCGACGAGCTCGCCGCGCAGCGTGCGATCGATCAGGTGCGCGGCGGCCGCGTCGCCGTAGCTGAAGCCGAGCCCGCGCTGCCCGCCCGCGTCGACCTCGACCAGCACCAGCGTCGTGCGATCCCACTCCAGCGTGCCGTCCGACTCCGGCTCGTCGGTGGGAATGGTGTACGCCGAGACGCGCAGGCGCTCGATCGGGATCGCGTCGCGCATCTCAGCCTTCGCGCCCGCGGCGCGGGAACAGCGCGCGAAACGCGTTTTGAATCACGCTGCGCTCGCGCGGATCGCCTTTGAGCAGCGCCTTGGTGAGCGCCTTCGCCTGCTCGAACGTGATGTGCGGCGGCAAGGGCGGCACGTCGGGATCGGTGATCGCCTCGACGACGATCGGGCGATCGGCTTTGAGCGCCTCGTCCCAGACCGCGCCCACCGACTCCGCCTCGGCCACGCGAATGCCGCGCAGACCGAGCGACTCGGCATAGCGCGCATATCCGAAATCGGGGAGATCCTGCGTGACGGGAAACGCCGGGTCGCCGCTCATCGCGCGCAATTCCCACGTCACCTGATTCAAATCGCGGTTATTGAGAACGAGGATGATGAGCCGCGGATCGCGCCACTCCTGCCAATACTTTTTGATCGTGATCAATTCGTTCAAGCCGCACATCTGCATGGCGCCGTCGCCGACGCAGGCGATCACCGGGCGATCGGGAAACGCGAACTTGGCGGCGATGGCGTAGGGCACGCCGCAGCCCATGGTGGCGAGGTTGCCCGAGAGCGACGCCATCATGCCGTCGCGGATGCGCAGGTCGCGCGCCCACCAGTTGGTGGCCGAGCCCGAGTCGGCGGTGAGGATGCAGCGGTCCGGCAATCGCGGCGACAATTCCCAAAACACCAATTGCGGATTGATTGGTTTTGCCGGCGTCTTTGCGCGGCGCTCCAATAACTCCCACCATTCATTGACGTCGCGAATGATGCGATCGCGCCACGAACGATCCGCCTTGCGCTTCAAGAATGGAATCAGCGCGCGCAGCGTCTCGGCGCTGTCACCGACGAGGTTGACCTCCATCGGATAGCGCAGGCTGAGCATTCGGCCGTCAATGTCGATTTGCACGCCGCGCGCGTGACCCTCTTTGGGGAGAAACTCCGAATAGGGGAAACTGGAACCAATCATTAATAAAGTGTCGCAATCGATCATGAGATCCCACGACGGCCGCGTGCCGAGCAGGCCGATGGCGCCGGTGACCCACGGCAGCGCGTCGGGCAGCGCCGCCTTGCCGAGCAGCGCCTTGGCCACGCCGGCGCCGAGCAGATCGGCGACCTCGGTCACCTCCTCGCGCGCGCGCAGCGCACCGGCGCCGATCAGCATCGCCACGCGCTCGCCGGCGTTGAGCACGTCGGCGGCGCGGATGAGGTCGCGCTCGAACGGCACCACGCGCGGGCTCGAGAAGCCGAGGCCGGTGTGCACCGTCGAGTGTTTGTGCGGCGGCGCGATCACCGCCTCCTCCTGAACGTCTTTCGGGATGATGACGCACGTGACGGTGCGCTCGGCGCGCGCGATGCGAATGGCGCGATCGATCAGCGAACGCGCCTGCGCCGGATGCGACATGACCTGCACGTATTCGCGCGCGACGTCTTTGAACAGCGCCTCGAGATCGACCTCCTGCTGATAGTCGCCGCCGATCGCCGGGCGCGCCGCCTGCCCGACGATCGCCACCACCGGCTGGTGATCCATCTTGGCGTCATATAAACCGTTCAATAAATGGATCGCGCCGGGGCCGGACGTCGCTAAACAGACGCCGACGTCGCCGGTGAACTTGGCGTGCGCGCAGGCCATGAACGCGGCCATCTCCTCGTGGCGCACTTGAATGAACTTCAGCCGCGCGTCGCCGCCGCGGCAGATCTTCTCCAGCCCGGCGACGATGCCGTTGATGCCGTCACCGGGATATCCATAGATCCGCGGAATGCCCCACTCGATGATGCGCTCGAGGATGTACTCGCCGACGGTGGTCGCCATGGCCGCGTTTTTTTGCAAAGCACGCGCCTTTGGCGCGCGGGGCTGGCGCGTTTTGCCGCGAAACCTAAATGCGGACTCATGGGACAATTCACGCTACCCGACCTGCGCTACGACTACGGCGCGCTGGAGCCGCACCTCGACGGGCGGATCGTTCAACTGCATCACGACAAGCATCACCGCGCCTATGTCGATGGCGCCAACCAGGCGCTCGAACGGCTGGCGGAGTGCCGCCGGCAAAACGACTTCGGCAAGATCGCGGCGCTCGAGCGGGCGCTCGCCTTCAACTTGTCCGGGCACGTGCTGCACTCGATCTACTGGCGCAACCTGTCGCCCGACGGCGGCGGTCCGCCGAGCGGCGAGCTGGCGGCGATGATCGATCGCGACTTCGGATCGTTCGCGGCGTTTCGCGGGCAGATGATCGAGGCGGCGATGACGACGATGGGCTCGGGCTGGGCGGCGCTCGCCTGGGAGCCGCTGTCGCGCCGGCTGGTCGCGCTCGAGCTTCACGATCACCAGTCGAGCACCACGCAGGGCTCGGTGCCGCTGCTCGTGCTCGACGCGTGGGAGCACGCCTACTACCTGCAATACCAGACCGACAAGAAGAAGTACTTCGAGGCGATCTGGAATCTGTGGGATTGGGACGACGTGACGGCGCGGCTGCGCGCGGCGACGCGGCTCGAGCTCGACCTCGAGCAGGTGGCGGAGGCGCCGGGCGGCGAGGCCAATCCGTGACGAGCGGCGTGCGCCTCGAGCGCTGGCGCTTCTCGGAGCATCGCGGCCTCTACGCGTGGGTGATCATCGTGTTCTCGGTGGTGGTGCTGTTCGCCATCGCGGCGGCGCGCCACGCCGGCTATAACGGCCCGGCGTATCCCAACCGCGCCGGCACCGAGTCGGAGTCATCCGGCCACGCGGCGCAAGGCGCCGGCACCGGCGACGTCGGGCCGGTCAACGATCACCCGTAGCGCCGCAGCGCTGACACGAGCGCGGTTTTGCTTTATCGTCGGGCTCCGCCATCGAGGAGCCCGCCATGCTGGTGATCGTCTCCGACTTGCACCTTTGCGACGGAACCGCGTATCCGCAAAACGTCACCGCGGCGTCGTTCGGGTTGTTGCAATCCGATATCTACTCCTTGGCGAAACGCTACAACGCCAAGAACCTCGACCTGGTGTTCCTCGGCGACGTGTTCGATCTCCTGCGCACCGAGCGCTGGTTCGAGGACGACGCGGGCAAGCCGGTGGCGATGGGCGAGCGGCCGTGGGGATACGACGGCGCCATCGACGGCAAGCGGCCGCCCGACGCCACGCTCGCCCGCGCGCGCGCGATCCTCGACGGCATCGTCGCGCGCAACCTCGACGTGCTGGCGGCGCTGCGCGGCGAAGCCACCGGGCTCGAGGCGCCGTGCCCGGTGCGCCGCATCTACCTGCCGGGTAATCACGACCGTCTCTATTTGTTCGACGATCAACTGCGCGCGCGCGTGCAGACCGCGCTCGGCGCCACCGACGAGCGTTCGCTGGCGGCCGAGGGGATCTTCCAGCACCGGCTGGCGATGCCGCGCTACGGCTTGCTCGCGCGCCACGGACACGAATGGGATCGGCTCAACTTCCAGGCGTTCCGCAAGGACGCGGTGCCGGCCGATTACACCGACGCCGAGTACCTGCAGACGCCGATCGGCGATCCGATCACCACCGAGCTGGTGGCGGCGCTGCCCTATGAGTTGGAGCGGCGCCTGCGCGACGCGCCCGACTTCAAAGGCACGCCGATGCTCGCGCACGTGCGCGACCGGATGGAGAAGATCGAGGACGTGCGCCCGCTGATGGCGGCGCTCGAGTGGCCGTTCTACGAGGCCGAGCGGCTGCAGGCGCACCTGACCACCGCGCAGCACGACGTGCTCCGCGCGGCGCTGCGCGACACGGTGCACACGCTGGCCACGCGCTTCGTCGAGCTGCCGTACTTCAAGCAGTGGCGCGACCGCACGGGCGGCGGGCTCGGCTTCGAGCTGGCGCTCGACGCGCTGCGCGTGATCGATCCGACTTCGCTCGGCTCGCTCAAGAGCGTGATCGCGAAGCTGGTGCAGTATTTTCAAGGCGAGGATCTCGTGAGCCAGGGCGCGGCGCGCGAAGATCTGGCGAAGGTCGGCACCTCCGGGCTGCGCTTCGTGGTCTACGGCCACACGCACAATCCCGACGAGGTGGCGCTGCGCGCCGACGGGACCGACGACGTGTACCTCAACTCGGGGACGTGGCGGCGGCGCGAGTTCATGACGCTCGATCAGCGCGGGTTCATCGGGTGGGAGCAGTTCACGTATCTCGCGTTCTACGACGCCGGCGAGCGCGGGCCGGCGTACGAGTGCTGGTCGGGAACGAGGCGATGAAGCAGCGGCGCTCGTTGGCGCGCGCGCTCGCGTCGTCGTTCGCGTTTGCGCTCGCGTTCGCGCTTTCGTCTTCGTTTTCGTTCGCGCGCGCGCACGCGGCGCCGTCGTTTCGCGTGCCGCCGTCGACGAAGCAGTTGATCGTGGTGGTCACCGACGGCTGGGACGATCTGCACGCGCAGCTCCAGCGGTTCGCGCGCAAGGGCGGCAAGTGGCGGCGCGAGGGCGCGGCGCAAAAAGTGGTGACGGGGCGCGCGGGGCTCGGCTGGGGAATCGGCTTGCAGCCGCGCGACGTCGAGAGCGCGCTCGGCGGTCCGGTCAAGCACGAGGGCGACGGCCGCGCGCCCGCCGGCGCGTTTCGTCTGCTCGAGGCGACCGGCTACGCGCCGTCGCCGCCGAAGGGCACCACGCTCAAGTACCGCCAGGCCGACGCGCGCCTGCGCTGCGTCGACGACGAGAAGTCGCCGCAATACAACCTGCTGGTCGAGGAGCCGGAGGCCGGCCCGCCGTGGTCGTCGGCGGAGAAGATGCACCGCGACGACGAGCTGTACACGCGCGCGATCGTCGTCGAGCACAACCGCCAGCCGCCCGAGCCGGGACGCGGGAGCTGCATCTTCGTGCACGTCTGGGCCGGGCCGGAGGTTGGAACCGCGGGCTGCACCGCGCTGCCCGCGCCCGAGCTCGAGTCGCTGCTCGCGTGGCTCCGGGCCGACGCGCAGCCGCTGTTCGTCGCCTTGCCGCGCGAGGTCTACGCCAAGGTGGCCAAGGCGTGGGACCTGCCGCCGCTGGAGAATTGATGGACCATCGCGACGCGCGAATTCAGGCGCTGCTGGCGGCGCAAGAGCGCGCGGGCGGCGGAATGCGCGCCGACCCGCAGTGGACGCATGACGGGCACAACGTCGGCGACGACGTGATCGCGGCGGTCGAGTCCGCGCGGCGCGCGCTCGCGGCGGCGCCGGTGGTCGGCTTCTCGTGGCTCGACGATCACGCGCTGCTGGTCGACGCGGTGGTGCGCGCGCACGCCGAGTTCCGCCGCGCCGAGCGCGATCCCGACGGCTACGGCTCGGCGACGCTGCACGAGCTGCGTCGCGGGATCGCCGCGCTGCGCCCGTCGGGCCCGCCGACCGCCGACGAGCTGAAGCGCGGCGAGCTCGATCGGCTGGCCGCCGCCGGCGACGCGGACGCGCAGCTCGCGCGCGCGATCGATCTGCTCGGCGAGTCGGCCGCGCGGCTCGGCGGGCCGGCGCTCACCGCCGAGCTGGATCCGTCGCGCGGCCAGGAGCTGCTCGTCGCGGCGTCGCAGCAGGGCCACGACGAGGCGCAGTTCCGCCTCGGCTGCCTGCTGGCCGCCGAGGCGAACGCGCTGCCGAACACGATCTGGGACAACGACGAGCGCGACACGAAACTGAGCGAAGCGCGCACGTGGTTCGAACGCGCCGCCGCCCAGGGCCACGCCGCCGCGCGCGAGCGCTTGAAAGGGGGTTAGCGGCGAGACCTATTTTCGCGGCGCGGGGGGCGAGGGCGCGCGGAAGTGGTGCGTCACCGGCACCCACGACAGCAGATCCATCTCCGCGTCGACGGCGCCGTCGGTCCAGTTGTTGATGATGAGCGGCAGCCCGCTCTTGTCGGCCGCGCGATCGCTCACCACGCCGAGGTGATCGGGCCCCTCGCGCGACGGGAAGGTGTCGAAGAACACCACGTCGCCCGGCAGGAACCGCTCGCCCTTCGGCAGCGTCACGAAGTGGCGCACGAACCACGGCAGGAGCGTGCGCACCCGGCGGTGGTTGATGCTGGCGTCGATCTTCTCGACCATCGGGTACGCCTTCGGCGCGCGCAGGATGTCCTCGTGCACTTCCTTTTGTAGATCGATGCCGGCGTTCCTGAGCGCGCGGATGACGGTGTCGGAGCAGACGCCCTCGGTGCGCGGCACGTCGCCGTTGGGATACGGGATCGAGACGTAGCGCTCGATGTACTTCGCGTGCAGGAAGAGCAGCTTCTTGGCGCCGATGGCGATGTCGAGACGATCGACGATGCCGTCGCCGTCGCGATCCTCGGCGCGCGGCGGGGCGCCGGTGACCACGCGCGCGTTCGGCGGCAGGATGCGCAGCTCCTCGGCGTCGGCGGCGCGCGCCGGTTTGCCGTCGGCCGTCGCGGCGTAGACCTTGATCGGATCGGCGCCGTCGTAGAGCGTCAGCAGCCGGTGCGCCGGATCGACGCGCAGCCACAGGCTCGGGCTCGACGAGACGGCCGGCGGCAGGAGCGTCTCCACCTGCGCGTCGAGATCGGAGAACACGCCGCGGTCGGCGATCCCCGAGGCCAGCGTGGCGAGCGCGATGAGCAGGTGCATTCCCTCCATATTACGCGTGGCGGCGGCAAAGGTTCTCGGCGCGGATGTTGCGCGCGGCCGATTCGCGCGCAAGATGGGCGCATGGCGGAGATGCCCACGCTGGGGAGACCGCGCCGGCGGCCGGGGCGCGGGGCGTTCGTGCTGGTGCTCGCGCTCGCGGTGCTCGCGGTCGGGTGGTGGTGGCTGCACCGAAAGCGCTCGGTCAAAAACGCCCCGATCGCCGTTTCCACCGATGCCGCGCCGGCGAACGCGACCGCGAACGGGAATACGAATGCGAACGCGAGCGCGAACGTCGACGGTCACGGGAGCGCGAACGCGAACGCGAGCGACGGCGACGGGGGAACGCCGCCCGAGCCGCCGCGCGCGAAGGCGAAGGCGGCCGACGAGGCGCTAAAAGCCGCGGGCCTGCGCTTCGCGCGCGCCGACATCAGCGGCTCGCTCGAGTCCGCGCTGGTGACGCTCGTCGGGCGTCCGCTCGGCCAGGCGCTCACGCCGGTGGCCGTGCGCTCGCTCGTCTGGTGGGTCAAGGTGCCCGACGATCTGCGCCGCGGCGACGAGGTGGACGCGCTGTTCGAGGAGCGCGCGAGCGCCGAGCCGGTGGTGGTGGCGCTGCGCTTCAAGAGCGAGAAAGCGGGGCGCACGTTTCGCGCGTATCGCTTCAAGGCGGAGGGCGACGCGTTCGCGCGCATGTACTTGCCGAGCGGCGAGGAGCTGGAGCGGCGGCTCAAGGACGGGCCGATCGACGACTACGAGCAGGTGACGTCGCTCCTGCACGACGGGCGCGGCCACAAGGGCGTCGACTTCAAGACGCCGGTGGGCACGCCGGTGAAGTCGCCGTTCGATGGCGAGGTGGTGCGCCGCAACTGGAAGGGCGGCACGAACGGCAACTCGCTCGAGATCCGCGAGAGCGGCGGGGCGCACCGCTCGGCGGTGTTCCTGCACCTGTCGGAGGCGAGCGCGGCGCCGGGCGCGCGCGTGCGAAAGGGACAGGTGGTGGCGAAGAGCGGCAACACCGGCCACTCGTTCGCGCCGCACCTGCACTATCAACTGATGTCGCCCGGCGGAAACATCCTCGATCCGTTCGACGTGCACGAGACCTTCCGCCGCACGCTCCCCGACGCGCAAAAGCCGCTGTTCGAGACCGAAGTGCGCAAGCTCGACGGCCTGATCGATCAAGCCCTCGACGACCGCCGCTGAACTTTGAACACGTGTTCAAATTTCTGCCCGTGGCCGTGGCCGTAGCCGTGGCCGTAGCCGTAGCCGTAGCCGTAGCCGTTTGCGAGATCGGCCACGGCCATGGCTACGGCCACGGCCACGTTAGAGGCAGAGCGGGCAGCCGATGGGGCAGGTGCCGGCGATCGGCGCGACGCACTCGGGGCCGCGCGAGGGGCCGCCGCGGTCGACCTCGCAGCAGAGGTCGCCGGCCCGGCAGCAGGCGGAGCCGCAGCACAGCGGCTGGCCGGGCGCGCTGCACACTTGACCCGGATTGCACGGCGCCTGCGCGCACGCGCCGCTCGCGCAGAACGGGCTCGGGCCGGGGCACGCGACGTCGCACGCGCCGCAGTGATGCGGATCGTTCACCGGGTTCACGCACGCGCCCGCGCAGCAGGCGAGCCCGGGCGCGCAGCCCGCGTCGCCGCAGTCGCCGGCGTCGAACACCACGTTGGCGTCGCGCGCGCCGCCGTCTCCCGCGCCGCCGTCGTCGCACGCGGCGGCGAGGACGAGGACGGCGACCGCCGATGCGCGCAACGAGAGCATGGCCCGCCCGCGATCGTACGGCCGCTCGCCGTCCGAGCGCAAACGCGGAATGTGCCTTGCACCCAATCGAGCGCATGAAACGGCGGCGGCTGCTCGGTTCGAGACTCTTCGCAGTGGGCGCGCTCGCGGCGCTCGGTTATCGCGCGCGGCTCAAACGTCCGCGCGCCGATCTGCGCGGCAAGGTGGCGCTGGTCTCCGGCGGCTCGCGCGGCCTGGGCCTCCTGATCGCGCGCGAGCTCTATCGCGAGGGCTGCAAGATCGCCATCTGCGCGCGCGATCGCGTCGAGCTGGCGCGCGCGCACGAGGACCTGGTGCAGCGCGGCGCCGACGTGCTGGCGCTCCACTGCGACGTGATGGATCGCGAGCAGTGCGAGCGCCTGGTCGAGCTCGTGCGCGCGAACTTCGGCGCCATCGATCTGCTGGTCAACAACGCCGGCATCATCCAGGTCGGGCCCATCGAGAGCATGACCATCGGCGACTTCGAGCGCGCGATGCAGACCAACTTCTGGGGCGCGGTGTACCTGACGATGGCGGTGCTGCCGGAGATGCGGCGGCGGCGCGCCGGGCGGATCGCCAACATCACGTCGATCGGCGGCACCGTGGCCGTTCCGCACCTGTTGCCGTACGAATGCGCCAAGTTCGCCGAGGTCGGCTTCTCCGAGGGGTTGCACGCCGAGCTGGCCAAGGACAACGTGATCGTGACGACCGTGGTGCCGGGGATGATGCGCACCGGCTCGACGGAGCACGCGCTGTTCAAGGGGCGCCACGATCGCGAGCTGGGCTGGTTCCACGCCGGCGCGACGCAGCCGTTCACGTCGATGAACGCGGTGCGCGCGGCGCGGCGCATCGTGCTGGCGATCCGCCGCGGCGAAGCGGAGGTGACGCTCGGCTGGCAGGCGCGCCTGTTGCGCCTGGTGCACGCGCTCGCGCCGGGGCTCACCGCCGATCTGTTCGGGCAGCTCAATCGGCTGCTGCCGAGCGGCGACGGCGCGTCGAGCCGGCTGGCGGTCTCGGGCCGCACGCTCGAAGCGGGCCAGCCGCACGCCGCGCACTGACCCAACCGGCGCGGCACCGTGTAGAGTAGCGGGCTCTACCGGGAGCCGCGCATGCGAACCGTCGTTCGAGCCATCCTCTTGCTGCTGCTGGCCGCGCACGGCTCGGCGCGCGCCGAGGCGCCGAAGGGCGCGGCCGGGCTGTGGCTCGGCACGCTGCCCGCGGGCGCGATCAAGCTGCGCCTGGCGTTTCACATCGACGCGCGCGCGGGCGGCTTCACCGCGACGTGCGACAGCCTCGATCAAGGCGCCAGGGGAATGCCCGTCGACAAGGTAGCCGTCGACGGCGGCAAGGTGCGCCTCGAGCTCACGGCGATCGGCGCGACGTTCGAGGGCACGCTCGGCCAGGGCGGCGACACGCTCACCGGCACGTTCACGCAGCACGGCGTCGCCATGCCGCTCGCGCTCGCGCGCGTCGACTCGATCGCGCCGCCGCGCCGCCCGCAGGAGCCGAAGCCGCCGTTCCCCTATGACGCCGTCGAGGTCGGCTACGAAAACGGCGCCGGCCACGTGCACCTCGCCGGCACGCTGACGCGCCCGCGCGATTCGGCGCGCCACGGCGCGGTGCTGCTCATCACCGGCTCGGGGCCGCAGAACCGCGACGAGGAGGTGTTCGGCCACAAGCCGTTTTGGGTGATCGCCGACGCGCTCACGCGGCGCGGGATCGTGGTGCTGCGCGTCGACGATCGCGGCGTCGGCGGCTCGACGGGCGATCCGCGCAAGTCGACCACCGACGACTTCGCCGGCGACGCGCTGGCCGGAGTCGAGTTCCTGAAGACGCGGCCCGAGGTCGACCCGAAGCACATCGGGCTCGTCGGCCACAGCGAAGGCGGGCTGATCGCGCCGATGGTGGCGGCGCGCTCGCGCGACGTCGCGTTCGTGGTGTTGCTCGCCGGCACCGGCGTCCCCGGCGACGAGATCCTGCTGTTCCAAAACGGCGTCGACGCCGATCGCGTCAAGGCCAACCCCGCGCTCGCCGAGAAGCGCAAGCTGACCGAGGAGCTGTTCGCGATCTTGAAACAGGACAAACCCGACGCCGCGGCGCAGGCGCGCGCGGCGATGATGAAGATGGCCGAGGTGAAGGCGCTGCCCGCCGATCAGGTCAAAGGCTTCGTCGACGCGCAGGTGCAAACGATGTCGAGCCCGTGGTTCCGGCGCTTCCTCGCGATCGATCCGCGCGACTCGCTCAAGAAGGTGACGTGCCCCGTGCTGGCGCTCAACGGCGAGCGCGACCAGCAGGTCTCGGCCAAGCAGAACCTGCCCGAGATCGCCGCGGCGCTCAAAGCGGCGCGCAACTCCGACTTCACCGTCGAGGCGCTGCCCGAGCTGAACCACCTGTTCCAGCATTGCGCCACCGGCCAGCCGACCGAGTACGCCGCGCTCGAGGAGACGTTCGCGCCGTCGGCGCTGCAGAAGATCGGCGACTGGATCGTCAAGCACGCGAAGTAGAGGAGGAGGAACCGCTGATGCTCTCCCGCTCCGCCGAGGACTGGCGCGCGCGCGGCCGTGTGATCGACGTCGGCGGGCGCGGCGTGTTCACCATCTCCGCCGGCGACGGCGGCGTGCCGATGCTGCTCTTGCACGGCTTCCCGTCGTCGTCGTACGACTTCCATCGCTGCTGGGACGCGTGGGCGGCGCGGCGGCGCGTGGTGGCGCTCGACTTCGTCGGCTTCGGCTTCTCGGCCAAGCCGGCCGACTTCAGCTACTCGCTGCACGAGCAGGCCGACGCCGTCGAGGTGGTGGCCGCGCGCCTCGGCATCACGCGCGCGCACGTGGTGGCGCACGACATGGGCACGAGCGTCGCCACCGAGCTGTGCGCCCGCCACGCGCGCAAGCTGTGCGGCTTCGACTTCGCCAGCCTGACGCTGATGAACGGCAGCGTGCACATCGAGCACTCGCGCCTCACGCCGTCGCAGAAGCTGCTGCGCTTGCCGGCGCTCGGCCCGCTGTTCGCGCGGCTGGCGCGCGGCTGGACGTTCCGCGCGCAGCTGCGCCGCATCCTCGGCCGCCCCGACGCGCTCTCCGCCGAGGAGCTCGAGGACATGTGGCAGCTCATCCGCGAGGGCGGCGGCCACCTGCGCCTGCCGCAGACCATCGGCTACGTCGCCGAGCGCTGGCGTTTTCATCGCCGCTGGATCGGCGCGCTCGAGGTGTTCGATCGCCCGGCGCTCGTCTTGTGGGGCGCGCGCGATCCGGTGGCGGTGCTGCACATCGCCGAGCTGGTAGCGCGCGAGACGCCGGGCGCGCGCCTGGTCACGCTCGACGACCTCGGCCACTACCCGATGCTGGAAGATCCGGCGCGCGTCACGCACGAGCTCGATCAGTTCCTCGCCACCGTCGACGCCGCGCAAAAGTCACGTTGAACCGCGCAGGATTTTTCCTTATACAGGTGGCGGTTCGAGGAGAGACCACCATGCTCGATAGCTTCCGCACCCTGGGTTCGCTCGACGTCGGCACGCGCAGCTACAAGATCCACCGCCTGTACGGCGTCGCCAAAGATCGCGCGGCCGTCGATCGCCTGCCGTTCTCGCTCAAGATCCTCCTCGAGAACCTGCTGCGCCGCGAAGACGATCGAGCGGTGCGCCGCGCCGACATCGAGGCGCTGCTCGCGTGGGATCCGAAGGCGACGCCCGATCGCGAGATCCAGTTTCAGCCGGCGCGCGTGCTGCTGCAGGACTTCACCGGCGTGCCGTGCGTCGTCGATCTGGCGGCGATGCGCGACGCCATCACGCGGCTCGGCGGCGATCCGCAGCGCATCAATCCGCTGGTGCCGATGGATCTGGTCATCGACCACTCGGTGCAGGTCGACTCGTTCGCCTCGGAGAAGAGCTACGGCCTGAACGTCATGCTCGAGTACGAGCGCAACAAGGAGCGCTATGCGCTGCTGCGCTGGGGGCAGCAGGCGTTCCGCCGCTTCCGCGTCGTGCCGCCGGGCATGGGCATCTGCCACCAGGTGAACCTCGAGTATCTCGGCCGGGTCGTGCAGGTGCGCGACG
>DASREC010000087.1:0-11927 GCA_035652295.1 Polyangia bacterium
GGAGGCGGCGCGGCTCGACGGCAAGGTGGCGCCGCTGGCGCTGCTCGACGCCGGGCTGGCCGCGCAGCAGGCGAACGACGACGAGGGCGCGGCCGATCATTTTCACGCCGCCGCCGACGCCGCGCGCAGCGCCGGAGCCGCGCCGCTGGTCGAGCGCGCCGCCCAGCTGCTCATCGAGCTCGAGCGAGCGCGCGCCGCCCGCATCCGCGCGCGCGTGCATGCGCTGGCGCGCGCCGGCAAGGTGGCGCTCTCCGCCGAGCGTCCCGCCGAGGCCGCCGCCGCCTACCGCGCCGCGCTGGAGAGCGCCGCGCGCGACGGGCTCTCCGACGCCGACTGCGCCGAGCTGCAGTATGCGCTCGGCCACGCGCTCTATAAAATGGGCGACGTGAAGGCCGCCGGCGCGGCGTTCGCCAGCGCGGTGGCGTTCGCGCCCCGGGAGGCCGAGCTGCGCTTCATGCTCGGCGTGGCGCGCTTCCGCCTCGAGTCCGACGGCGACGCCGAGCGCGCGTTCGAGGCGGCGCTCGCGCTCGGGCTCGGCGACGACGACGCGCAGCACGCGCGCGCCTACCTGCGCGCCATCGCCGCGCGCGCCCACGTCGAGAAGCGCCTCACCGTCGACGCGCGCGTCGGCGGCGGCTGGGACTCGAACGTGCCGCAGTCGAACCAGGTGGTGGTGACCGGCACGACGCCCGCCGATCCCGGCGCCGGCCTGCTCAGCGCCGATCTCGACGTCACCTACCGCCCGGTCGGCACCGCGCGCAGCGGCATCACCTTCGAATATCGATTCGGCCAATTGGCCTATCTCTCGTCCGATCTCGATACCTATTCATTGCAGGAGCACGATTTGAGCGCCGCTTTGGCGCACACGTTCTTCAAGCGTTTGAAGCTGGAGGCCGGTTTCGACGGCTATCTGCTGTTCGCCGGCCTGCAGACGTTCAACTTCTTCCAGAGCGGCCTGGCGCTCGGCCCGCGCGTCACCGTCGACGAGGGACATGGCTTCGAGCTGCGCTCGCGCTACGTCCACATCTTCAAGTCGTCGCTCGATCCCAACTACAACTACCTCGGCGGCGCGCGCGACGAAGCGGTGGTCACGCAAAGCTGGCGCAACAAGAGATTGGAGTTTCAGCTCGGTTATCAATTCACCAGCGAAGCAATCGGTGCACAGGTTTTGGGGTCGACCGATATCATTTTCCCGCAAGGCGTCACCCTGCCCGCCGACGCCACGTACACCATTCCCTATTCGTTTTCGGGGCACGAAGCGCTGATAACCGGTGCAGTCAATATGCCCTGGGCTTTGCACGCTCAGCTCACGTTTCGCTACGAGCACCGCGATTATCCCAAACGCAGCTTCGTCTTCGATCCGATCGCGCTGCGCTACACCCACTTGCGCGCGCGCGTCGACGACCGCTACACCCTCGACGCCACGCTGCGCCGCCCGATCTGGGGCCCGTTCGATTGCGACCTCGCGTATACGCTGGTCGTCAATCGCTCGACCATCGACTTTACCAATCCGGCCACGCCGTTCGATTACGACAACAAAAACTATTTCAAACACGTCGTGGTCGTCGAATTCTCGTATCTATATTGAGCGGCGCGATCAGGCGGCGCGCAGGTCGGCGAGCGCGCGCTCGAGATCGGCCGGCGGCGGCGTGGACCACTCGAGGTACTTCCCCGTCGCCGGATGGACGATGCCGAGCACGTGCGCGTGCAGCGCCTGGCGCCCGAGCGCTGCGGCAACCTGCCGCAACCGCGGCTCGCGCGGCGCGCGCCCGTACACCGGGTCGCCGACCAGCGGGTGCCCCGCGTCGCGGAAGTGGACGCGGATCTGGTGCGTGCGCCCGGTCTCGAGCCGCGCCTCGATCAGCGTCGCGCCCGGCAGCCGCTCCTTGACCGTCCAGTGCGTGACCGCGCGTTTGCCGACGGTGACGCGCGACGAGAACTTCTTGCGGTCGCGCGGATCGCGCCCGTACTTGGAGCGGAACGTGCCCTGCTCCGCCACCACGCCCTCGACCAGCGCGAGGTAGCGGCGCGTGAGCGAGTGCGCGTGAAACTGCACCTGCAGCGCCACCAGCGTCGGCTCGTCCTTGGCCACCACCATCACGCCCGAGGTGTCCTTGTCGAGCCGGTGCACGATGCCCGGGCGCCGCTCGCCGCCGACGCCGGTGAGCGAATCGCCGCAGTGGTGCAGGAGCGCGTTGACCAGCGTGCCGGCCTGGTGCGAGGTCGCCGGGTGCACCACCATGCCGGCCGGCTTATCGATCACGATCAGGTGCGAGTCTTCGTAGAGGATCGCGAGCGGGATGTCCTCGGGGCGATCTTCCGTCGAGACCGGCGGCGGCGGCGCGAACCGAACCCGCTCGCGCGCGCGCAGCTTGCGCGACGGCTTGGCCGGCTGCCCGCCGACGTGCACCTCGCCCTCCTCGATGCGCCGCCGAATCTGCGAGCGCGAATAGGGCAAGCCTTGCCGCGCCAGCCACACGTCCAGCCGCTCGCCCTCGTCGGCGTCCGCGACCATGAACTCGAATTCTTCAGTTACCAGATCTTGGATTTGACGTGACCCTTGGACTTGATCATCACGTCGACGATCGCGCGATCGTAGAGGTTGAGCTCGTAGATCTCCGACGTGACGCGGCTCTTGAACAGCGCGCGCCCCTCTTCGATGTACTCCTTCATGACGTCGAAGAGCGTGTCGTTCTCGATGCCCTCGACGATCTCCTTCTCGTGATAGAGCGTGAGATCCGAGGCGATGGCGCGGGCGAGCTGGCGCGCGCGGTCGGGCTTGTCGATAGGCTGCATTCGGCGATGTTAATGCGGCGCTTCGGCGCGCGTCAACACTCGCTTCCGCCGCGCGGAACGAATAAGATGCGCCGGGGAACCGTCTTCACATTCGCCTCGTCAAACCCACCAAGGAGGGGATCATGCGTCGACTACACAAGCTGTTGCTCGCGGGTGCCGCGATCGGATTGCTGGGCGGGCTCGCGCCGCTCGCGTTCGCGCACGACACCGGCCACGAGTCCCGCACCACCGCCGATTGCGAGAAGCTGCCCGGCACCGCGGCGGCCGGCGAGCGCGCGCAGTGCCTCAAGTGCGTCGCGCGGCCGGAGAAGCACCACTATCACCCGGACTATCCGCCCGGCAATCGCTGCCGTCCCGACAACGGCAAGCCGTAGCGCGTAGCTTGACCATCTCCTGACCTGCCGATAGTCTCCGTCCCCTTCGCGCGTTCACGCGCATTCGACAAGGGGGCAACACCATGAAGATCGCAATCCTCGGGCTCGCGCTGGGACTCGGCGTCCTCGGCTGCGGCGGCAGCAACTCGCAGTGCGGCACCGGCAACTGCCCGTCGCCGAGCACCAAGACGTACCAGGTGTGCGCCTCGCAGGGCTCGTCGGTGACCACGGAGAACTACGGCGGCCAGACGTGTCAGATCGACGTCAACAATCCGCAGAGCGCTTCGAGCATGGCGTGCTCCCAGGCGATCGCCGCCTGGTGCGCGATGCCGTAACTCGCTCGCTTCGTCAATCCGCTTTCTGTTTTTCCCTGCTGTAGCGCGCGATGAAGGTCTTGGTCACCTGCGAGACGTCCAGCCGCAGGAAGCGCGCATACTCGACGAGAAAACCCCGCAAGTAGACGGTCGCCGGCATCGCGTCCCAACGCTCGTCTTCGATCGAGCGCAGGTGGCCGAGCCCGACTTTCGTGCGCTGCGAGATCTCGAGCAGGTCGATGCCGCGCGCCTCGCGCAGCCGCCGCAGGATGTCGCCGGTGAACTCGGTGTCGGGCGCGATCACCGGCTCGGGCGGCGCGTCGATCACCTTCATCGGCGTCTCGTCGGCGCGCGGCGCCGCGGGCGTCGGGTGCACGCCGGTCGCGGGCGTCGGCCGCGCCGGAATCCCCTCGGGGAACAGCTTCAGGTCGTGCTGCCGCCGCCGATCGGGATCGAGCAGCGTGTCGTACGCCTCCTCGATGCGCTGCCCCACCACCTGCAGCCGCTCCGGCGTGAACAGCCCGCACAAGACCATCGAGTCGTGCGCGTACATCTCGCGCGCGCGCTTGTAGGCGCGGCGGATGTCCTCGTCGCTCGCGCCCGGATCGATCTCGAGCACCTCGTAGAGGTTTTGATCCTCGGTGCGCTTGGGCGTCTGCAGCGGCGGCGGGCGCTCGTGCTCGGTGCCGGCGCCGAGCAGCTTGCGCACGATGCGCTCGATGTTCTTGGCCACCTTCGACTCGGGATGCTCGACGACGAGCGGCCGCCGCTTGCGCACCGCCAGCCAGACCGCGTCGTCCGATTCCAGGTGGCCGAGATAGTCGAGCTGCAGGCCGAGGCGGCGCCGTCCCGCCGAGCGCAGCTGCATGCCGAGATCGAGATCGGCGCGCGTGCGCGTTTGATTGACCACGATGCGCGGGCGGAACTTCTGGATCTCGTCGAGCACGCGCTGCGCCTGCTGCGGGTCGAGCTTCTGCGCCGCCTCCAGCAGATCGAGCGGCGCCGGGATGCCGCCCTCGAACGTGCGATCGGTCGGCAGCTCGAGCCCGCGCACGTCCCTGAGCCGCCGCAGGAACGCGCTCTTGATGAAGCGGAACGTGTTCTCCACCGACGTCGGCTCGGGCACGACGACGAGCAGCCCGACGTGCGCGACCAGAAAAAAATCGAGCGCGATGAAGCCCGAGCCCGGCGGCAGATCGACGATCACGTAGTCGACGTCGATCTCGCGCACCTGGTTGACGAGGCGATTCTTGGTCGCCGGGCGCGGATTGGCCGCCCACAGCGGATCGCCTTCGCCCGAGACGAGCCCGAGCCCCTTCACCGACGTCTCGAGCACGCAGTCCTCGATGCGCGCCACGCGCTTGTCGAAGAAGTCGCCCAGCGTCACCGTTGGGCGCTCGACGCCGACGAAGGTATGCAGGTTGGCGCCGCCGAGATCGGCGTCGATCAGCACCACCTTCTTGCCGAGCTGCGCGAGGTAGATGCCGAGGTTCGCCGCCAGGAGCGACTTGCCGACGCCGCCCTTGCCCGAGCCGATGGCGATGATGCGGCGGCCCGGACGTTCGACGGCTTGCGGCGCCGCCGGCGCGCTCACGTTGAGCGGCAGCTGGGGCTCGTCGTTGTCGTCGGGCGAGTCGCGCTCCACGCGTTCAGGTTATCCCTTAGATGCGCCTGCGCCAAGGGACATCGACGGGGCGGCGCGGCGCTCAATCCTCGTCGATGAGCTCGGTGTTCCAGTACGACGCGTCGACCACGCCGAGGAACGGCAACCACTCGCGATGCGCGATGCGGCTGCCCGGCGCGCGGAACGTCGGCGTCCACTTGGGGCGCACCGGCTGGCGCATGAGCTTCATGCCGACCTCGTGCGGCGACTTCGAGCCCTTCTTCAAATTGCACGGCACGCAGCAGCACACCACGTTCTCCCACGTCGTGCGGCCGCCGCGCGCGCGCGCGATCACGTGATCGAGGTTGAGCGAGGTGCGCGGCAGCTTCTGCCCGCAGTACTGGCACGTGTTGTCGTCGCGCGCGTAGATGTTGAGCCGCGAGAAGCGCACCTTGGTCTTCGGCAGCCGATCGTACATCTGCAGCAAGATGACGCGCGGGATGCGGATGGCGCGCCCGACGGTGTGGATCACGTCGTGCTCGGCGGCGTGGCCGAGCTCCGCCCAGCTCTCGAAGTCGAACGTCGAGAAGTCGGGCTCCACCACGCGCGCCGCGCCCAGGTACAAAAGCGTGAAGGCGCGCTTGACCGAGGTGACGTGAACCGGTTGGTAGTGCCGGTTGAGGACCAGGACGCTCGCGTTGGTCAAGCCAAGTCTCCTTCGAATTTCTTCGAGGTCGCGAAAGCTCGTGCCACCAACATGATCTCTTCGTCACCAAGTGTACGCGCATCGAGCAGCAAGCGCCCGTCGCTGATTCGTCCGACGACCGGCGGGTCCGCGGCGCGCAGCCCGGCGTCGAGCGCGTCGGCCGAGACTCCGCCGTTGGAGGTGACCGCGACCGCCCACGACCACGGCTCGCACAGCGGCAGCGCGCCGCCGCCGACCGCCGAGCGCACGCGCGCCGCATCGAACGCGAGCTCGGGCCGCGCCTGGGCGCACGCGTCGCGCAACTTTCGCGCGCGCGCCTCGAGCGTCGGCTCGGGCGTCGTGAGCATCGCCAGCGTCGGGATCTCGCCGAGCCGCCCGTCGCGATAGAGCTCGAGCGTGGCCTCGAGCGCGGCCAGCGTCAGCTTGGACGGCCGCAGCGCGCGCAGCAGCGGGTGCGAGCGGCACGGCGCGATCGCGTGCGCCCGCCCGACGAGCACGCCGGCTTGCGGGCCGCCGAGCAGCTTGTCGCCGGAGAACGTCACCAGGTCCGTGCCCGTCGCCACCAGCTCGCGCGCCGTCGGCTCCGGCTCGCCGCCGTCGGGCAGACCGAGCGCGCGCAGATCCGCCAGCGCGCCCGAGCCGAGGTCCACCATCGTGCCGAGCTTGCGCGCGCGCCCGATCGCCGCCAGCTCGCCCGCCGACACCTCGGCCGTGAAGCCGACGACCGCAAAGTTCGAGCGGTGCACCTTGAGCAAGAGCGCCGTGTCGTCGCCGATCGCGGCCTCGTAGTCTTTCGCGTGCGTGCGGTTGGTGGTGCCGACCTCGACGAGCTTGACGCCCGAGGCGCGCATCACGTCGGGCACGCGGAACGAGCCGCCGATCTCGACCAGCTCGCCGCGCGAGACGATGGCCGAGCGCCCCTGAGCCGTCGCCGCCAGCGCCAGCAGCACCGCGCCCGCGCAGTTGTTCACCACCAGCGCGTCCTCCGCGCCGGTCAATTCGCGCAAGAGCCCGCTCACGTGATCGTGCCGCGAGCCGCGCCGCCGCTCGTCGAGCTTGTACTCGAGATTGGAGTAGCCGCGCGCGATCTCGGCCACGCGCGCCACCGCCGCTTCGGCGAGCGGCGCGCGCCCGAGGTTGGTGTGCAGCACCACGCCGGTCGCGTTCAGCACCCGCACGAGCGACGGGCGCAACAGCGCCTCGACGCGCGCGCCCACCGCCCGCTCGTCGAGCTCGACGGGACTTTGCGGCTCGGCGCTCTCGGACGGCGCACGTTCCAAGAGGCGCGCGCGCAGCCGCTCGATCTCGCCGCGCACCGCCGACACCACCGCCCAACGCGGCGCGCGCTCCAGCAGCCCGCGCACCGCGGGGCGCTCCAGCACGTCGTCGACCTTCGGCAGTCGGCGGAGCGTCGCGTTCACGCGGTCCGCTCCTCCGTCGGCGGGCGGATTCATACTCTAGGAAGTATAGCGCCGAAATCCGAGGCTCGCGAACTCGGTGCTATCATCCGTTTGTGAATATTCAGTCACTTTCGGCGCTGCTGGCGGCCATCGTGACGTTCGCCATCGGCTCCTCGGTGATCCTGCACGATCGCCGGCAGCGTTCGTTCCGCCGCTTCGCCATGTTGTGCTTCGCGCTGGTCGCGTGGCACGTGACGACCTTCCTCAAGCTGACGCTGGAGTCCGAGACCGCCTACTTCCTGTCGCTGTTCGCCGCCATGCTGCTGCCGCTCGCGTCGGTGCGCTTCTTTCGCCCGTTCCTCACCGAAGACGGCAGCCGCAGCGCCACGAGCACGCCGCGCTGGATGGTGGTGGTGGCCGTCTCCTCGACGGTGGCGATCGCCTACGCCATCGTCTTCCGCCGGCTCGGGCTGCACCACGCGTGGCCGTTCCGCATGTCGTTCGGCGCGTGCGTGTTCACCGGGCTCTACGGCTCGATGGTGATCGTCTACCGCCGCTACCGCAGGACGCTCGCCCCCGGCGAAAAGACCAGCCTCATGTATTTGTGCATCGGCGGCTCGGCGGCGATCACGTTCGCCGCCGCCGACTACCTGCCCGTCGTCGGCGGCGCGGCCAGCGCGTTCGGCAACATCGTCACCATCATCTACATGTACTTCATCTCGCAGACGCTGTTCCGCTACCGCCTGCTCGACGTGAACGAGGTGCTCGGCAAGATGGTCGTCCTGTCGACGCTGGTGTTGATCCTGGCGTCGATCTACGGGCTGCTCGTCGCGTGGGTGCCGCCGGCGTACTGGGGCGTGTACTTCTTCAACACGCTGGTCGCGTCGTTCGTCATCCTGATCCTCGTCGAGCCGCTGCGCCAGGTGATCGAGGGGCCGATCCAGAAGTGGATGTTCCGCGAGCGCTACGAGCTCAAGGTGCGCGTCGATTCGCTGCGCGGCAGCCTGGCCAACGTGATCGATTTTCGCGAGGCGGTGCGCCTCACGCTCGTCAGCATGGACGAGTCGCGCCGCGCGACGCACGCCGCGGTGTACCTGGTCGACGCCGACGGCGGCGGCTACGATCTCGCCGGGCATCTCGGGCCCAAGCCGGCCGAGCGCATCGACGCCGCCGCGCGCCGCCCGTTCTTCGAGCGGCTCCATTCGACGCGCGGGCCGGTGTCGATCGAGCAGCTCGAGCGCGAGCACGCGGCGAAAAGCGCGCAGCCCGACGCCGAGACCGAGACCATCGACGCGATCGCGCGCGCGCTGCAGGAGATGAACGCCGCGCTGTGCATCCCGCTCATCGCCGACGATCAAGTGCTCGGCCTGTTGTGCCTCAAGGACGAGCGCCTGCGCGACGCCTACGCCAACGACGAGGTCGATCTGTTCCGCGGCGTGGCGGCGCAGATGGCGATCACGGTGCAGAACTCCAAGCTCTACGATCGCATGAAGGAGCGCGATCGTCTGGCCGCGCTCGGCGAGATGGCGGCGGGCCTCGCGCACGAGATCCGCAATCCGCTCGGCGCCATCAAAGGCGCCGCGCAGCTGCTGCTGCCGCCGAGCGCAGGCGACCCGGCCGAGACGCCGCCGCCCGAGGCGCGCGAGTTCCTCTCGATCATCGTCGAGGAGGCCAACCGCCTCAATCGCGTCGTGTCGCAGTTCTTGGACTACGCGCGCCCGTATCGCGGCGAGCCGCAGCCGCTCGACGTGAACGAGGTGGTGCGCAAGACCGCGCAGCTGGTCACGCCGCCGCCCGTCGGCGAATCGACGCCGCCGCCGGTCGAGGTGGTGCTGGCGCTCGCCGACGAGGTGCCGCGCGTGCGCGCCGACGCCGAGCAACTCCGCCAGGTGTTCTTGAACCTCGCCATCAACGCCGTGCAGGCGATGCCGTCGGGCGGCAAGCTCACCATCTCCACGTCGGTGCGCAAAGGCGGCCGCCGCGGCGCGCCGGCGCAATACCTCGAGGTGCGCTTCCGCGACAACGGCGCCGGCATTCCGCCCGCCGAGCTGAAGAACCTGTTCATCCCGTTCTACACGACCAAAGAAAAAGGCACCGGCCTCGGCCTGCCGATCAGCCAGCGCATCATCGAGAACCACGGCGGCACCATCGAGGTGCGCAGCCGCCTCGGCGTCGGCTCCACCTTCACCGTCGTCCTCCCGGCGATGGACGCCGAGGCCACGGAGAAGCCCAAGCCGCAAGACGCCGCCAAAGCCAGCTGACGACGCGTGTGGGTTATTCGCTGCTGAATCGCCAAACGGAAGCGGTTTAGCCGATCAGTTGCAGAGCAGCCCGCAGGTGCTCTTGTTCGGGTCGCAGTAGTTGCTGCCGCAGGCCGGGCTCTCGGTCGCCGGATTGCAGGCATCGCCCGGCAGCTTCTCCGGCACGCACACCGGCGTCGCGCCGATGCAGTTGGTGTTGCCGTGCTGGCTGTTGGCGATGCAGTGGTTCGCCGCCGGATTGCACGACGCGCCGTCGGCGAGCAGCGCCAAGCACTTCTTGGTCGTCGAGTCGCAGTAGAGCGCGTCCTTGCACGAGCCGGCCGCCGGATCGCAGTCGGCGTTGAGCGAGCCGTACGCCTGGCAGGTGTGCATCGTCTGCGTGCCGATCTGCGCGCACACCGAGCCGTCGACGCACTGGTTGTCGCCGCCGAACGGCGTGTCGGCCGGCGTGCACGGCGAGCCCATCGCGATCTTGGCGGCGCACGTCCCGCTGATGGTCGGCGCGAGCACCATCTTGCAGAAGAAGGTCGGCCCGCACGCCGGCGTATCGGTCGAGAAGTTCTGCAGCGTGTTGCACGGTGCGCCGGCGGTGGTTCCCGTCGGCGTGGGCGCGGTGCACTTGCCGCCGTTGCAGTAAAGATTCGGCTGGCAGCCGACCATGGTGCAGTCGCCGTTCGCGCCCGGGCGCATCGTGCATTTCTTCGTGCCGCTGTCGCAGTAGGCGTTGACCGCGTCGCACTCGGCGTCGATGGCGCAGGTGGCGTTGAGGACCTTGAACGGCTGGCAGATGCCCGGGCAGCCCTCGGGCGCGAGCCCGGCGTCGGCCGAGCCGTGCGCGCAGTAGCCGTTGATGCACTCGGCGCTCGCCAGGCACGCGCTGGTGCCGTCGGACGGCTCTTTCGGGATGTCGACCAGGTCGCGGCACTTCGAGATGAACACCTCGCCGATGTCTTCGCCGTCGCAGCGCGAGCCGGCGATGGCGGCGAGACACTGCGCTTCGTTGAACTGGATGCGGCCCTTCATCGCTTCGCTGTCGAGATCGATCGACAGGTTCGGCGTGTGCGCCTCGACGCACGCGGCCATGTTGGCGGCGTCGAGCCGTCCGCACGTCACCAGCTGCATGCAGATCGCCTGCGCCAGATCTTTGTTGAACATGCTGGCGGTCACGATCGCGCGGAAGTCGAGCGGGATCGAAATGTCGACGGTGCCCGCGAGATCGCCCACCGCGAGATCGTTGCCGCCACCGTCGGGATTCATGACGGTCAGGTCGTCGCCACAGCCTCCCACCGCCAACACGCCAACGAGCACCAAGCTATGCACGCGCATGCGACACTCCTTATAGAGCGAGGTTACTCCATCCACCGGTCGTGGCAAAGAAGCCCCGATCACACCCTATCTTGAGCCGCCGACGGCTGGATGGTAGCGTGCGCCGACGATGGCCAGGCGCCCACGTATCGTGTTGGCCGACGACGAGCTGAATTTGCGCAAGGTGCTCGGCGCCATCTTGACTCGCGAGGGCTACGACGTCGTCGAGGCGGCCGACGGTGAAGAGGCGCTCGGCCTGGTCGGCAGCGGCGTGGCCGCGCTCATCACCGACCTGCGCATGCCCAAGCTCGACGGCATGGGCCTGTTGCGAAAAGTGGTCGCCGAGCATCCCGACATCCCGGTCATCATGATCACCGCGCACGGCTCGGTCGACTCCGCCGTCGAGGCGGTCAAGCTGGGCGCGTTCGACTACGTCGAGAAGCCGTTCGAGCAGGCGCAGATCAGGCAGGTGGTCGCCAAGGCGATCAAGACGCACGAGCTGGATCGGCGCGCGCCGCGTCCGCTGCCTCCGGCGTCGGGCGCGGGACGCTTCGGTCTCGTCGGCCGCTCGCCGGCGCTCGAGCAGGTGTTCGCGGTGATCGAGAAGGTCGCCGATACGCCGTCGACGGTGCTGATCACCGGCGAGTCGGGCACCGGCAAGGAGCTGATCGCGCGCGCGCTGCACTCCAACTCGGCCCGGCGAGGCGCGCCGTTCATCAAGATCAACTGCGCCGCGATTCCCAAGACGTTGATGGAGTCGGAGCTGTTCGGCTACGAGAAGGGCGCCTTCACCGGCGCGGTCGGCTCCAAGCCGGGGCGGTTCGAGCTGGCCGACACCGGCACGCTGTTCCTCGACGAGATCGGCGAGATTCCCGCGGCGACGCAGGTCAAGCTGCTGCGCGTGCTCGAGGAGCGCGAGTTCATGCGCGTCGGCGGCACGCAGCCCATTCACGTCGACGTGCGCGTGATCGCGGCGACGAATCAGCCGCTGCGCGAGCTCGTGGAGGACGGCCGCTTTCGCGCCGATCTGTTCTATCGCCTGAACGTGCTGCGCATCTATCTGCCGCCGCTGCGCGAGCGGCCCGAGGACATTCCGATCCTCGTGCGGCGGTTCATCCAGGATTACTCCGCGCAGCACGACCGGACGTTTCGCGGAATCTCCGCCGAG
>DASREC010000088.1:0-12090 GCA_035652295.1 Polyangia bacterium
TGGTGCGTGATCTCAAGAGCACGAACGGCACGTTCCTCGACAGCGCCGAGGTCAAGGAGGCGTACCTGCGGGCCGGCTCGGTCATCAAGGCTGGCGAGGTAGAGCTCAAGTTCACGCCGTTCGAGGAGCGCATCGAGATCCTGCCGTCGGAGAAGGATCGGCTGGGCGAGCTGCTCGGCGGGTCGCTGCGCATGCGCGAGATCTTCGGGCTGGTCGAGCGCATCGCGCCGACGGAAGCGACGGTGCTGATCGAGGGCGAGACCGGCACCGGCAAGGATCTGGCGGCGCGCACCATCCACGACTTGTCGCGGCGGGCGAGCGCGCCGTTCGTGGTGGTCGACTGCGGCGCGGTCGCCGGCAACTTGATCGAGAGCGAATTGTTCGGCCACGAGAAGGGCGCGTTCACCGGCGCGTCGACCACGCGGCAGGGCGCGTTCGAGCTGGCGCACGGCGGAACCATTTTTCTCGACGAGCTCGGCGAGCTGAGCCTCGATTTGCAGCCGAAGCTTTTGCGCGTGCTCGAGCAGCGCGAGATCCGCCGCGTCGGCGGCAACCGCACCATCAAGGTCGACATCCGCGTCGTCGCCGCCACCAAGCAGGAGCTGGCCAAAGAGGTGCAGAAGGGCAAGTTCCGCGAGGACCTCTACTTCCGTTTGTCGGTGGTGCCGATCCGCATGCCGTCGCTGCGCGAGCGCAAGGAGGATCTGCCGCTCTTGGTGCAGGCGTTCCTCGAGCGCATGAACCCGGGCGAGCCGCGCACGCTCGACGACGCGGCGATGGCGTCGCTGATGGCGCACGACTGGCCGGGCAACATCCGCGAGCTGCGCAACGTGCTCGAGCGCGGCGCGTACCTGTCGCCGACGACGGGCGGCGCGGCGGGGACCACGCAGCCGGTGCGGCTGGTGGCGCTGCCGGGGCAGAGCGAGGGCGAGGCGGCGGCGGCGCCGGTGGCGTCGGGCCCGCCGTTCGATCCGGCGCTCTCGTACCGCGACAACAAGGAGCGCTGGGAGCACGAGTTCGAGAAGCGCTACCTGCGCTGGCTGATGGAGCGCGCGCAAGGCAACATCTCGCGCGCCGCGCGCGAGGCCGACATGGATCGCAAGTACCTCCACAAGCTGCTCAAGAAGCACGCGATCGTGGTCTGATGTAAGGGTTTTGCCGTATGTCTGTCGGACGAGTTACAAATGTTACGGTATAAAAAATTCGGGTTTTTGGCGGCCGCTTGGTATAGTGGGGTGTCCCGAGGCGCGGTGCTCTCGTTGAGGATCCCCCCCCGCAGCGCTGGTGCCGTCCTCGGGACTTTCTCTTCGCTCGCGAGCGACGCCCCGACCGGAGTACAAATGTACTCATGCTGATCGACTCGGTGTCGGGCGATCTCGTGGCGCAGGCGAACGCGTGCACCGGCGCCGATCAGTTTCAGCGCGTGCTGCTCGAGCAGCTGGCGCGCGTGGCGCCCTACGACAGCGCGATCTACCTGCCGCGCTCGAACGTCGAGCGGCCGACGGTGCTGGGAAAGCCGACGCGCTACAACGAGATCTATCGGCGCTTCCGCGTCGGCGAGGCGGGGTACTTTCGCGATCTCGCGCGCGCGCAGGCGGTGGCGGCGCGCGACGGCGCGTACCTCGACAGCGAGATCTACAGCCTGGCCGAGCGGCGCTCGCTCGGCTTCTTCGTCGAGATCCTCGCGCCGCAGCACATCACCAGCCGGCTGGTGGTGCACGTGGCGTTTCGCGGGCGGGTGATGGCGGCGGTCAACCTCGGGCGGCACGGGCGCTCGCCGGCGTTCCAGCGCGGCGACCTCGAGCTCATGCAGCGGCTGGCGCCGCTCGTCGGGCTGACGTGCGCCGCGGTCGAGTCGAGGCCCGAGGCGCGCGCGGCCGACGGGACGCTGGCGGAGCTGCGGCCGCGCGAGCTCGAGATCGTGCAGTACCTGCGGAGCGGCTATCGCAACCGCGAGATCGCCAAGCTGCTGCAGCTCTCGCCGCACACGGTGCGCAACCAGCTCGCGCGCATCTTCGGCAAGCTGCGCGTGCACAGCCGCGCCGAGCTGGCGGCGCTGGTCGAGCGCGCGCGCCGCTGAGCCGGTTCACGCGCGCTCGAGCTGCAGCGTGATCACGAACGTGGTGCCGTGGCCGAGACGCGAGTCGATGGTGACCGTGCCGCCGTGGGCCTCGACGACGCGCTTGACGATCGACAGGCCGAGGCCGGTGCCCGGTTGGTGCGGCGCGCGACCGGCGCGGAAGAACGGCTCGAACGCGTGCGTCGCCTCGTCGGGCGACATGCCGATGCCGTTGTCGCGCACGCGCAGCTCGTAGCCGCGCGCGCCGGCCGCGCCGCGCACCTCGACGATCGCGGTGACGCCCGCGCGGCGATACTTGACCGCGTTGTCGGTGAGGTTCCACAGCACCTCGCGCAGGAGCGCCTCGCGGCACTGCACGCGCGCGGGCTCGACCTCCGCGATCAGCGACACGTCCTGCCCGGCGAAGCGCGCCGCCAGCTCCTCGCGCACGTTGGCGGCGGCGGCGGCGGGATCGCAGCTGTCGCGCGGCGCCTCGGGGCCGAGCCGCGACAGCTCGAGCAGATCGTCGATCAGCGCGCGCATGCGCTCGACGCCGCGCCCGAGCGCCGCGCCGGTGGAGCGCTCGTCGGGCACGCGCCGCGCGAGCTGCGACGCCGCCAGCCCGATGGTGCTGAGCGGCCCGCGCAGATCGTGCGCCACGCGCCCGGCGAACGCGTCCAGCTCGCGGTTGCGCGCCTCGAGCATCGCCGAGTAGTGCACCGTCCGATCTTCGCGCTGCCGCAGGAGCCGCAGCACCTTGAGAAACACCGCGAGCGACAGCGCGATCCCGATCGCCGCCAGCCAGCCCGACAGCGCCAGCGACGAGCGCTGCAGCCGCTCCACCTCGTCGAGCGTCTTGGCCGCCGCCTCGCGGTTGATCGCGATCAGCGCGTCGGCGTCGCGATCGATCTCGGCGAACTGGCCCTCCAGCCGCGCCAGCGCCGCGCGCGCCGCGCCGTCGTGCTTCGAGCGCGAGAGCGCCAGCGCGTCGTCGAGCGGCGCCTGCAGCGCGGCGGCGCGGCGCTCGAGCTGCTGCCAGCGCTGCGCCTCGCCCGGCTCGGTGGTGAGCGGCTGGTACTCCGACGCGGCGTCGCCGTAGTCGGCGCGCAGGGCGGCGAGCTGCCCTTCGAGGCGCGCCCACTCGTCGGGATCGCGCGCGTGGATGTGCGTGCTCAGCACCAGTTGCTCGCGATCGAGATCGCGCGCCATGCGCGAGACCAGCGCCACGCTCGTCAGGCTGTCCTCGACCAGCCCGCGCTGCTCGTCACGGATCCAGCCGAAGCGCAGCATCGACGCCACGTCGGTCACCGCGAACAGGAACGCGATGACGATGAACGCCTGGAGGAACAGCGTTCGGCTCCCGAGCGGGCACGGGCGGACCACCGGCATGACACCGGGAGAGGTTAGGCGCGTCCGCCGCGCTCACCAGCGCAGCGACGCGGAGAGCTGCGAGATCAGCGCGCCGATCACCGAGTTCGAGCGCGCCTCGTTGGGCGGGTGCGGCGTGATGGCGTCGTACTTGATCAGGTCGAGCTTGACGTTCACGTCGAGCCCCTCGAAGAAGCGCCAGAACTTGCCGCGCTCGTCGGCGGTCTTGAGGTACGAGATCTTGAAGCCGGCGAGATAGTCGCGGAACGGCGACAGCTCGCGATCGCCGGTGAAGTACTGCCCGACCGGCCCGACGGCGTCGTAGCTGAGCGCCTCGCCCGCGTCGCGGTAGAACAGCGCGCGCCCCTGCTGGTAGAAGCGGCCGCGCACGCGCAGGAGCCACTGCGGCGCCATGTACTGCTCCCACGAAACCTCGGCGGTGCCCGACTTGACGCCCCACGAATCCCAGTAGGCGCGCCCCGACGCGCCGACCGCCGCGCGCAGCTTGCGGATCGCCACGCGCACGCGCGCCTGCACCGAGAAGCGCTGGCGCAGGAGCGGCTCCGACTCCTGCGCCTCGACGGTGCCGGAGAACAGCCGCACGCGGCGATACGGATTCGACTGGAACCCGTCGAGCACCTGGAAGCCGACCGACAGCTCCGTCAGCACGATCGGCGTCAGCACCTGCGTCCACGAAGCGGCGTAGCCGTCGATCGCCAGCGGCTCGGTCAAGATGCCCTTGGTGCCCGAATTGAAGCATCCGGTCGAAGTGGTGAGCGCCTGCCGTTCGAGCGGCTGCACGCCGCGGTTGTCGGCGTTGCACACGCTGTCGAAGTTGTGCGAGTAGTCGAGGCGGAAGGTCGTGTTCTTGCCCCACAGGTCGACGCGCGCCGACGCGTCGATGGCGTGCGAGCGGTAGTCGTTCTCGAACGCGTAGGTGTAGCCGGCCGAGAGCGTCGTCGGGCCGATGCGCCCCTCGACGCCGCCGTGAAACGCGTGGCGCACGTCGGAGAATTTGGTGGCCGAGGAGATCGCGTCCATCGGCGTGCCGTAGGTGCGCGGCGTGGCGCCCGAGACCACGTCGGCGTCGTAGCTGACCTGCACCGAGATGGCGCGGTGCAGATCGACGTTGGCGTTCACCTGCGGGTGGAACACGTGCAGCGTCTCGCGCGGCGCCGGCTCGACGAAGTACGACAGCGACGCGTCGACGCGATCCTCCGCGAATGCTGCACCGCAAAATAATGCGGTCAGCACGGCCGCCGCGAGGGCGGCGGCGAGGAGACGGATCAGTTGCAACCGCAACCTCCGCCCGACGCGCCGCTTCCTCCCGCGGAGCCTTCGCGGTTCGACAGCACGTGCTGATCGAGCGCGCTCTCGGTGGCGTCGTAGTCGGGCTGCATGATGCGGTCGGCGAGATACTCTTTTTCGTCGGGGCGGACGGCGTAGCGGCCGCAGCCGGCGAGCCCCATCGACATGGCCGCGAGCAGGGTGGCGATCAAGATGCGCATCAGAAGAACACCTCGAGCCCGCCGGAGTACTCCTGGCGGTTGTCGGTCGAGTTGGAGGTGAACAGCGTGTAGTTGCGGAAGTCGAAGCGCACGATGATGCGCTTCTTGAAGATCACCGCGAGGCCGCCGCCGGCGTCGAGCGCGAAGTTGGTCTTCGACGCCTGCGTCACGCCGTTGATCTTGGGGAACGACGTGCCGCCGCCGCCGCCGAGCGCGAGGAACGGCACGAACGGGCCGAGCGGCCAGATGATCACGTCGCCGTCGAGGCCGTAGACGAGCAGCGAGCCGTCGGAGCCGATGGCCTCGCCGATGTGCGCCTCGAGCGCGAAGTGCGCGTCCAGCGTCACCGCCGGGCGGAAGATGAACATGCCGTCGCCGCCGAGCGCGCCGCCGGAGAACGTCAGCGAGATGATCGACGACGGGATCGGCGACGGCGCGAACACCGCCTCGCGGAAACGATCCCAACCGGACGGGCCGTTCCGGCCGAAGAGATCGACGGTGAACGGCAGCACCTGCTCGCCGTAGATCCAGCCGAAGCGCCCGTCGGGCAGCACCACGCGGAACCAATAGTTGCCGTTGCGATCGATCACCGGAAAGACCTCGCCGCGATCGGCGCGGTACAGCTCGCGGTAGGAGAACGCCGGGCCGGTGCGCACCGCGGCGCGCGGGACGATCACGCGAAGCTGAGCCGAGGTGCGGCCGGCGGCGGAGGCGGAAGGCATCGCGGCGACCAGCGCCGCCAGCAAGGCGACGAGCTTCACTGGAGCCACGTCGTGAACAGCGTGGTCGCCGCCGGGATGTCGAGGACGATCACGCCGGGCGGATGCGGTTGGCTCTCGCCCGACGGCACCGTGAGCACCAGGCTCTGCGTCGGGTTGGTGCACGAGACGTTGTGCTGGATGGCAAGCAGGTTGTTCTGCCACGCCGTCGGCCAGATGGCGACCGAGTCGGTGGGCTGAGGCGCGGGCACGCCGGCCACCGACTGCAGGCGGAAGTAGCCGTGGCCCGACGACGAGTCGTGGCAGTCGCTCTTGCCGCACATATACGTGTCGAAGTATTTCGGCCACACGTCGCTGACGAAGAACGGCGCGGGCGCCTCGCAGCCGGCGGGCGGCATGGTGTCGGGGCCGGGATCGATCGTGCCGCACGCGACGAGCGACACGGCGGCTATGACCTCGATGCGAGCGAGCAGAGACATGCGCAGTGCGAGAATACCGGAAAACCTGCGAGCGAGAAAGCGCCACCCGGTTCGCGGACGCGTGCGATCGGCCGCGCGGTCTTGCCTGCGTGGGCCGCGCGTTCTGATATGATGCTCGCCCGTGCCCGAGCCGCAGAGTCCCATGGAATCGCCGCCGCCCCGCGCCCCCGAGGCGCCGCTCCAGTCCCAGCCGCTGATCGGCCGCGACGCGCAGCTGGCGCAGCTCGACGCCATCTTTGCGCGCGCCGTCGACTACCAGGCGCCGCAGCTGATCACCGTCGTCGGCACGCAGGGCGTGGGCAAGACGCGGCTGATCGCCGAGTGGCTGCAGCGCGTCGGCACGCGGCACGCGGCGGGCACCGCCGGCCGGCCGCGCGTGTACCGCGGGCGCGCGCAGAAGGGCGCCGGCTCCTACTCCCTCATTAATAGGCTGCTGCGCGACCGGTTCGGGATCGTGGACTCGGACGACGAGGCGCGGCGGCTCGAGCGCGTGCGCACGCAGATCACCGACGTGTTCGCCGATCGGCGCATGACCGAGGTCCTGCACTTCCTCGGGCGCTACCTCGATCTGCGCGCCACCGAGAACGCGTTCCTGCGCGCGATGTCGTTCGGCGACGACACGCGCCACGAGGACGCGATCGCGCGCACCGTGTTGCGCCGCTTCCTCGAGCTCGACGCCGAGCGCTCGCCGCTCATCCTCGCGTTCGACGATCTGCACCTCGGCGATGACGATTCGCTGACGCTGCTCTCGGAGCTGGCGCTCGGGCTCGGCGGCTCGCCGGTGGTGCTGGTGGCGGCGGCGCGGCCCGATCTGTTCGTGCGCCGCCCGTCGTGGGGGCAGGGCACCGTCGACCACACGCGCATCGAGGTCGGCCCGCTCGGGCAGGGCGAGAGCGAAAAACTTTTGCGCGGCCTCCTGTCGCGCGCCGAGCCGCTGCCGGGCGGCCTGGTCGAGGACGCGTGCGAGCTGACGGCGGGCAACCCGTTCTTCATCGAAGAGCTGGTGCGCGTGTTCCGCTCGAACGGGACGATCACCGTCGTGCCCGGCGGCGATCGCTGGCGCATCGATCCGGCGCGCGCGGCGCAGGTCGAGCTGCCGATGAGCGTCGAGGAGGCGATCGAGGCGCGCATCGCCGCGCTGTCGCAGCCGGAGCGCGAGCTGCTCGAGAAGGCGGCGACGCTCGGCAGCGTGTTCTGGCTCGGCGCGCTGGTGGTGCTCGGGCGGCTCGACGTCGACGAGCGCAATCCGGCGTTCGCCTTCGAGGAGCGCGCGCGCATCGAGGCGATGCTCGAAGAATTGGTCGAGCGCGATTACCTCTTGCGCATGCCCGACTCGTCGGTGCCCGGCGAGATCGAGTTCATCTTCAAGCACAACCTCGAGCACGACCTGATCCAGAAGCTGCTGCCGCCGGAGCGCGCGCGCCGCTATCACCTGGTGGCCGCCGAGTGGCTGGAGACGCGCCTGCCGCCGCGCGAGGAGCAGTCGGGCGAGCAGCTCGAATATCAAGCGGCGCTGTACGAGCGCGGCGGCGACACCGTGCGCGCGGCCGCCGCGTACCTGGCCGCCGCCGACAAGGCGCGCGGGCGCTACGCCAACGAGGCGGCGGTCGATCTCTACGAGCGCGGCCTGCGCCTCTACGACGCCGACGACGCGCTGTCGCGGATCGATCCGCTGCACAACTACGGCGACGTGCTCCAGCGCGCCGGCCGCACGTCCGAGGCGCTCGCCACCTTCCGCGAGATGTTGAAAGCGGCGTGGCGGCTCGATCACCCGGCGAAGGCGGGCGCCGCGCACGGGCGCATCGCGCGGCTGCACCGCGGGCAGGGCGAGTACGCGATCGCCGAGGAGCACCTGAATCAAGCGCTGGCGCTGTTCCGCGCAGCGGCCGATTCGCGCGGCGTGGCGGCGGTCGAGGATGATCTCGGGCGGCTGGCGTTCTTGCGCGGCGACTACGCGACGGCGCTCGAGCGTCACGGGCGTGCGCTCGATCTCAGGCGCGCGCTCGGCAACAAGCGCTCGCTCGCGCTCAGCCTGCACAACCTCGCGCTGGTGCACCAGGCGTCGGGCGCGCCGGCCGAGGCGGTGGTGCGCTTCTCCGAGGCGCTGGCGCTGCGCCGCGAGATCGGCGATCGGCCGGGCGTGGTGCAGTCGCTGCTCGCGGTGGCGGCGGCGTGGCGCGATCGCGGCGACGCCGAGCGCGCGTTCGAGGTGCTCAAGGAGGCGCTGACGCTGGCGCGCGAGATCGGCGATCGCCTCGAGCAAGCGCAGATCCTCACGCGCATGGGCGAGTCGCTGATCAAGCTCGCGCGCGATCACGAGGCCTCCGATCACCTCGCGCAGGCCTCCGACCTGGCGCAGACGTTCGGCGACAAGCTGCTCCAGAGCGAAGCCGCGCGCCTGCTCGCCGAAGTCTATTTGCAGCTCGGCGATCTGCGCGGCGCGCGCAACGAAGCGCGGCGCGCGCTCGAGCTGGCGGAGAAAGTCGGCTCGCGCCCGTCGCAGGCGCTGGCGCATCGCGTGCTCGGCGCGGTCACAGCGAAGGGCGGAATCACCGACGAGGACAAGGCCGCCGCCGACGCGCACTTCACCAAGGCGATCGAGATCCTCGGCGAGGTCGGCGCGGAGATCGAGCTGGGCCACACGTTCGCCGGCTACTCGCACGTGCTCTCCGAGCGCGGCGACTTCGACGCCGCCGCCACGTTCGCCGAGCGCGCCGACGAGATCACCGAGCGCCTCGGCCCGCGCATGCCCCCCAAGGGGCAATTCGACGGCAAGCGATAGCGCCGTTATAGTTTTCGCGTGCACTCGCCGAAGCCAGAGGACGTGCCGGCGCACATCGCCGACGTGTGCCGCAAGCTGCGCGCGGGCGGCTTCGAGGCGTGGCTCGTCGGCGGCGCGGTGCGCGACCTGCTCGCCGAGCACCGGCGCGCGGCGCAGGACTTCGACGTGGCGACCAGCGCGCAGCCGGCGGAGGTCGCGCGCGTGTTCGGCCGCAAGCGCACCATCCCGACCGGCGAGAAGCACGGCACGGTCACGGTGCTGGTCGAGGACGGCGCGGGCGAAAAAGATCACGTCGAGGTGACCACGTTCCGCGGCGAGGGCGCCTACTCCGACGGGCGGCGGCCCGACTCGGTCGAGTTCGTGCGCTCGCTCGAGGAGGATCTCAAGCGGCGCGACTTCACCATGAACGCGATCGCGTACGATCCGCTCGACGATCGCATCGCCGATCCGTTCGGCGGGCGAGACGATCTGGCCGCGCGGTTGATCCGCGCCGTCGGCGAGCCGCTCGATCGGTTTCGCGAGGACGGGCTGCGCGCCATGCGGGCGGTTCGCTTCGCCGCGCAATTGGGTTTTACCGTCGACGCGGCGACCGAGGCGGCGATCCCGCGCGCGCTCGACGTGTTCCGCAAGGTCTCGGCCGAGCGCGTGCGCGACGAGCTGGTGAAGATCCTGTGCTCGCCGCGCCCGTCGGTGGGGCTGGAGCTGATGCGCTCGACGGGCCTGCTCGGCGAGGTGATCCCCGAGCTGCTCGAGGGCGTGGGCGTGACGCAGAATCGTTTTCACGCACACGACGTCTGGCACCACACGCTGGCGGCGGTCGACGAGACGGTGGCGCTGTCGCCGATGGGCCCGCCGTGGATCGTGCGCCTCGCCGCGCTCTTGCACGACGTGGCCAAGCCGCGCACCGCCGCGCCGCGCGAAGATTCTCCGACGGAGAAGACGTTCTACCGCCACGAGCTGGTCGGCGCCGAGCTCTCGGACGCGATCCTGCGGCGGCTCAAGCTGTCGACGCGCGAGCGCGAGCACGTGGTCAATCTCGTCAAGAACCACATGTTCTGGTACGCGCCCGAGTGGAGCGACGGCACCGTGCGCCGCTTCATCAGCCGCGTCGGCGCCGAGTCGCTCGACGATCTGTTCGCGCTGCGCGAGGGCGACGTGCGCGCGCGCGGCCGCGGCGAGGAGCCGTCGGTGGAGATCGGCGAGCTGAAGACGCGCATCGCCGAGCAGATCGCCCAGGCGGCGGCGCTCAAGGTGAGCGACCTGGCGATCGGCGGCGCCGACGTGATGCGCCTGCTCGGCTGCCGCCCGGGGCCGATCGTCGGCGAGGTGCTGCGCCGCCTGCTCGAGCGCGTGCTCGACGACGCGTCGCTCAACACCTACGAGCGGCTCGAGGCGTTGGTGCCGGAGCTCGCGCGCGAGGCCGGCGCGCCACCGGGCGCGACCCGATGACCGACGACGAGGAGGCGTTCGCGCGCGCGGCGAAGCTGGTGGCGCGCTCGGGCGACGTCGAGCGGTTTCGCGATCGGCCCGTCGAGCGCGCGCTGCTCGACGAGATCATCGCGCGCGCGACCACGTGGTGGCCGTCGCGCTTCGCGCACCCGCCGTGGCGCGTGATGGTGGTGGTGGGCGACGAGCGCGAGCGGCTCGTCGGAAAAGTGGCCGAGGCGCTGGCGCGTCACTGGGGCCTGGGCGCGCTCGGCCCGCGCGGCCTGGCCTCGGACGCGGTGCTCAACGCGCCCGCGCTGGTGCTGGTCTTCTCGACGGTGCCGGCGTCCGAAGGCGTGGAGGCGTTCGGCCTGGTCGCGGGCGCGGTGCAGAACCTCATGCTGCTCGCGCGCGCGCGCGGGCTCGGCGTGCACCGGATTTTTTCGGCGCACGTGGTGCCGGAGGCAGCGCTCGACTACGCGGCCGATTTTCTCGGGCCCGAGATCCGCGGCGGCGAATTGGCGACGCTCTTGGCGGTCGGCTGGCCCGACGGCGAAGAGTACGAGCCGGCCGCGCCCGGCGCGCAGGCGACCTGGGTCGGCGACGGCCAGCCGACGCAACCGGCCAACGCCGCCGCGCTCGACGATCTGAAACCGCCTGCGCAGGTGCTGCGCTCGCCGCGCCGCGAGCGCGTGCTGGTGGCCGATCCGTACCCGTACAACCGCGCGCTGCTGGAGGCGCAGCTCACGCGCGCCGGCTACGCGGTGCAGGTGTTCTCCGACGGCAAATCGCTGCTCGACAGCGTGCGCCGCATCGGCGACGCCGAGTTATTGATCGTCGCCGACACGCTGCCCGACACCTCCGGCTTCGAGGTCGTGCGGCGCGTGCAGCAGTCGGGCGCGCACGCGCCGGTGATCGTCACCACCGCGCGCCGCGACTCGGCGTTCCGCATCGCCGGCCTCTCCGCGGGCGTCGACTACTACCTGCGCAAGCCGGTCAACGCCGTCGAGCTGTTCACCGCCGCGCGCATCCTGCTCGAGCGCCGCCGCCTGGTGATGGAGCTCGAGCGCGCGACCGCGTTCCAGCAGGCGCTGCTCGACGCCATGCACTCCGTCGGCGTGATCGCGCTCGACGAGAAGTTCACCACCGTCTACGTCTCGCCCGGCATCACGCGCCTCACCGGGTTCGAGAGCGAGGACCTGATCGGCAAGCCGCCGAGCTTGTCGTCGGGCGACAAGGCGATCCTCGGCGGGCCGCGCTCGGACCTGCAGGTGAAGCGCAAGGACGGCTCGACGTTCGACGCCGAGCTGTTGCGCTCGGCGACGCGCGATCCGGCGGGCAACATCACCGGCTACGTCGGCGTGCTGATCGACATCGACGATCGCAAGCGAATGGAGCGCGAGCTCAGGGCGGCCAACGCGGAGCTCGAGCGGCTGATCGGCGAATTGCGCACGGCGCAGGCGCGGCTGGTGCAGCACGCCAAGATGGCGGCGCTCGGGCAGCTCGTCGCCGGCGTGGCGCACGAGATCAACACGCCGCTCGCCGCGGTGGTATCGAACAACGATCTCTTCCTGCGCATCTTCCCGCGCCTGCGCGCGGCGCTCGGCGAGCTCATCGCGCAGTCGTCGTCGCCGGTGATCGAGCGCGATCTGAAGGCGGTCGAGGATCTGTCGCAGGTGACGCGGGCCGCGTGCGAGCGCATCACCGGGATCGTGCGCACGCTGCGCACGTTCGCGCGGCTCGACGAGGC
>DASREC010000089.1:0-4339 GCA_035652295.1 Polyangia bacterium
CTCGCATACGCCGTGCTCGGCCGCTGCTACGCAGCGTCCTGCGCGCGGCACGTGCTTCGCTCGATTCGTCGCTGGCATCCTCGCGCAGACGCGAGGAGCGCTCCTCAACGCCGGCGAAAAACGATCTGCACGCCCACCCGCTACCGTTTTCGCTATATGCGTCGACGGGCGCCGGATTTGCTTTGGCCGTATGGGGATGGGCGAGGTGAAAGTCGGGACTAGCGGGTGGATCTATGGGCATTGGCGCGGGACGTTTTATCCGGAGGGGTTGCCGAGCGCGCGGTGGCTCGCGTACCTGGCGAGCCGGTTTTCGACGGTGGAGGTGAATGGATCGTTTTATCGGTTGCAGCGGCCGGAGGTGTTTCGCCGCTGGCGCGAGGAGGTGCCGGGGGAGTTCGTGTTCGCGGTGAAGGGGAGCCGGTACGTCACGCACATGTTGAAGCTCGGTGGCGGAGCGGCGCCGCTCGGGAATTTTTTTGCGCAGGGGATCTTGGCGTTGGGGCGGAAGTTGGGGCCGATCTTGTGGCAGCTGCCGGAGAGCGTGCGCTTCGACGGGGAGCGGGCGCGCGCGTTTCTCGACGGGCTGCCGCGCGATCTGCGCGAGGCGGAGCGGCTGGCGCGCAAGCACGATGGGCGCGTGACCGGACGCGCGGTGCTGCGCGCCGCCGACGGGGGAGACGCGCGCGTGCGCCACGCGCTCGAGGCGCGGCACGTGTCGTGGCTCTCGGACGAGGCGCTGGCGCTGCTCGAACGCTACGACGTCGCGCTGGTGGCGAGCGAGACGGCGGGGCGGTTTCCGCTCAGCTTCGCGCGCACGGCGTCGTTCGCCTACGCGCGGCTGCACGGCGCGCGCAAGCTGTACGCGAGCCGCTACACCGACGAGGAGCTGGCGGCGTGGGCGGCGCGCATCCGCGGCTGGCGCGACGGCGGCGCCGACGTGTTCGTGTACTTCGACAACGACTACGAGGCGTACGCGCCGGGCGACGCGCGGCGGCTACTCGACGCGCTCGGCGCCGCGCGCGCAGCGGAACCCGAGATCGACGTCGCGGTAGTCGGGCGGAAACGCCAGCCGGTTCGACGCGCGCGGCAGCCCGAACATCGAGCAGCACGCGCCGCCGCGCACCACGCGCCGCGCGCCCGCCGCCGGTCCGGTCGGATCGCGCGCCGGTGAGCGCCGGTAGTAGGCGGCGTCGTAGCGATCGGCCACCCACTCCCAGACGTTGCCCGCGAGATCGCGCGCGCCGTACGGCGACTCGGAGTTGCGCCCGGCGGCGACCGGCGCGCCGGGATTTTGCGGGCAGCGGCCCTCGCCCTCGAAGTTGCCGAAGTTGGCGCGGTCGCAGCGCGCGTCGTTCCCCCACGGAAAGATGCGCCCGTCGGTGCCGCGCGCCGCCTTCTCCCACTCGGCCTCGGTCGGCAGCCGCTTGCCGGCGTGGCGGCAGAACGCGTCGGCGTCGATCCACGAGACGCCGGTGACCGGCAGCGTCGCGTCGCCGGCGGCGGCGGGCGGCGCGCACGCGCGATCGCGCACGCAGGCGGCGTACTCGCCGCGCGTCACCTCGTCGCGATCGATCCAGAACTCCGAGACGAACACGCGGTGGCGCGGCCGCTCGTCCGCCTCCTCGCCGCCGCCCATGACGAACGCGCCCGCCGGCACGCGCACCAGGCTCGCCGGCGCCGCCAGCGCCAGCGCGACGACGATCAATCGAAGCGCGCCCTCCGCCATTTTCTCGACGGTACGACCGCCGGCGGCCGCCGCGCAAGCTCAGTCGGTCGGCACCAGCGTCACGGTCGCGCCGCCGAGGTCGTAGCGATACAGCGGCCGCGCGGGCGTCACGTCGGGGAACATCACGGTGCCGGCGAGCGCGTACGACGACGTATCGAGGGCGTAGATGCCCTGGTTGAAATAGTAGATGAGCCGCGATCCGCAATCGATCAGGAACTGGCCGGCGGCCACGTGGCGCGTCACGCGGCGCGCGCCGCACTCGACGGTGACGTCGGCGTGCGCGAACGACAAGCCGCCGAACCCGGCCTCGCCGAGCGTCTCCTCGTGGCGCAGCTTGCCGTCGGCGCGCGCGAACACCAGCAGCCGCTCGAACGCGATCACCACCACGTCGTCGGGGCGCAGCGCGGTGGCCACGAACGGAAAGCCGATCGTCTCGAGCGGCGCGCGCCGATCGCGGCGCCACGCGGCCAGGAGCCGTTTGTCGGATTGAAAGGCGGCGAGCGACTCGGGCGGCGGGCGGCGCCAGATCGTGCGGCCGTCGGCCGCGGTGAGCACGAACGCGCGCACCGTCACGTTCACCAGCGACGGCTCCGCCGCATACGGCGCCGTCTCCAAATCGAGCCGCAACACCGGCGCGCTCTTCTCGCGATCCCCGCCGCCGTTCGCCGCGAGATCGGCCCGCGCAACTCCCGCCATCATTAATGTGCACAGCAGCCAACGCACTCCTCCATAGTACGCACGAGCCCGCCGTTGGCGTTAGCCGCGGAGACGACCATGTGGAGACCCGTAGAGATCGGTGACGTAGCGGCCGAGCGGAAATTGAGTTTTCGCCGCGCCGGCCGGGTACGCGTCGTGGCGCTCACCATCGGTCGCCCCGTCAAGGGACCGGAGCGTCTGGACCCGTGGTGGTGTTGCGTCCGCGTCGGCGCGCCCTTCGACGAATTCTTCGCCATCGCAGGCGAGGATTCACTGCAAGCGTTGGTGCTCGCGCTGGCCTTCCTCGACGACACGCTTCCGTCGCTGGCGCGGCGCCGGCAGGGTCAGCTGGAGTGGCTCGGCGAAAACGAGCGGCTGATCGTCGCCGACACTCGAGCCAGGACGGCGATGTGGAGGGCGATCACCAACATGATCGACGGTCTCGCGGTCGCTACGGCTCATCTCGAGCAAGTACCCGACCCGCCGCGCGCGCTGCTCGAGCAGTTGCGCAAGCTCGTGGCGACCGGCGGCGGCGCCGGCATTTCCAAGCGCTCGACGTCGCCGCCGCCGAGACGAAAGCAGCGCACCCGGCGCGCGTGAAGTCGAAAGGCTGCTCCGGTTCGGGCGTATCCTCGAACGATGATCCTTTTCTTCCGCGGGTGGATGGGACCGCTGCTCCTCCTCTACATCGTGATCGTGGTGGCGGTATGCGCGGCGGCGTTGGCAAGACATGGCGGCGACGCGATCGCGGGGGCCGCGTTGCTGGCCGCCGCTCCCGTCGTCTGGTGGTTGGGGCGGCGCGCCAACGGAACGCCCAGCGAGACGGGAATCTGGAAAATCTTCGACGACTGGATGCTCTCGACGGCCGGTCGACGGCCCGCTGCGCGCGAGTCGACCCGGCCGCAGTCGCTCATGTTCATCCGACTCGAGTACTGGAGCGTCTTCACCGCCGTCGCCGGAGCCCTGATCCTGCTGCTGCGCCCCTGCGCGCACCGCTTTTTCGGCTAGCGGCTGCCGATAGAAGCCGGGCCCGCGGCCGGCTGCCGGACGAACGGGTCCGGGACGCGGACAGCGGCAAAATGCCGCAGCGCAAGTTTGTGGATTTGTTGTGGCGTGGTGACGGCACGGCGCGTGCTTTGTGTTTGCGCGATGCTGCCCGCCGCCGAACCGGTTCCGGAGCTGCCGCTCTGCGGGCGATTGACCGCGGGCGGCGCGTCGGTGCTCTCCGACGGGGAATTGACCGGGCTGGTGCTGCTCTGCTCGCCCGCGGAGGGACAGCGCGTGGTCGATCTGATCGGCGGCGCGCGCGCGCTGGCGAAAGCGGGGATGGGCGATCTGTGCGGCCTGGCGAACTTGAGCCTTCAGCGCGCGTGCCGGTTGAAAGCGGCGATCGAGCTCGGCCGCCGCGCGCTCGACGAGCCGCTCGATCGCGGCGCGCCGATGTCGACGCCCGAGCAGGTGGCGGCGCGCATGCGCGGCCTGCTCGCCGGTCTCGAGCGCGAAGAGATGCACGTGCTCGGCATCGACAACCTCAACCGGCTGGTCACGCACTTCGTCGCCGCGGTGGGATCGATCAACCGCGTGCACGTCTCGCCGCGCGACGTGTTCCGCGCGCTGCTGCGCGAAGGCGCGCAGGCGCTGATCCTGGTGCACAACCACCCGAGCGGCGCGCCCGAGCCGAGCGCGTCGGACCGCGAGCTCACCGACGTGTTCGCGCGCGCCGGCCGCCAGCTCGGCGTGCCGCTGCTCGATCACATCATCCTCGCCCGCGACGGTCACTACAGCTTCGCCGACGATCCGCAGCGAAAAACGGGGCGGGGGTGAAATGTTGGACTACCGATCTCCATTGGATAGGATGAGAGCGCCCTCGCCCTCATCAAGGAGCTCGGATGCGCCGTCCGGTAGTCGCGCTGCTGC
>DASREC010000090.1:0-19294 GCA_035652295.1 Polyangia bacterium
CGTCGAGGCAGAGGCATCGCGCATTGTCTCGATGGCTCGTGCACTACAATCGCGAACGACCGCACGGTAGTCTAGGCGGCAGACCACCGATCTCCAGACTGAACCGGAAGAGTGAACAACGTGCTTAGAAACGACAGCTAGAGCCTCTTCAAGCGATTCGACAGTCCGTCCGCGACCGCGAAGAACAGCGTCTTGCCGATCTTGCGGCGCACGAGCAGGTTCTTCTTCTCGAGGCCGATCAAGTCTAGGCGCGCGCTCTCGTACGACACCGCGTGGCTCATCGCGTGCCCCTCGACGGTGTATTGCGCGCTCGGGTGCTTCTGCGCGTGCGCGAGCAGCGCGAGCTGGCGGTGATTGAAGCGCTCGGCCGACTTGCGCATGAGCGCCTCGAGCTCGCGCGTCTCCGCCATCTTGTGGCGCAGGTGCTGATGAAGCTCGTGCACCGCCTGCTGGATCACCGCCAGCTGCGCCAGCACGAAATAGGTGGTGTCGTTGTCATCGGTCTCGCAATAGAGAAACGAACGGCTGTATTTCGCCGGCGCCTTGCGAAGGATGCGCGAGATCGAGAGGTACTCGGTGAGCCAATAACCGTGCTTGAGCATCGACCAATAGAACAGCGCGCGCGCCGTTCGGCCGTTGCCGTCGACGAACGGGTGGTCGTACGCCAGCCAGAAGTGCAGCAGGATCGAGCGCACGACCGGGTGCACGAAGGTCTTCGGCCCGCCGCCGTTCGCGAACTCGACCATCCGCTTCAGGCGCTCCGGCAGCTCGTCGGCCGGCGGCGGCGCGTACAGCGTCTGGCCATCGGCGCGATCGTGGACGACGACGTCTTCGTCGGGGCGGCGGAAGCGGCCCGCGCCGTGCGGAGGGTCGAGCGTGCCTTCGGTCAGCATGCGGTGCAGCTCGAAGATCCGATCGGCCTCGAGCGGTTGTGAGGCCAGCTCGCGCACGCGGTTCATGGCGCGAAAGTTGTTCGCGATCATCCGCTCGTCCTTGTCGCGCGGCGGGCGGCCGGTGCGGATCATCTCCTTGGCGATCCGCCGCGTCGTGGCCGCGCCCTCGAGCTGGCTCGAGGTGATCGCCTCCTCGATCAGCGAGCTCACCAGATATTGATCGCGCGCCGCCGGGCTGGCCACCTCCTCGTCGAGCGCGATGCGCCCGCTGGCGTCGCGATCGAGCTGGTGGCAGCGCTCGATGGCGCAGTCGGGCATCGCGAACACGAACAGCGCGTCGCCGGCGTTCTGCTTCAGCGGAATGGTGCGGTACAGCGTTCGGCGCGCCAGCTTGATGCCGAACCACCACTCCTCCACCGACAGACCCTTGGGTGGAGTGAGGTGGCGGAGCGTGTCCCAGTGCCGATAGACGCCGTCGGGGGCCGGATCGAGCCCGCCGCCGAGCGCGGTTCGCTTCGTCAGCCCTCGCAGCACGGGAGGCGAGCAGGGGATCCGCACGGGCGCTCCTTCGTCCCAGTTTCATCCCAAATTCTAGGAAACTGGGACGAAAGGGCAAGCGCTTTCATCCCAGTTTCTCGTTTCCTGGGACGAAATTTGGATGAAGATGGTACGCAGGCCACCGCCGTCGCGTACACTAAAGAGCGCCCATGAAGATCGGCACGCGCATCACCGCCACCACCGTCGCGCTGGTCACGTTCACGCTCGGGCTCTACGGCCTGGTGAGCGTGCGCGTGCGGCGCGCGGAGCTGGAGGCGGATCTCGAGCGGCAGACGACGCTGGTGGGCAGCGCGGTGCAGGTGGCGCTCGAGGCGGCGCTCAAGGACGGGCGGCTGTTTCAGGACGTGAGCCGGCTGGTGGCGCGCTGGCAGGCGGCGGAGCCGTCGATTGGCCTGGCGTACTTCGATCTCGCGCACCGGCAGCCGGGTGAATCGCCGCCCGCGTTCGTGGTGCGCGACGTCGGCGCGCCGGAGGTCGACGTCGACGGCGGCGCCGGCAGCTCCAACTACGTTCCGCCGCCGTTCGATCCGATGCGCGCCGAGCGGCTGGCGCGCCTCGACGTGCACGGCGACTCCGTCGGGCAGCACGTGACGCTCAACGGGCGCAACGTCTACGCGCTGCTGGTGCCGATCCGCGACACCGAGCGCAACGTGGTCGGCGCGCTCGAGCTGACGCGCGACGAGGCCGACGCCGAGCACGCGTGGATCGAGTCGGTGCGCGTGGCCATCTATGCGGTGGCCGGGCTGACGGCGATGCTGGCGCTGCTCGTGTGGTACTCGGCGCGGCAGGCGATCTCGAGCCCGCTCAAGCGGCTGGTCGAGGCGATCGACGACGTGACGCAAGGCGATCTCGGCCGCGTGATCCTGCAGGAGCGCGACGACGAGGTGGGCGCGCTGGCCGAGCGCTTCAACGAGATGACCGGCTCGTTGCGCGAGGCGCGCGAGCAGATCCTCGACGGCGTGGACGCGAAGCTCGCGCTCGAGGCGCGCCTGCGCCACTCGGAGAAGCTGGCCACCATCGGCCAGCTCGCCGCCGGCATCGCGCACGAGGTCGGCACGCCGCTCAACGTCATCGGCGGCCGCGCGCGCACGATGGAGAAGAAGGCCGCCGATCCGGCCGAGGTGGCCAAGAACGCCGCCATCATCGCCGCGCAGACCCAGCGCATCACCAAGATCATCCAGCAGCTCCTCGACTTCGCGCGCCGCCCGCAGACGGTGCGCACCGACGTCGATCTACAGACGGTGGCCAAGGACTGCCTCGACTTTCTCGAGCACCAATTGGCCACCAGCCGCGTCGAGGCGCGGCAGCGGTCGTTCATCTCCGAGGGCGACGGCGCGCCCGCGCACCCGATCGTCCTCGGCGACGCCGATCAGCTCCAGCAGGTGTGCCTCAACCTGTGCTTGAACGCCGTCCAGGCGATGCCGCAGGGCGGGCAGCTCGAGCTCGGCACGCGCGCGCTCGTGCGCCGCCGCCCCGGCCTCGACGTGTCGCCGCCCGGCCGCTACGCCGTGATCGAGGTCGCCGACACCGGCGTCGGCATTCCGGAAGAGGATCGCGAGCGCATCTTCGAGCCGTTCTACTCGACCAAGCAGCCGTCGGGCGACGGCAAGGATCAAGGCGGCACCGGCCTCGGCCTGTCGGTCTCCGTCGGCATCGTCAAAGATCACGACGGCTGGATCGAGATCGACAACCGCCCCGGCGGCGGCACCATCTTCCGCGTCTTTCTCCCCGCGCGCGACTAGAAGATCGGCCGCGCGTTCTCGTATCCTCCTATTAATGTCGAGCTTCGCCCGCTGCGCGTCGATCGCCCTCCTGCTCGCCGCCTGCAACAGCCAGACGTCGACCAGCGTCTGTCCCGCCGGCCAGCACCTCGCCGGCCACGACTGCACGAGCGATCCGTGCATGCCGAGCCCGTGCGACTCGATGCACGCGTGCGCCGCGCAGCCCGACGGCACCGCCGCCTGCGCGTGTCCGCCCGGCACGCACGACGTCGGCGGCGCGTGCGTGCTCGACGACGGCTGCTCGCCGACGTCGTGCAGGGGCCACGGCACCTGCTCGCAAGACGCGAGCGGCGCCGCCGTGTGCGCGTGCGATCCCGGCTGGGCTGAGCCGCGCTGCTCCGGCTGCGCCGCCGGCTTTCACGACGACGGCAGCGGCAAGTGCACCGGCGATCCGTGCACGCCCAATCCCTGCACCGGCCCGAACCGCCGCTGCGTCGCGCAGAGCGGCGCCGCCACGTGCGCGTGCGACGCCGGCTATCACGACGACAACGGCGCGTGCGTGCCCGACACCATGTGCTCGCCGACGTCGTGCAACGGCCACGGCACCTGCATGGACGGCGGCGGCAAGGCGGTGTGCACCTGCGACGCCGGCTGGTCGGGCGCCGCGTGCACCGGCTGCGACGCGCTCGGCGGCTATCACTCCGACGGCGCCGGCGGCTGCACCAAAGATCCGTGCACGCCCAATCCGTGCGCGCAGGCGCACCGCACCGTCTGCTCGCTCGACATGCTCGGCGCCGCCGCGTGCGGCTGCGACGCCGGCTATCACCTCGACGCCGGCGCGTGCGTCATCGACGACACCTGCCAGCCGGCGTCGTGCAGCGGCCATGGCACCTGCGCGATCGTCGCCGGCCGCGTGCAGTGCACCTGCGCCACCGGCTACACCGGCGCGAATTGCGGCGCGTGCGCCGGCGGCTACCACTCGGACGGCGCGGGCGGCTGCACCAACGACGCGTGCGTTCCCAATCCGTGCACCGCGCCGCACAAGACCGTCTGCACCGCCGGCGCCTGCGGCTGCGACGCCGGCTATCACGACGACGGCGCCGGCGGCTGCTCGAACGATCCGTGCACGCCGAACCCGTGCCTCGCGAGCAACCAGGCGTGCCGCGTCTCGGGCGGCGCCGCGCAGTGCTACACGCCGCCGTGCGACGACCTGAACCCGTGCACCACCGACTCCGTCGTCGGCGGCAACTGCGTGCACAGTCCGCTCGGCGACGGCACCGCCTGCCAGACTTCGCTGTGCACCGTCGGGCAGACGTGCTCGGGCGGCGCGTGCACCGGCGGCAGCGCGCGCAGCTGCGACGACGCCAATCCGTGCACCGACGACAGCTGCTCGCCGACGCTCGGCTGCCAGCACGCGAACGACGACGCCAACGTTCCCTCCGACGGCAAGTCGTGCACCGTCGACAAGTGCGCGGGCGGCGTCGCCTCGCACACGCCGAGCAACGCCGCGTGCGACGACGGCCTGTGGTGCACCGGCGTCGAGGTCTGCGATCCGAGCGGCGCCGGCGCCGACGCGAACGGCTGCCGCCACACCAACGTCCCGCAGCCGCCGAGCGGCGCCGGCCCGTGCCGCACCGTCGGCGCATGCAGCGAAGCGACGCACAGCTTCCCGCTCACGCCGAAGGGCGCCGGCACGACGTGCGACGACGGCCTCTCCTGCACCACCGGCGATCAGTGCGACGGCACCGGCGCGTGCAAAGGCACCGCGCAGCCGTCGTGCGTCGCCGGCGGCACGTGCAGCGGCACCACGCCGCTCCTGTCGACGATCGACGTCCCCTACGGCGACCTGCAGGGCACGATGACGCTCGCCGGCGCCGCGCTCCCTGCGTCGTACACCGATTACACCGGCGGCGATTTCTATCTAATCGCCAAAGACACGGGCGTGCGTCATTACATCGGCGGATTCCGCTACAACTATCAAGCGCCCGGTAATTACGTCTTGGCGAGCAATACCTATTCGGCGCGATTGGTCACCGGCGTCTACGATCTGGTCTATTCGCGCAACTGCAGCCCGACGACGAGCTGCTTCGACAACGTCGACTCGAGCCTCGGGCCGATGGTGAACGGCTACCGGCGATTGATGACCAACGTGGTCATCGGCCCCGGTTTGAATCAATTGAATATCGACGTGCCGGAGACCAATTTGAGCGGCACGATGACGCTCGCCGGCGGCGCGCTGCCCGCGACCTATACCGATTACACCGGCGGCGACTTCTACATGATCGCCAAAGACACCGGCGTCTCGCATTACATCGGCGGCTTCCGCTACAACTATCAATCGCCCGGCAATTACGTGCTGGCGAGCAATACCTATTCGGCGCGATTGCTGCCGGGTAATTACGATCTGGTTTATTCGCGCAATTGCAGCGCGACCACGAGCTGCTTCAATAACGTCGATTCGAGCCTGGGGCCGATGGTGAACGGCTATCGGCTGATTACTGCCAATGTCTCCATTTCCGGTGCCAGTCAAACGCTCAATATCGACGTTCCCGAGACCAATCTGACCGGCACGATGACGCTCGCCGGCGGCGCGCTGCCGGCCATTTATACCGATTACACCGGCGGCGACTTCTATATGATCGCCAAAGACACCGGCGTCTCGCATTACATCGGCGGCTTCCGCTACAACTATCAATCGCCCGGCAATTACGTCCTGGCGAGCAGCACCTATTCGGCGCGTCTTTTGCCCGGTAATTACGATCTGGTTTATTCGCGCAATTGCAGCGCGACCACGAGCTGCTTCAATAACGTCGATTCGAGCCTGGGGCCGATGGTGAACGGCTATCGCCTGATCGCCGCCAACGTCTCCATCTCGGGCGCCAATCAAACGCTCAACATCGACGTTCCCGAGACGAATCTCACGGGCACGATGACGCTCGCCGGCGGCGCCTTGCCGGCGACCTATACCGATTACACCGGCGGCGATTTCTATATGCTCGCCAAAGACACTGGCGTTCGTCATTACATCGGCGGATTCCGCTACAACTATCAATCGCCGGGCAATTACGTCCTCGCCGCCAATACCTATTCGGCGCGCTTGCTGCCGGGCACCTACGATTTGATCTATTCGCGCAACTGCAGCGCGACCACGAGCTGCTTCAATAACGTCGATTCGAGCCTGGGCCCGATGGTGAACGGCTATCGCCTGATCGCCGCCAACGTCGTCGTCTCGGGCGCAAATCAGACGCTCAACATCGACGTCCCCGAGACGAACCTGACCGGGACGATGACGCTCGCGGGCGGCGCGCTGCCGCCGACCTACACCGATTACACCGGCGGCGACTTCTACCTGATCGCCAAAGACACCGGCGTCTCTCACTATATCGGCGGGTTTCGTTACAACTATCAATCGCCGGGCAATTACGTCCTGGCCGGCAATACCTATTCGGCGCGATTGCTGCCGGGTAATTACGATTTGATCTATTCGCGCAATTGCAGCGCGACCACGAGCTGCTTCAATAACGTCGATTCGAGCCTGGGCCCGATGGTGAACGGCTATCGCGTGCTGGTCGCCGGCGTGACGGTGAGCGGCGCCAATCAGACGCTCAATATCGACGTGCCGGTGAGCAACCTGAACGGCACCATGACGCTCGACGGCGGCCCGCTGCCGCCGGCCTATACCGATTACACCGGCGGCGATTTCTATTTGATCGCCAAGGACACGGCGGTGAGCCACTACATGGGCGGCTTCCGCTACAACTATCAATCGCCGGGCAATTACGTGTTGGCGGGCAATACGTACTCGTCGCGCGTGGTGCCGGGCGCCTACGACCTGGTCTATTCGCGCAACTGCAGCGCGACCACGAGCTGCTTCAACAACGTCGACTCCAGCCTCGGGCCGATGGTGAACGGCTACCGCATCCTCAAGCAGTGCGTCGCCGCGCCCTAGACAAATCCATGGAGAAGATGCGCGCGCGCCGCGCGTAGAACGGCGCATGGGACTCTTCGATCGCTTTCGCGGCCGCAAAGCCGAGCCGGCGGCCACGACCTTCCTCAATCTCGACACCGCGTCGTATTCCGATTTGATGATGCACTTGAAGGTGCAGCTCTTCTCGCCGCGCTCGCGCGGGTTCCTGCCGCTCGTCAACCGCGAGGCGCTGATCACGCGCGACGTCGCGGGCGACCTGGTGGCGATGGTGATGCTCGACTTCGGCTCGCACGAGCAGACGCTGCCGGCCGCCACCGCCGAGCGCTGGGGCAAGTCGCACGACGAGCTGTACGAGACCGCGCTCATCAATACGCTGGCGATGGAGCGCATCGAGCCGCGCGAGGTCGATCTCGGCGGCGTGCCGGCGGTGATGCTGCTCGGCAACGGCTCGTTCGTCGCGCCGTTCATGCTCGACATCGGCACGTTCGCCGGCCATCCGCCGAACGGCGTGATCGTGAGCGCGCCCAACTGGCACGCGATCCTGTTTCACCCGGTGAGCGGCCGCGAGTCGGCGCTGGCGCTGCCCAACTTTCGCCGCCTCACCGCGCGACTGCACGACTACACCGATCCGCTGAGCGCCGACGTCTTCTGGTGGCACGGCAAGCGGCTCGAGCGGCTCGGCGACACGCTGCCGCCCGCGCTCGCCGCCGCCTGCGCCTGACGCTGCCGAACGCTGCCGGACGCTGCCGAACGCTGATCGACTACCAGTACCAGCCCGGCGCGCCGATCACCGACGGGCCCCAGAGCGGATCGTACCAACCGACCGGACCCCACGGGTAATACCAGGAGTACGCGCTGGCGTAGACCGGCTCGACGTAGAGGCGCTCGAACGGCGTGCGCTGCGCGATCGCCTGCGGGCCGGCTTGCAGCCGCCAGATGACGTCGAACTCGGGGAGCTTGGAGGCCTTCTGCTCGCCCGCCGGCAGCGGGAAGAACAGATCGACGGTGCGGCGCGCGTTGGGATCGACGCGCACCAGCGGCAGCTCGCCGCCGTCGGAGCGGGCGAACGCGGGCGCGAGCTGGACGCCGCTGCGCAGCTCGGCGCGCTGATCGCGCGTGTCGAGCTGCCACGGCTGATCGCTGTTGTTGGCGATCTCGAGGCGCACATGCATCGCCTTGAGCGGCTCGGCGACCGGCGCCTGCTTGGGCGTGATCTTGGAGATGCCGAACGAGGCGAGGCGCACGTCACCGACGGGCGCGCTGGGCGGGATCGGATAGTCGGCGGCCGGGCGTCCGCGCAGTTGAGACGTGGCGTTGGTCGCCGGCTTGTAGATGTAGCCGGAGCTGCAGCCGGCGGCGGTGGCGGCGATCGCCAGCGCGGCGAGCGGCCCGCGCAGCCTGCTTGTCGTCGGTGTCATGATTTTGCTGCGCTGCAAAACGGCGACCAGCAAACGTCGTCGCGGCGCGCGCTACGCGATCAGGATGAAGTCGTACGGCGCGTAGCCGTGCGTGCGGAGGCAGACCTCGTAGCCGTTCGAGCTGCCGGCGTCGTTGGTGTTGCCCTCGATGCTGGTGAACGTCTCGGCGGCGGCGGCGGTGACGAGGCCGGTGTGGTGCCACTCGGTCGGCGACGTGCGGCGCAAGAGGAAGCTGCCGGGCGTGAGTCGCGTGGCGATGGCGGCGTCGGCGCCGGAGACGAAGAGCCCGTGCGCCTTGGCCGAGCGGCCGAGATCGGTGCACGCGCTCGAGGCCTCGATCGGCGGCGTCACGCCGAGCGAGCTCGCCGCCTGCTCGAGGCAGAAGCACGCGAACCCCGCGCACCACTTTTGATCCGGCCCGTCCTCGCCCGCCATGTACAGCCGCACCCACGGCCCGCGGTTGTCGCCGCCGACCTCGAGCGGATGCTCGGCGAGGTGCTGCTGCGCGTACGCGATGGTGAGCGCGCCGAGCGTGCGCCCGTCGGGCGCGATCGGTTGCAGCGCGGCGCGCATCGGCGCAACCAGCAGCGCGAACAGCTCGGGCGTCACCACGCCGTCGGCGTCGAGGCCGTTCCACGTCTGGAACTGCTCGACCGCGGCCTCGGTCGCCGGCCCGAAGTCTTGATCGATCGAGAGGCCGAAGCCCTGGAGCGTGAGCCACTCCTGTACGCGCTTCACATCGAAGCCGTGATCGCCGCGCTGCACGTTCGCCGCCAGCTCCAGCTCGCTCATCGCGCCCCCTGGCTCCACCATGCCGGGGCGGCGCGCGCAAAGCAATGCGGCAAGTTGTCGCAGCGCGCGCGATCAGGCCGCCTTCGCCTGCGCCGCCTTGACCGCCTCGATCTCGATCGCGACGTCGATGCGATCGCCGAGCGCCAGGCCGCCGGCGTCGAGCACCTGGTTGAAGACGATGCCGAACTCCTTGCGATCGATCGCCGCGGTCGCGGAGAAGCCGGCGCGCTCGCCGCCCCACGGATCCTTGACGCGCCCGGCGTCCTCGACGTCGAGCACCACCTCGCGGGTGACGCCGTGAAGCGTCAGGTCGCCGGTCACGCGGAAGCGGCCTTTGCCCGCCGCCTCGACGCGCGTGCTCTTGAACGTGAGCGCGGGAAAGCGCGCCACGTCGAGGAAGTCGCCCGAGCGCAGGTGCTCGTCGCGCTTGGGCTCGTGCGTGTCGACGCTGGCGGCGTCGATGGTCACCTCGACGCGCGACTCGTGCGGCGCGCTCTCGTCGAAGCTCAGGCTGCCGCTCCATTTGGTGAACGCGCCGCGCACCTTCGAGACCAGGAGGTGCCGCACGCTGAAGCCGACGCTCGAGTGCGCCGTGTCGATGTCCCACTTCGGCTGTCCCATGGTTCACTCCTTTTGAATATCGAAATATCTAAAAACTTCGATGTATCGATCGCGCGTCTGGTTTCACCGCCCGCGCCGCGCGCCGTTCGTTTGCGCCGGCCGCTCGACGCGCCGGCGGCCGCTCAGCCGCGGTGGCGCTTGGGCGCCGAGGCCAGCCGCGCCGGCAGCAGCGCCGACAGCTCGCGCACCGTCTCCTGGTTCACCGAGATGAAGTGGTGCTGCCCTTCGTTGCGCACCACCAGCAGCCCCGCGTCGACCAGGATCTTGAGGTGGTGCGAGATCGCCGGCTGCGACAGCGAAAACCGCTCGCCCACCTGCCCGCACGACAGCTCGCCCGCCGTCGCCAGCTCGCGCACCATGCGAAACCGCTTGGCGTCGGCCAGCGCCTTGAGCGCCTTCACCAGCCGCGCGTCGTCGTCGGATGTCTTCATATATCGAAATATTTAAATATTAAACTTCACTTGTCAAGGAAGGGCGGGGCGGGAGCGGAGCGGCGCGAGGCGGGGCGCAGCGATCAAGGCTTGAGGTCGCCGGCGTTCACCTTGATCAGCCCGTCGGGCCGCACGTGCTTCTTGAGCGCGTCGAGCACCTGCGTCGAGCTGAGCGTCTGGATCTTGCTGTTGCGGCTCTGAAAGAACGCGAGCGTGCGGTTCTGGAACATGGTCTCGTCGAGCAGCGCCGCCACCGACTCGTCCGACGCCAGCTCGGTGTCGAAGCGCGCCTGAAACGCCTTCTTCATCTCCGCCAATTCGCCGGCGCGCAGCCCCTTGTCGACCAGCTTCGCCAGCTCCTCGAGCAGCCCGCCCATCGCCTTGCGCGCGTTCTCGGGCGCGCAGATGGCGCCGGCGAAGAACAGCCCGTTGCGCTCGAACGCGTCGGCGGTGACGAACGAGAACGCGCCGTACGACAGCCCGTCCTTCTCGCGCAGCCGATCCCACAGCCGCGAGCGCGCGCCGCCGCCGAAGATGAAGTCGCCCAGCTCGAGCGCCGGAAACTCCGGATCGTCGTCGCGCAGCTCGAACGGCAGCGCCGCGCCGACGAACGCCATCTGCTTGTCGGGCGTCTGCAGCGTCTCGTCCGCCGGCGGCGCCGCGCGATACGGCCGCGCGATCCGCTGGTACGCCTTGGGCGCCTTCCACGCGCCGAGCTCCTTCTCCGCCAGCGTCTTCACCTGCGCCGCGTCGAAATCTCCGACGAGCACCAGCGCGCCGCCCGCGCCGCCCCAAAATTGCTGATGGAACGCCGCCGCCTGCTCCGCGGTCACCGCTTTGATGCGCTCGACGCGCTCGGCGAGCGTCGGGTGATAGCGCACGTCGTCGGCCGGCCACGGCTGCGCGCGCCGCACCAGCTCGGTGATCGCCATCGGCAGCGGCTGCGACAGCTCGGCCTCGAGCTGCGCCAGCTTCTCCTTCTTCAGCGCCTCGAGCTCGCTCTTCGCCAGCGCCGGCTCGCGCACGATCTCGCCGAGCAGCGCCACCAGCTGCGGCACGCTCTCGCGCACCGTCGCCAGGCGGAACGTCGCCTCGCCCGGCGGGTTCCCCATCTGCCCGCGCGGATCCTGCTTCAGCTCCACCTTCAGCCGATCCAGCTCGTCGCGGATCTGTTGATGCGTGCGCTTCCTGGTGCCGCGCATGACCAGGTCCTGCATCAGCTCCGACACGCCCTCGCGCCCCTTCAGCTCGTCGGCCGATCCGGTGCGCAGGTGCAGCAGCACCTCGACCGATCCGCCGCGCGTCTTCTTCGGCACGAGCGCCAGCTTGAACCCGTTCGCGAACGTCACGCGCTCGGTGCGCTTCTCGATGTTGTCGATCGACGCCACGAACGCCTCGCCCTCGGCCACCTTCTCCTGGCCCTTGTAGCTCGCCACCAGCGCCTTCACGTCCGGCGTCGGCGCGAGCGGGCTGCGATCGATCGTCTTGGTCGGCACGAACGTCCCGACGGTGCGGTTCGACGGCTTGAGGTACGCCGCCGCCAACTTCTGCACGCGCTCGGCGGTGAGCGCCTTGACGCGATCGCGGAAGATGAACTTGAGCCGCCAGTCGCCCATCGCCGCCCACTCGCTCAGCTCGACGCCGATGCGCTCCGGATCGGTGAGCCCCAGCTCGATCTCGCGCAGCGCGCGCGACTTGTAGCGGTTGACCTCGTCCTCGCCGATCTTGGCGGAGCCGAGCGATTCGACGATTTGCACCATTTTATCGCGTACGACGTCGAGCGGCTTATCGGCGCGCACGTCGGCGTAGACCTGCAAGACGCCCGGCTCGGCCCACGGATACGCGTCGCCGCGCACCTTGGCCGCGAGCCCGGTGTCGACCAGCGCCTTATAGAGGCGTCCCGACGGCTGGTTGATGAGGACGTCGACCAGCGCCTGCTCGGCGACGTAGTCCTCGTCGGCGCCCGCGACGCCGTGATACATGAGCCCGGCGATCTGCACGTCGCCCGAGCGGCGCAGCGTCACCACGCGCTCGCCGTCCTGCACCGGCTCGACGGTGAACGTGGGCGCGAGCGCGCGCTTGGGCCGCGGCAATTTGCCGAACGTCTGCTCGATCAATTTGAGCGTGGCGGCGGGATCGATCTTTCCCGAGACCACGAGCATGGCGTTGTCGGGCTGGTAGAACCGCTGGTAGAACGCCTTCAAGTTGGCGATCGGCACGCGCTCGATGTCGCTGCGCGAGCCGATGGTCGGCTTGCCGTAGTTGTGCCAGAGGTACGCCGACTCGAGCATGCGCTCCTCGAGGATGTTCTCGGGCGAGTTCTCGCCCATCTCGAACTCGTTGCGCACGACCGAGAACTCGCTCTTGAGATCGTCGGCGGCGATCTTGGAGTTCACCATCCGATCGGCCTCGAGCTCGAGCGCGAACTTCAGGTTGTCGCCGGTCGCGGTGAGGATCTCGAAGTAGTTGGTGCGATCGGTCCAGGTGGTGCCGTTCATCTTGGCGCCACGCTGCTCGAGCTGCGCCAGCATCTTGGGGCGCTTGGGCGTGCCCTTGAACATCAGGTGCTCGAGCAGGTGCGCCATGCCGGTCTCGCCGTAGCCTTCGTGGCGCGAGCCGACGAAGTAGGTGACGTTCACCGTCAGCGTCGGCTTGGACGCGTCGGGGAAGAGCAGCACGCGCAGGCCGTTCGGCAGCGCGTACTCGGTGATGCCATCGACGGTGACGACCTTGGTCGGCGCGGCGTGAGCGGCGGGGGCGGTGGCGGTGGCGGCGGCGATCGCGAGCAGGGACGCGCAGAGCGGGGCGGGCAGTCTCATGCCGCGCATCTTGCAACACCGGAAAAAAAGTGGCGCGACTATTTGGCGAGCAATCGCCAGGCGCCGAACGCCAGCGCCGCCACCGCCGCGCCCGCGAGCGCGATCCACGGCCACACGCGCTCGCGCTTCGGCGGCGAGAGCAGCCGATCGATCGCGTCGATCATCGCCTGCGCCGACGGAAACCGCTCGTCGGCCGACTTGCGCATCGCGCGCATGATCAGGTCGTCGAGCGCCGGCGGGATCGCCGGATCGATCGAGCGCGGCGCCGGCGGCGGCTCGTGGATGTGCGCGCGGATCAGCGCCAGCTCGTCGTCGGTGCGAAACGGCAGATGCCCGGTCACCATCTCGTAGAGCGTCACGCCGACCGAGTACAGATCGGCGCGCGCATCGACGCGTTCGCCGCGCGCCATCTCCGGCGAGATGTACCCCGGCGTGCCGAACGCCGAGCCGGGCAGCGTCAGCTTGATGGCCGCGCGATCGTTCGACGCGATGCCGAAGTCGAACAGCTTCACCGTCTCCAGCCCGCCGACCGACACCACCATCACGTTCTTCGGCTTGACGTCGCGGTGCACGATGCCGATGCGGTGCGCGGCGTCGAGCGACGTCAGGATCTGCCGCGCCAGGATCAGCGCGCGCCGCCGCTCGAGCGCGCCCGCCTCGATGATCTGCGAGAGCAGCCGCCCGTCGAGCAGCTCCATGATCATGAACATGGTGCCGTCGTCGAGCGTGCCCGAGTCGTAGATCGCCGGCACCGACGGATGATCGATGCGCTGCGCGGCCGCGATCTCGCGCTTGAACCGCTGCGCCAGCTCCTCGACCGACGCCGCCGCGCGCGGCAGCACCTTGATCGCCACCGGCCGCCCGCGCGTCAGATCCTGGCCGCGATACACCAGCGACACGCCGCCTTCGCCGATGCAGGCGTCGACGCGATAGTGGCCGGAGATCAGTCGTCCGACGAGCGGCGTGCTGGGCACGGGCGGATTGTAGCCGCTCGCGCCGGCCACGGAGCGGCTATTCCTCGATGAACGGGCTGCCGCCGCCGTCGGCGAGCACCTGGCGCAAGAGCTTGCCCGAGGCGTTGCGCGGCAGCGCGGCCGAGCGCACCTCCCAGCGGCTCGGCACCTTGTAGTAGGCCAGCGTCTCGGCGACCCACGCGGCCAATTCCTGCGGGCGCGGCTCGGCGCCGTCGCTCGCCACCACGAACGCCTTCACCTCCTGACCCAGCTCCGGATGCGGCACGCCGATCACCGCCGCCTCCTTCACCGACGGGTGCGCCTCCAAACGCCGCTCGATCTCCAGCGGCGAGACGTTCTCCGCGCCGCGCAGGATCAGGTCGCGCCGCCGCGCGCTCACGTACAGCCGGCCCTCGATCATCCGCCCGACGTCGCCGGTGCGCAGCCAGCGGTTGCGGCAAATTGCCGCAGCGGTCTCTTCGGGGCGGCGAAAGTACTCCTTCATCACCAGCGGGCTGCGCAGGTGGATCTCGCCTTCGTCGCCCGGCGCCACCGGCCGCCCGTCGTCGCCGCGCAGCTCCAGCTCGATGGTCGCCAGCGGCCGCCCGACCGACTCCGGGTGCGCCTCGAGGTCGGCGCCGTACGCCAGGCACGCGAGCGCGGTGCCTTCGGTGAGCCCGTAGCCGACGGTCATCGCGTTCGCGGCGTTGGGGAAGATCGCGCGCAGCCCGGCCTGCAGCGACGGCGGAACCGGCGCGCCCCCGGTGCCGAGGTTCACCACCGACGACAAATCCCATTTGCCGACGTCCGGGTGGCGCAAGACGCGCGGCCCCATCGCGCCGTGCGGCGACCACGAGGTCACGCGCTCGCGCGCGATCAACTCGAGCACGCGCCCGGCGTCGAAGCGCCCGCGCGTCCACACCGTCTTCGCGCCCACCGCCAGCGACGTCACGACTTGCGTGTAGAGCCCCGAGACGTGAAACAGCGGATTGGACACCAGCATGCAGCGCTGCGCCGGTTTCGCCGCCGGCGCCGCCGCCCGTCCGAGCAGCTTGGCCATGCGCGCGCCATGCAGGAGCTGGAGCTGCACGAGCGCGATCACGTTGCGGTGCGTGTGTACCACGCCCTTGGGCCGCCCCGTCGTGCCGCTGGTATAGAGGATCGCCGCCGGATCGTCCTCGGCCAGCGGCGTCGACGGCAGCGCCGCCTCGCGATCCCAATCGTAGAGCGCGCCGAAATCATCCTCGACGCCGACGATCGCCACCTGCGGCAAATTGCCGCCGAGCCGCGCCAGCCGCTTTTCGTCGGCGATCAGCACCTTGGGCCGGCAGTCGTCGAGCGCGAAGCGGATCTCGTCGCCCGCCCACCACGCGTTCAAGCCCACCGGCAGCGCGCCCAAGCTGAGCGCCGCCCAGAACGTCACGATCCACTCCGGGCAATTCGCCGCCAGGATCGCCACGCGGTCGCCCTTGCGGACGCCGAACCGCTCTTCGAGCGCGCGCGCCACGGACGCCACGCGCTTCAGATGATCGCGATAATTGAGCCGCAGCTCGTCGAACACCAGGTACTCCGCCGAGCCGAAGCGCGCCGAGTGCTCGAGCAGCGCGCGCAGGTGCGGCGCGCGGTCGCGAAACACCACCATGCGCTCGCCGAGCACCAGCTGGTGCCACAGCTCGAACGGCGCGCCGGGCCCGGTCAGCTCCGGCTCGGCGTTCATCTCGCCGCCACGCCGTGCAGTTGCTCGAGGTGCGCCGCGATCTTGTTGGCGAGGTCCTCGGCCGCGGGCATCAGCGCCGGCGCGAGCATCGCATTCACCAGCGGCCCCGACGGTCCGCCCGCGTCCATGCGCAATTTGAACGTGAGCTGCGACGCCGCCTCCGCGCGCGCCGGCTCGAGGCGCTTCACGCCCGGCCCATTCATGCGGCGAAACAGCCAGCGAAAGAATCCGTCCACCATGCGCCGCCACAAGCCGCGCTTCGGCGGCGCCGCGATCGGCGCGTCGGCGGGCGATGGCTTCGCGATCGTCAGCATCCCGCCGCCCTCGACCACTTCGTCGATGCCGACGAGCGTGAACGCCACGCGCTCGGGCCCGTTCCACTCGGTGACGTGCGCCTTCAATCGCACCGTGCGGCTCAACACGCCCACGTCGCCCTTCAACGTCCAGATCGAATCGGTCTCGTTCTCAATCTCGTGACGCTGATAGCCGGTGAGAAACGGCGCCCAGTTGTTCATGTCGCGCACGAACTCCCAGACCTGCTCCGGCGGGAGCTTCATGGTGGTCATGTACTCGACCTCGGGCATGGGCTCCTCCTCAAGACTTCGCGGCGTCGCGCCCCGCGATATATCCGAACGTCATCGCCGTGCCGATGGTCGAGCCCGCGCCCGGATATCCCGGCCCGGTGATTCCCGCCATGACGTTACCGGCGGCATAAAGCCCCGCAATCGGCGCGCCGTTGACGTGTAAAACGCGCGCGCGCGAATCGACCCGCGCGCCGCCCTTGGTGCCGATCGCGCCGGGATGCACCTGGAGCGCGTAGAACGGCGCTTTCTCGACGGTGCCGAGGTTGGGATTCGGCTTCTGATCGAGGTCGCCGTAGAAATGATCGTAAAGGCTCGCGCCGCGCCCGAACTCGGAATCGACGCCGCTCTTTGCAAAGCCATTGAAGCGTTCGACCGTGGCCGTCAATCCCTTTGAATCGACCCCGATCTTCTCGGCCAATTCGCCGATCGTCTGCGCGCGCGGAATCCACTCCGGCACCGGCATTCCGGGGACAATCGTCAATAACGCGTAATGCTCGACGAACTGTTGATCGAGGATCACCCACGCCGGCAGGTTGGGCCGCTCGTACGCCACCGGGTCGACGTGAAAGAACGGCTTCATCAGGTCGTTGTAGTTTTGCGCTTCATTGACGAAACGATTGCCGCGCCGATTGACGATCAAAGAATGCGGTAAGGAGCGAATGGCAAAGTCGCCGCGGTGAAGCTGCTGCCCGTCGTACTCCTCACCGGGGATGTCGATCGACGGGCACCACCACGCCTCGCTCATGTTGGCCAGGTCGGCGCCGAGCGCCATCGCCATCTTGAGCCCGTCGCCGTCGTTTCCCGGCGGCGAATTGGGATGGGTGACGATTCCGCCGAGGAACTGCGCGGTGAGCGTCTTGCTCCATTCGAAGCCGCCCGACGCGAGAATCACGCCGCGCTTTGCGCTGATTAAAATCTCTTTGCCGTTTTGAACCGCTTTCAAACCGACCACGCGGCCGTCCTCGACGACCAGGTCGCGCGCGGCGGTTTGCAGCAGCGGCTCGATGCCGCGATCCAATAAACCCTTCAACAAGCCGCCGACCAGCGCGCCGCCGTAACAAACCAATCCTTCGGAGAATCGCTGCCCCAATAATTTGAACGGCAGCTTGAGCGGTTTGGAGAACACGCCCCATTCGGTGGCTTCGCTGACCGACATCGCGGTCATGCCGAACACCGGCGAGCGGCGCAGCTTGTCCTTCCACGCGCCGAGCTGCTTGGTATCGAACAGACCGGGATCGAGCGAGCGGCCGCCCGGTTTGGCGCCGGCGAACTCGGGGTGATAATCGGGATATTTCGGTAACGCCTGAAAGCGGACCGGCGTGACCTCTTCGACGAACTTGAGCATCTGCGGCGCTTCGTCGAGGAACGTCTCGATCAGCTTCTCGTCGGAGCGGCCGTCCGCCAGGCGCTTTACGTATTGCAAAGCCTCGGCGCGCGAATCGGCGATACCGGCTTTGCCCATGTGGTGATTGTTGGGGATCCACAAAACGCCGCCGGACACTGCGGTGGTGCCGCCGGCCTTGGCCGCTTTCTCGACGAGCGTGACCTTGGCGCCCGCCTGATGCGCCGCCAGCGCCGCGACCAATCCCGCGCCGCCCGAGCCGATGACGAGGACGTCGGTTTCGATTTGCGGCTTTTGTTTACGTCCCCACATTCAATCGCTCCTAACGTCGAATCGCCTCTAACGTCCGGCCGCATGGCGCCCGGCGAAATAGCCACCGGCGAGCCCGCGCAGATTCGAGAGCCCGCTCTGATATCCCGCGCCGATATCGAGCGGCGCGGCCGCGTTACCCACGGCGTACAAACCTTGAATCGGCCGATCGCGCACGTGCATGACCTGCGCGTTGACATTGACGCGCAGACCGGCGGCGTTGATACCCGCCGAAACCACGCGCAGCTTCAATCCATAGAACGGCGGTTTGGCGATTACGCCGAGATTGGGATTGCCCGGCTTTCGCCGATCGCCGGTCATCATCACCGCCCACGGATAGCTGCCGCGGCCGAAATCCTCGTCGACGCCCTGCTCGGCGAAACGATTGAACCGCGCCACGGTGGTCTCGAGCCCGTCGGCGTCGATGCCCAGTTGCGCCGCCAATTCGCGCAAAGTCTCGGCGCGCGCGACCAGTGCCGGCGGCAACGGCTGCGGCGGCAAGAAGGTCCCGAGCGGATATTTTTCGCGGAAATTGGAATCAAAAATCAGGTACGGCGGGAAATTGGGCTGCGTCTGGTGCACGCCGTCCCAGCCGCGGGTTTTGGGCAGGTAGTCTTTATAAAACGATTCGTCGGCGAAACGTTTACCGGCCGAATTGACCCAGATGGCGTGCGGCGAGCCGCCCTCCCACGAGCCGCGCCAGAGCGGTTTGCCGTCGTGCTCTTCGCCCGGGACGTTGTAGCCGAAGAACAAACCGAGGTTGTTCGCCGGCACCGCCGCGATGGCCGCGCCCAATTCGCCGCCCATGATGAAACCGTCGCCGGCGACCGAGGGCTGGCACATCGAGTTCCATTCCGGCAATTGCTCGTAATAGCGCGGCAGCGTCGGGTGCCAATCATATCCGCCGGTGGCGAGCACCACGCCGCGGCGCGCGCGCACGAAATAGTCTTTGCCGTTTCGCTCGGCGCGCACGCCGACGACCGCGCCGCCGTCGAGAATCAGCTCGCGCACCGACGTCTCTAGATGCGCGGGGATTTTGCGGTCGATTAAAGCGGCTTTGGCGAACCAGGCCATCATGCCCGGCCCGAAACCGCGAAAGTCGTCGGTCATGCGCTGGCCGAGCACGGCAAAGTCCCAACCCATGACGTTGGTGAATCCGCCCCACGCAAACAACTCGTCGTGCGTGATGCCGACGGGGACGTGCGGCG
>DASREC010000091.1:0-9622 GCA_035652295.1 Polyangia bacterium
GGCAAGCCGCTCTTCGCCGACGTGCCGGTCCGCGAGCGCGTGCTCATGCGCGCCGACGAAAAAGCGGTCGTGCAATACGGCTGCGACGGCGAGCGCTTCGCCGTCAGCGTGCGCGACGCCTTCGGCACCCTGCGCAAGGAGACGATCCTCGCCTACCTCGACAAGTGCCTGCACGCGAGCGGCGCGGATCAGATCGATCGCAAGGCGGGCGGCGCGGGGCTCGGCTTGTACCTGATCGCAAACTCGGCGACCGAGGTCTACTTTCACGTGTTCGAGGGCGCGGCCACCGAGGTGCTGTGCAGCTTCGACCTGACGGCGGCGCGCTCGCAGCTGCGCGTGTTCGGCGTGTTCGAGGAGTCGATCGCCACCGCCGCGCGCCCGTCGAGCGCGCCGCCGCGCACCATGGTGCCGCGCCAGGGACGGCGCCGCGAAGATCACCAGCCGCCGCCGCGCGCGTCGATGCTGCTGCCGGTGATGATGACGTTCGCGGTGCTGCTGTTGATCACCGCGGTCACGCTGGTGGCGCTGCCGTACGTGCGCCACGCGGCGACGGCGGCGCTGCGCGTCGAGACCGATCCGCCGGGCGCCACCGTGTACGTCGACGGGCGCGCGCGCGGCACGGCGCCGCTCACCGTCGCGGGGCTCGAGGCCGGCCGCTCGTACGCGGTGCGCTCGACGCTTCAGGGACACAAAGAGGACGAGGAGCTGGTGACCGCGGCGAGCGGCGAGAGCACCATTCGGCTGCGGCTGCCGGCCGAGGCGGCGGGCGTGGCGGTCGAGAGCGATCCGCCGGGCGCGCGCGTGCTGCTCGACGGCAAGGACACCGGCAAGCTGACGCCGGCCGCGCTCGAGCTCGACGCCGGCCGCGCGGCGGAGGTCACGCTCAAGCGCGACGGCTTCCTCGATCAGCAGCTCCACGTCGTGGCGCCGGGCGCGGGCGAGCGCGCGGTCTATCGCGCGTCGCTGCCGCTGTCGACCGAGGTCGCCGCGCTGTCGATCGAGACCGTGCCGCCGAACGCCGGCGTCACCGTCGACGGGCTGGCGCTGTTTCCGCCGGCGGCGGTGCACGACACGTTCGTCAAGCCGGGCGCGCGCCACGTCGTCAAAGCGTCGGCGCCCGGCTTCGTCGAGGCGCGCGAGGAGGTCACGCTCGGCGGCGGGCAGCACCGCGCGCTCAAGCTGGTGCTGGTCGAGGGCGGTCAGCTCTCGCTCAAGAGCAACGTCAGCGCCAAGGTGTTCATCGACGACAAGGCGGTGGGCACCGCGCCGATGGCGGTGGTGGCGCTGCCCGAGGGGAGGCACACGCTGGCGCTGCGCGCGTCCGAGCCGCCGCTCGATTACCAGACCAGCTTCACCATCGAGCGCGGGCAGACCGTCGAGGAGAAGCTCGACTTCGGCACCGTCGAGGTGAAGGCGCCCGGCGTGCTGGCGCATCCGGCGGGCGCCGAGGGGCCGGGCGTGACGACGTTCCAGGCGCTCGCGGGCGCGCGCAAGGTGGTGCTGTCGAACCGCGACACCGGCGAAAAACGCGAGCGCGAGATCAACGTGCCCGCCGGAAAAAAACTCGTCATCGACGCCTGGTGATCGCCGGCTGACGATCGGCGCGCGCGCGATTACTTCGGCGGCGGCGCGAGGCGATCGCGCAAGATCTGGATCGCCTCGGCGTAGATCGCCCGCGCCCAGTTGGCGCGCGGATCGTTCCGCGGCGCCTCGTTCATGAAGCGCGTCGCGTCGGCGATCGCCGGCTCGACCAGCGCCGGCCGCCCGTCGTCGAGCGCCTTCTCGGCGCGGCCGAGCGCGAGCTTGGCGTCGTGCATCGCCACCTCCGCGGGCGGCGCGCCCTTGGGCAATTCGCCGTCGCAGCCGGGCAGATCCTTGATCCGGTGCGTGCGCTTCCAATCCTCTTTGGTGCCGCAGCCGCGCGCCGGATCGTGCCACCACGGTACGTCGCCGGCGCTCGCGGCGAGCGGAGCGAGACACGCCCAACCAACGATCGCGGCGCGCAGGAGCTTCATCTCGTCAGCCGAGCACGCCCGCGCCGGCGCTGTCAACCGCGCGGCGTGATATCCTGGCGGTAGATGTTTCGCCGGGTGGTTTGCCTTTTCTTGGCGTTTTACGCGTGGCCGGCGCGCGCGGACCTGAAGGCGACGGTGACTACGCCGTACCCGGGCATCACGCACGCCAAGTACGTCGACGCCGCGGTGCCGCTGGTGCTCCACCTCGTCACCATCGACGTCTCGTCGCAGGAGATCCACCTCTACGCCACGCAGGGCGCCGAGCGCGGGCAGACGGTGAGCGGCTTCGCCGACTGCAAGAAGGGCGTCGCCGGCTGCGTGAAGTCGGACGTGGCGGTGAACGGCGACCTGTTCGCGCCGCTCGGCTACGTGCCGAACGGGCTCGCCATCGGCAGCGCGCAGCCGTGGCCCGACGCCGCGCAGGACAACGCCGTCGAAGGCTGGCTCGCGTTCGGGCGGCCGATGGACCTCAACTCGGTGGCGCTGTCGGTGCCGAGCGACGTGATGCAGCCGCCGCAGTCGCTCGGCGTCGAGGGCGCGATCGGCGGGCGCACGCTCTTGGTGTCGTCGGGGCAGGCGCAGATGACGTTCGATGCCGCCGATCCCACCGAGCCGTTTCGCGCGGCGCCGCGCACCGCGGTCGGGCTCGATCTCAGCGGGCGCACGCTGTACCTGGCGGTGGTCGACGGCGACCAAGCCTCGTCGGCGGGCATGACCGCCGAGGACCTCGCCAACTTTCTCGTCGGCGCGGGCGCGTACCAGGCGCTCGAGCTCGACGGCGGCGGCTCGAGCGAGCTGTACGTGCGCGGCGAAGGCGGCGTGGTGTCGTCGCCCTCCGACGGCGTCGAGCGGCTGGTGGCCAACCACCTCGGCGTGAGCCAGGGCGTGTCGCCGTTTCGCTTCTCGCTCGTCGGGCAGCTCTTCGACACCACGTTCGGCGATCTCTCCAAGCTGATCAACAACGCCACCGTCGTCGTCGAGGGCGTGACCGCGACGTGGGCCAACAATCACACGCTCTACCAAGTCAGCAACATCGCGCCGCACTACGTCTGCGCGCACGCGAGCGCGCCCGGCTACAAGTCGACCACGCAGTGCCGGCAGATCACCGTCGCCGACGTGCAGACGCAAGGGCAGACGCAGTACCTGTCGATGGTGCTCTACCCCGGCACCGATCCGCCGCCCGACATGAGCGCGCCGCCCGACCTGGCGACGGCGCGCGACGCCTCGCCGCCGGCCGACCTGGCGTTTCGCGACGCGCGGCCGGAGCGCGACGGCGGCGACATCGTCACCGTCTCCGGCTGCAGCTGCTCGCTTTCCGGCGCGCGCCCGCACGCAGAGGCTGGTCAGGCGCTCCTCGTCGTGGTATTTCTCGTCGCGGCGGCGCTGCTTTTACGCCGACGAACGCATGACTGAAGACGCGGCGAAGACCGGCATCCTCTATACCGATCACACCTCCGGCACGTTGCGCGCGCGGCGCTACCGCGTGACCGTCGTCGCCGGGCCCGACTCGGGCGGCTCGTCGGAGCTCGACAACGGCACGTTCCTCATCGGCACCCATCAGAACACCGATCTGCGGCTGACCGACAAGGGCGTGTCGCGCTATCACCTCGAGCTGCAATTGCGCGCCGACGGGCTCAAGGTGACCGACCTCGACTCCACCAACGGCACGTTCCAGGGGCCGACGCGCATCGGCTCGGTGGTGCTCAACGGCGCGGCGCGGCTCAAGCTCGGCTCCAACACCGAGATCGAGATCTCGCCCGCCGACGTGAACGTGCAGGTGCTCGGCTTCGAGGACGAGCGCTTCGGGCAGGCGATCGGCGGCTCGCGCGCGATGAAAGAATTGTTCGGCCTGCTCGATCGCGTGGCCGGCACCGAGGCGACCGTGCTGCTCGAGGGCGAGACCGGCACCGGCAAGGAGCTGCTCGCCGAGGCGGTGCACCTGCGCTCGAACCGGCGCGACAAGCCGTTCGTGGTGGTCGACTGCGGCGCTTTGCCGCGCGACCTGATCGGCTCCGAGCTGTTCGGCCACGTGCGCGGCGCGTTCACCGGCGCGCTCAACGCCAAGCGCGGCTTGATCGAAGAAGCCGACGGCGGCACGGTGTTTCTCGACGAGGTCGGCGAATTGCCGCTCGATTTGCAGCCGCAGCTCCTGCGCGCGCTCGAGAAGCGCGAGGTGCGGCCGATCGGCGAGGTGCGCGCGCGCAAGGTGAACATCCGCGTGATCGCCGCGACCAACCGCAACCTGGCCGAGCAGGTGCGCGCGGGGACGTTCCGCGAAGATCTGTTCTTCCGGCTGGCGGTCGTGCGCGCGCAGGTGCCGGCGCTGCGCAAGCACAAAGAGGACATCCCGCTCTTGGTGCGCTATTTCCTGCGCGAGCTCAAGCGCGAGGACTTCGAGATCGGGCCCGACGTGCTGGCGCAGTTGATGGCGCACGATTGGCCGGGAAACGTGCGCGAGCTGCGAAACGTCGTCGAGCGCGGGCTGTCGCTCGAGGGCGGGCAGCTCCCGATCGAGGTCGCCGGCGGAGTCGGCGAGGCCACCGGCGACGCCTCCGACTACAACTCGGGCGGCATGTCGAAGGAGGTGCTCGCCAAGCCGTTCAAAGAGGCGAAGGGGCTGCTCGTCGAGTCGTTCGAGCGCGAGTACCTCACGCATCTCCTGGCGCGCCACAACGGCAACATCTCGCGCGCCGCGCTCGAGGCCGGGATCGATCGCAACTACATCCACCGGCTGGTCAAGAAGTACAACATCCCCGTCGACCGCGGCTGAGCGTGGGCGAGGATTCCGCGAACGCGCGAGAGTCGCCACGCGTCGCCGGGTCGTTTCGCGTCAGCTACCCGACGGTCGATCACCTCGTCGTCGCGCTCACCACCGATCTCTCGAAGGGCGGCATGTTCCTCGAGAGCAACGAGATCCTGCCCGAGGAGTCGGTCGTGCGCGTGACGCTGGAGATGCCCGGCGGCTCGGGCGAGATCCCGGTGATGTGCCGCGTAGTGTACGTGCGCGACGTCGAGGCCGCGGCGATCACCGGCAAGCCGCGCGGCATGGGCGTCGAGTTCCTCGATCTCACCGACGACTACCTGGCGCTGATCGAGTCGTTCGTGCAGGAGCACTTCGCCGGCGTGTTCCAGGCGCCGCCGGTGGCCGAGCGCGCGCGGCGGCTGCACGTGCTGGTGGTCGACGACGACGAGGCGATCCGCACGCTGGTGTCGGCGCCGTTCAAGAAGCGCGGCGACGTGGTGCGCACCGCCGTCGACGGGTTCGAGGCGTTCGCGCTGTGTTTGCAGGAGCGGCCCGACGTGATCATCTCCGACGTCAACATGCCGCGCATGGACGGCTGGCAGTTCTTGCGGCTGGTGCGCGCGCGGCCGCAGCTCGCGAGCGTGCCGGTGCTGTTCTTGACGGCGCTGTCGAGCGACGAGGATCGGCTGCGCGGCTACCAGCTCGGCGTCGACGACTATCTGGAGAAGCCGTACCGCGCCAAGGAGCTGTCGGCGCGCGTCGATCGGATCGTGGCGCGCGCCGACGCGCAGCCGCGCGAGGGTGAAGGCGGCAGCTCGCTGCGCGGCGATCTGTCGCAGGTGTCGATGGCGTCGCTGCTGTCGTTCCTGCAGATGGAGCAGAAGAGCGGCGAGCTGCGGCTTCAGTCGGAGGAGCACGCCGCGCGGCTGTTTTTGAACCGCGGGCGCGCGCTGCGCATCGAGCTCGAGCACGAGCTGTTCCCCGAATCTCCGACGGCGGCGGTGTTCCAGGTGCTCGACTGGCAGCGCGGCACGTTCGAGTTCCTCGCCGGGCCGGTGAGCGGCGAGGACGAGATCCAGTCGACGCTCACCGCGCTCCTGCTCGAGCACGCGCGCATCAACGACGAGAAGAAACGCTGAGCGCGAGCGGCAGCGAGGCGAGCAGCGCCGCCAGCGCGACCGTCAAAAGCGCAGCCCGAGCGACACCTGGCCCGGCGGCAAAGTGCCGCTCGGCGCGCGCTGCGCGGTGGCCGCGACGGTGGCGCCGATCGCGGCCGCGGCCACCACGCCGCCGACGGCGGCCCACACGTACCAGCGCTTGAACCACGGCGTGGCCGCGGGCGCCGGCACGCCGCGCACCGGCAACGCGATCGGCCGCTCGGGCGACGCCACGCGCGCGATCACGCGGCCCTTGGCGTCGCGCGCCTCGAGATAATATTCGAGCAGGTAGTCGGCGGTCTCGCGCGGCGGCGCGAACGAGAGCGTGTAGCGGCCGCCCTCCGCGCGCAGCGTCTCGACGGTGAATTGCAGCAGGCCCTGGCGGCGCGCGTGCAGCGTGACCTCGGCGACCAGCGGCGCGCCGCGCGTCACCAGCGCCGCGACTTCGATCGGGCGCCCCGCCACCGCGCCCGACGGCGCGGCGTGCTCGAGCTCCGCCTCGCCCGAGCCGCGCTGGTAGCCGGGCACGAAGCTGGCGCGCACCTCGTCGAAGAACTGGCGCAGCTTGGGCGAGCGCGACGGATCGGACAGCGTGTACTGCGGATCGATGGCGAGCAGATCCTCGAACGCCTCGCGCGCGCGGGCGCGCTTGCCGAGGATCAGCCACGAGAGGCCGAGGTACTCGTAGGCGCGCGCGCGCTGATCGCGCGTGGCCACCTGATCGGACAGCACCGCGTGGCACGCCTCGATCGCCGCGCGGTACTCCTGGTCGGCGTAGCGCTTCTCCGCCTCGGCCAGGCGCGAGCGCACCAGCTCCGCCGGATCGGCCGCGCGCGCCGTCGAGGAATGCAGCGCGACGGCGAGCGCGAGCAAAAGTGAAATCCATTTCACCTTTGCGCGAAAAAGTGAAACTGATTTCACTTTCACTGCTGCACCAGCAGCGTCAGCCCGCCGGCGGCGAAGAACAGCAGGTCGGGCAGGCCGTCGCCGTTCACGTCGTCGGCGGCGGCGCCGAGCGCGGCGGCGACGGGGAACGGATCGCCTGCGGCAAAATGCCCGCCGCCGGCGTTGGCCCAGAACAGCGGCGCGGCGCCGGCGCGCGGGATCACCAGGTCGGGCAGGCAGTCGCCGTTGAGATCGGTGAGCAGCAGCGTCGGCACGTCGCCGCTCACCTGATCGGGCAGCCCGCCGAACGAGCGATCCTCGAGCAGCGCGTCGCCGCGGTTCAAGAACAGCCGCACCGGCGCGCCGAGGTGCGCGACCACCAGATCGAGCGTGCCGTTGCCGTCGACGTCGCCGAGCGCGATCGCCGAGTCGCGCTCGGCGCGCGGCGGCAGCGCGGCGGCGACCATGGTGAAGTGGCCGGTGCCCTTGGCGTCGTTCAAGTAGACGCGCGTGAGTCCGGGCGCGGCCGAGCCCTGCGCGATCACCGCGTCGAGGTGGCCGTCGCCGTCGAGATCGCCGAGCGCGACCGCGGTGGCGTCGGTCGGCGCGACGTCGAACGCGGCGGCGGCTTCGCGAAAGCGGCCGGCGCCATCATTAATGAGGAGGTGCGCCTCCGCGCCGCCGACCAGCACCAGGTCGGGGTTGCCGTCACCGTCGACGTCGCCGGCCGCCGCACCCGTGGCGCCGCCCGCGAGCACCGGCGGCAGCGCGCCCGGCTGCGCCACCCACTCGCCGGTCGCCGCGCGCGTGGCGACGAGCGGCGCGGTGTTGTCGGCGAGCACGATCAGATCCTGCCGGCAGTCGGCGTCGAGATCGGCGGCGAGCAGCTGGTGCACCGGACCCGCGGGCGCGCTCGGCACGCCGCCGCCGACCGCCGCGATCCCCGACGACGATGCGGCGTAGCGCGAGAGGCGCGCGGTGGTGGCCGCGATCGCGGCGTCCATCACCATCGACTCGAGCGGCGGCGACGGCACGAGCGCGGCGCGATCGCCCGCGTCCGCCGACTGAAACGACGCCGGCATCCACATCGGCGTGCGCGGCGACGGCACGCACGCGTCGAGCGCCAGCTCCACCTGCAGGATCGATCCGCCGCGAAACGGCACCTGCTTGCGCGCGCGCGCGATCTCGACGCCGTGGCGCAATCCGTAGACCAGCGCCTGCATCGACGAGCGTCCGCCGGCGAGCGCGGTCAGCGTCTGCGGCAGCGCGTGCGCCTGAAGGTCGTAGCGCCGCCCGAAGCGCGCCACCGCGTCGGCGTCGAATTCCAGGCACACCGCGTCCAGCTCGCCAGGCGCGCGGTCCGACGAGACGCGCACGACCGCGGCGGTGTCGTTGCAGCCGGTGCCGAAGAGGCTCAGCAGCGACGGGAGGAGCAGCACGAAACGCAAGCGCGCCGATTGTAGCTTACGCGAAAAATTGCGACGTTGTAAAATGACGCGATCAGGAGGAACACAATGGGGCTCTTCGACCGCAAGAAGGGCGACGACAAGCCCGCGGCTCACGCGGACGACTCGGACTTCAACGACTCGCCCGTCGAGACGGTGTCGCTCTCGGATCCAAAGCCGAGCGCGCCGCGTCCCGCCGCGCAGAAGGCCGCCAACGCCGCGCCCGTCTCCACCACCGACGACGAGGTGCGCACGCAGTACGGCATCGAGCAGGCGATCCAGCTCATGCGCGCGCTGCCGGTCGCCGACTCGAACGTCGAGCTGGTGGTCGCGGTCGTCAAGACCACGCTCGAGTCGCTCAAGGTCCGCATCTCCGACATCATCGCGGACGCGGCGCGCAAGCAGAAGGATCTCGAGGACCGCGTCGATCGCCTGCAAAAAGAGATCGTCGACTTCGAAAAAGAGATCGCTTCGCGCCGCGACACCATCGGCAAGCTCGAGGCGGATCACGCCGAGACCTCGAGCGTGAAGCAGCGGCTGGAATTGGCGGAGAAGGCGCAAAAGGCGCAAGCTGGCCATGGGGCGGCCCAGGCGAAGGCCGGAGGTAAGTAACTTTCGATGGCCGAAAAAGGGCGAGAGCGCGCGGGCGAGAAGCAGGAGCGGCGGCGCGGGTCGGACGCGATGCTCAGGCACAGCATCCTGATCGTCTCGAACGAGGCGACGATGCGCCGCTCGCTCAAGCGGCTGATGACCGCCACCGGCGCGGTCACCGAGTTCGTCAACGACCTGTCGAAGCTGCCGGCCGAGGAGCCGAGCCTGCTGGTCGTCGATCTGCGCAGCCCGCAGGCGCCGAAGGCGAAAGATCTGGAGAACGTCTTTCCCGAGAAGCGGCTGATCTGCATCGTCGGCGTGCAGGACTTCGCGCAGATCGTCGAGTGCCTGCGCATGCCGCGCTGCGGGAGCGTGATCACCTACGACGATCACTTCGAGCCCGAGGACTTCATCATCACGGTGACGAAGCTCCTGCACGGGCAGGTGTTCGGGCTGCAGAAGTATTTTCCGTGGGGCGTGACGCTCTACAACATGGAGATCGGCGGCTACGAGGACAAGGTGAAGGCGCTCGACGTCCTCAACGCCTACGCCGAGTTGGCCGGCGCGCGCGGGCCGGTGCGCGATCGCATGGCGCTGGTGGCCGAGGAGCTGATCATCAACGGCATGTATCACGCGCCGGTGAGCCCCGAAGGCAAGCCGCTCTACCGGCACATGTCGCGCAAGGACCTGGCCAAGATCACCTTCGACAAGAAGGTGCGCGTGGCCTGCGCCTCGAACGGGCAGCACTTCGCCATCGCGGTGCGCGACGCCTACGGCACGTTGGAG
>DASREC010000092.1:0-21941 GCA_035652295.1 Polyangia bacterium
TCGGCAGCGGAATCTCGAGAGGCCGCGAGGGATGCGCAAGCGCGTTGCGGGCGGCGATCAGCTTGACGCCAGGGTCGCCGGCGAAAAACGCGTCGGGGCGGAGCCCGGCCGCGAGAACGCCGACGAGGAGCGCGAGAAAAAAGAAAACCGCAGAACCCGCAGAGAACGCAGAAGAAACGATGTTCTGCGCGGTCTGCGTGTTCTGCGGTTCAACGGCCGTAGCGAAAGCCCTCAGCCCTCAGCTCTCAGCCCGACGCTGAGCCTAGCCTTTTCCGTTCGACATCGAGGCGAGGAAGTCCTGGTTGGTCTTCGTCTTCGCCATCTTGGAGAGCAGCAGCTCCATCGCCTCGACCGGCGAGAGGGGCGTGAGCACCTTGCGCAGCACCCACACGCGGTTGAGGTCCTCCTTGGGAAGCAGCAGCTCTTCCTTCCGCGTGCCGCTCTTCTGGATGTCGATTGACGGGAAGACGCGGCGGTCGGTGAGCTTGCGATCGAGGTGGATCTCGAGGTTGCCGGTTCCCTTGAACTCTTCGAAGATCACTTCGTCCATCCGCGAGCCGGTGTCGACCAGCGCGGTGGCCATGATCGTCAGCGAGCCGCCTTCCTCGATGTTGCGCGCCGCGCCGAAGAAGCGCTTCGGGCGCTGCAGCGCGTTGCTGTCGACGCCGCCCGACAGGACCTTCCCCGACGGCGGCACGATGGTGTTGTAGGCGCGCGCCAGGCGGGTGATCGAGTCGAGCAGGATGACGACGTCCTTCTTGTGCTCGACCAGCCGCTTCGCCTTTTCGATCACCATTTCGGCGACCTGGACGTGGCGCTGCGCCGGCTCGTCGAAGGTCGACGAGATGACCTCGCCGCGCACCGAGCGCTGCATGTCGGTCACTTCTTCCGGCCGCTCGTCGATCAGCAGGACGATCAGGTAGACCTCAGGATGATTCTTGGTGATGCTGTTGGCGATGCTCTGCAACAGCATCGTCTTGCCGGTGCGCGGCGGCGCGACAATCAGCCCGCGCTGACCCTTGCCGATCGGCACCATCAGGTCGAGCACGCGCGCCGACAGGTTCTCGCCGTCGGTCTCGAGCGAGATCTTGTTCTGCGGGTAGAGCGGCGTCAGGTTTTCGAAGAACACCTTCTCGCGGGCGCGCTCCGGCGGCTCGAAATTGACCGCCTCGACCTTGATCAGCGCAAAGTAGCGCTCGCCGTCCTTGGGCGGCCGGATCTGCCCCTCGACGGTGTCGCCGGTGCGCAGGCCGAAGCGGCGAATTTGCGACGGGGAGACGTAGATGTCGTCGGGACCGGGCAGATAATTGTAGTCGGGGGAGCGGAGGAAGCCGAAGCCGTCGGGCAGCGTCTCGAGCACGCCGTCGCCGTAGACCTCGCCCTTGTTGGAGGCCGTGTGTTGGAGCAGCGCGAAGATGAGGTCCTGGCGGCGCATGCCGCTGACGCCCTCGATGTTGAGCTCCGAGCCCATGTGGATCAGCTCGGCCATCTTCTTGCGTTTGAGCTCGCTCAGGTTCATGGGTCGGTCTCCTCGATGTCGGGTGGGCAGCGCGAAGGCGCCGGCCGGTGGGATCGAATTCGAATGAAGGGAAGTTTTGGGAAGTCGCGATCGGCTGGTTATTGTCGGCAAAAAAGCTAGGCGCGGCCCTCGATGCTGTCAAGTGAAAAGGAAGGGCGGGGAAGACCAGGATGAAGCGGCGAGTCAGCTTCAAAGTCGTCGGGCGGGTGCAGGGCGTGGCCTACCGCGCCAACGCGCGCGACGTGGCGATGCAGCTCGGCGTCAACGGCTGGATCCGCAACCTGCCCGACGGCGCGGTGGACGGCGAGGCCGAGGGCGAGGCGTCGTCGGTCGACGCCTTCCTCGCCTGGTGCGCCAAGGGTCCGCCCGGCGCGCGCGTCGACCGCCTCGACGTCGACGACGCCACCCTGGTCAAGGTCATGTCCCGCTTCGAGATCCGCTCGCGCTAACCGAGCGAGGGCTCGAACGCCTTCAAAGCGGCGATCCACTCGGCTGGAAGGGGAGCGGGCTTTTGCGTCTCCCGGCCGATCGCCACCTGCACCGTCTTGGCGTCGCAGACGAGGCGCCCGTCGTCGCGCTGCACGATCCGGAACGTGAAGGTGAAGCTCGAGCGGCCGACCGCCGCCACGCGCGTCCACACGCGCAGCACGTCGTCGAAGCGCGCCGGCGAGCGGTAGTCGCACTCGGCGTGCGCGATCAGCGCCTGGAAGTCGCGCGCGTCCCACGGGTCGCGTCCGCCGCCGGCGAGCGCGCGAAAATATTCGACGCGCGCGACCTCGCAGTAGACGAGGAAGTTCGAGTGATAGACCACGCCCTGCGCGTCGGTCTCGGCGAAGCGCACACGCACGTCGCTGTAGTGCGCGTACCCGTCGGGCGGGTTCACGCCGCGCCGTCTCGCTCGATGGTGATCTCGGGATCGCCCGGATCCGACTCGCCCGGCAGGTCGCGCAAGATCTGGCTCAGCCGCTGGTGCAGCTCGATCTCCTCGCGCCGATCGACCGCCTCGCCGGCGGTGAACAGCTCGAAGAACAGGAGCTCGTTGAGCCCGCGGTGCAGGTAGTCGAGCTTGTTGTCCGTCGGCGCGAACTCGAGGTTGGCCAGCACGTTGGTGATCGGCAGCGTGCCGTCGGGCGCCAGCTCGACGCCGACGAACAGCGGCGCGAAGTCGGCCACCGAGCCGAAGAACGACTCGAGCCCCTTGGCGAGCGCCTCGTGCTTGCCCTTGAGCGACACCGCGGTGTGGATCTTCGCGTAGACGACGTTGAACGTCTCGACGATGCGCTTGTACACGTTCTCGACGGAGTCGCCGTGCCTCACGGCGTCGAGCGCCGCGTTCGACGGCCGCTGCTGCACGAACCCCGACTGCAGGAGCTGATACAAAATCTTCGTCGTCTCGAACTCGCCGAGGTGGCTCTGCCGCGCGATGGTGCCGAGATCGCGCAAGCCGTCGACGAGGCCGAGCACGCGCTGCTCGCGCGGGCCGAGGCGCTCCTGCGGCTGCGGCTCGCGGCGGATCAGCACCAGCTCGGGCGTCGGCAGCTTCTCGTGAAAGTAGGACAGCTCGTCGATGCGCCGCACGCCCTCGAAGAGCAGCGTCTTGGTCGACACCTGGAGCTGCGACGCCGGGCCGTCGTCGTCGCCGGTGCGATAAAAATAAAACGCGCCGTAGCGCAGGGTGAGCACGCTGAAGAAGATCTCCTCCACCTGCTTGCGCACGTACGTGTAGAGATCGTGCGGCGTGAGCTGGCCGCGCTCGACGAGCGTGTGGCCGAGCCGCGTGCCGCCGGAGAGCTTGAGCGCGCTCGCCAGCGCCTCCTCCGAGACCATGCCGTAGCGATACAGGATCGAGCCGAGGCGATCCTCGGCGACGTTCGACGCCGCCGTGCGCACGTCGCCGCGGCGAAAGTAGATCGTCTTGCGCACGGTGTTCTGCACCACCGCGAGCTGCCCCGACCAGGCGTTGCCGTGGATGAAGTTGATCACGTCGACGAGGCCGCCCACCGCGTCGATCTCGCCGGCCAGCGCCACGCGCCCGGGCGGGATCATGGTCGACGTCGAGGACTCGCTCGTCCCCGACGCCGCGACGCGCTGGAAGATCACCAGCTCGCCGGTCGTCGGGATCACGCGGTAGCGGCCGGGGAATTGCGCCAGCCGCTTCTGCGCGCCGGCGTCGATCGCGACCTTTCCGTCGCCGTCGATGACGAGCGAGTTGTTGCGGTCCTCGGCCACCCGGCCATCATCTTAGAGCGCCGACGGCGAACTGGCAATTCTGCCGGACGTGCTAGCATGCCGCCTCGATGCGCCTGGACGTCCACCTACGCCGACTGACGACCTATCTTTATTTGCAGGACTCGATCGCCGGGCAGGTGCTCGAGCTCGGGCCGCGCGACGGAAAATCCGCCGGCGTGCTGGTCGAGCACGGCGCCGAGCGGGTGGTGGTGATCGGCCGCGACGCCGCCGCGCAGGCGGGCGATCGCGTGGAGGTGCGCGCGGGCGATCCGTCGCGCACCGGGCTCGCCGACGCGAGCTTCGACCTGGCGCTGGCGCTCGACGTGGCGCCGGGCGAGCTCGACGCGGTGGTGGCCGAGGCGCGGCGCGTGCTCAAGGCCGACGGCGCGCTGGTGGTCGGCTGCGAGAGCAAAGATCGGCCGGGCGCGAAGAGCGGCGTTTCCTACTACGACCTGGTCGATCGGCTGGAGAAGCGCTTCAAGGCGGTGACGATGATCGGGCAGGCGCCGTTCGCCGGGGCGACGCTGGTCGAGTACGGCGTCAAGGATCCGGAGCCGCTGCTCGACGGGACGCTGGTCGACAAGGGGGAGCGCGTCGAGTTCTACGTCGCGATCGCGGGGCCGGAGAAGCGGAGCGGCGGCGGCTATGCAGTGGTTCAAGTGCCGGTGGCGCACGTCGCGCAGCATGAGCCGGCCGCGATCGCCGCGCCTGCGCCTGCGCCCGCGCCGGCTTCCGCCACCGCGCCCGCCGCGAAATCTCCGCCGAGCGCCGACGTCACCGAATTGCGCGAGCGGCTCTCGACGCGCGAGCGCGCGCTCGACGAGGCGCGCGAGGCCGCCCGCCTGCACGCGCTGGCGATGGACGGCGCGCGCGCCGAGCTGAAGGAGCGCGACGCGCTGATCGCCGAGCTCGAGCGCGAGGCGCGAGGCGCCGAGTCGTTGCGCGAAGCCGCCCGCCGCGCCGAGGAGCGCGCCGCCGCCGCGGAGGCGAAGGAGCGGCACGCGCGCCTCGAGCTGGCGCAGGCCCAGGGCCGTATACTCGGTCAAAATGCCAATCCGAGCGGTTTTACTGCATCCGCCGCCGCGCCGCCGGTCAGCGCCGACGCGCGCGTGGCCGAGCTGGAGGCGGAGAACGCCAGGCTCAAGACGCGCGAAGAGGACGCGCGCGCCGACGCGTGGAAGGCGATGAAGGCGCGCTCGGAGGCCGAGGCCGCGGCGGCCGAGGTGCGCGAGGACACGGTGCGCAAGCTCAAGGACGCGCGCAAGCTGGCGTCGGTCGAGCTGATGCACGCCATGGAGCAGGCGACCAAGAAGGCGGTGCAGCTGCGCGAGGAGCTGACGCGATCGGAGAAGGAGCGGAAGGACGCCGTCGTCGAGCTGAAGGCGGCGCGCGAGGAGCTGGAGCAGCTGCGCGCGGCGCAGGCGCAGGCGGCCGGCGCGCGCGAGATGGCGCGCGCGCGCGAGGAGGGCGACGCCGCGGTGCTGGCGGTGCGCGCGCAGGCCGAGCGCACGGTGCACGACGAGGAGGCCGCGCGCGCCGCCGCCGAGAGCGCCGAGCGCGCCGCGGCCGCGCGCATCGACACGCTGCACGGGCGCGTGGTGGCGCTCGAGCGAGAGCTGCGCGAGGCCGAGCTGTCGCTCGAGCAGGAGCGCGAGCGCGGCGCCGAGCTCTTGCGCCGGCTGGAAGCGGAGACGCTCGAGGCGCAGAAGCAGGCAGCCGCCGGCGCGGCCGCGCACGGCGCCGAGCTGGAGAGCGCGCACGCCGATCGCGAGCGGCTCGGGCGGCTGCTCTCCGACGTCGAGCGGCTCGCGCGCGAACGCGCCGAGGCGGCGCTGCGCACCCGGCAGTCGCTCAAGGAGCGCGAGCGCGAGGTCGAGGCGCTGCGCCACGAGGTCGCGGCGCGCGACGCCAAGCTGATCGCCTTCGAGCGGCACCATCCACCGGTCGCCGAGGTCGAGCGCATGGAGGCCGAGCTGTCGCAGTCGCGCGCGCGGCTGGCGGAGCTGTCGCTCGAATTGGCGCGCTCGGGCGCGGCGGTGGAGCGCGCGGCGCAGGCGGCGTCGCACGAGCGGGCGCGCGCCGAGCGGCTGGTGGCCGAGGAGCGGCGCGCGCTGCACGATCGCAACGAGGCGCGCGCGCGCGTGGCCGAGGCCGAGGCGCGCGCGGCCGGCGCGGCGCTGGAGAACGAGCGGCTGGCGCTACAGCGCGACGCCGAGGCCGAGCGCGCGCGCAAGGCGGAGAACGAGTCGCGCGAGCGCAAGGAGCGCATCAAGCAGCTCAAGCGCGAGCTCGAGGACGCCGAGCGGCGGCTCGAGGCCGAGGGCGCGCGCGCGGCCCACGTCGACGACGTGCGCGCGCGGCTGCTGGAGATGGAGACGCAGCTGCGCGGCGAGGAGCAGCGCATGGCGATGATGGAGGAGGCGCTGCGCCGCGCCGCCGCCGAAGCCGCGCAGGGCGGCGCGCCCGGGGTCGAGTGACGCCGCTGCCGGTGGCGATCGTCGGGCTGGGCCCGATCGGCGTCGAGATCGCGCGCGCGCTCGCGGCGCGCAGCGACGTGCGGCTGGCGGCGGCGGTCGATCTCGATCCCGCGCTCGACGGCAAACCGCTGGCCGAGCGCGTGCCCGGTGCGCCCGACGGCGTGAAGATCTCGCCGCGCCTCGCCGACGCGATCGGTGGAGGCGCGGTGCGCGCGCTGGCGCTGGCGACGTCGTCGCGCTTCGAGCACGTGACGCGCGATCTGGAGATCGCGATCGACGCCGGCGTGCACGTGGCGTCGACGTGCGAGGAGTTGGCGGCGCCGGCGATCGATCCGGCGCGCTGGGCGGCGCTCGACGAGCGGGCGCGCCGCGCGGGCGTGACCGTGATCGGCACCGGCGTGAACCCCGGCTTCGTGATGGATCGATTGGTGCTGCAGCTCGCGGGCGCGTGCGTGCGCGTCGAGCGCGTCACCGTCGAGCGCGTGGTCGATGCGGCAAAACGCCGCGGGCCGCTGCGCAAGAAAGTCGGCGAGGGGCTGACGCAGGCCGAGTTCGCCGTCGGCGTCGCCGAGCGGCGGCTGGGTCACGTCGGCCTGCGCGAGTCGGCGCACCTGATCGCGCGCGGGCTCGGCTGGACGCTCGACGGCTACGAGGAGACCATCGCGCCGGCGCTCGGCTCGGACGGGCGCTGCCTCGGGATCCGCCAGCGCGGGCTCGGCTCGGTCGAGCGCGAGGTGCGCATCAGCCTGGCGCTCGACATGTTCGTCGGCGCGCCCGAGCCGCACGATCGCGTGATCCTCGACGGCGATCCGCCGCTCGACGTGCTGATCGCCGGCGGCACGCAGGGCGATCGCGGCACGGTCGGCACGATGGTGAACGCGCTCGTGCGCCTCCCGCGCGCGCCGCGCGGCCTCATCACCGTCGCCGACGTTTTTTGCTGAGCGGCAATTTGCCGTCGAGCAGCCGGTGCAGATCGCCGCCCGCGGCGTCGAGCCGGCGCGCCGCCTCGGCGGGCGCCACGCCGAGCGCGTGGATCGCCAGCGCCAGCTTCGCGCGCCCGCCCGCCTGCGCCAGGAGCGCGCGCACCGTCCGCGCGTCGGCGCCGGTCAGCTCGGCGACGATGCGCCGCGCGCGGTCGCGCAGCTTTTGATTGGTCGCCACCACGTCGACCATGCGGCCGCGGTAGACCTTGCCGAGCTTGACCATGCTCGCCGTCGAGAGCGCGTTGAGCACGATCTTGGTGGCGGTGCCGGCCTTGAGGCGCGTCGAGCCGGCCAGCACCTCGGGCCCGACGGTGGCGGCGATGACCACGTCGGCCAGCGCGGCGTGCTCGGGCGACTTGACGCAGGTGACGAACACCGTGCGCGCGCCGCGCTCGCGCGCGGTCTTGAGCGCGGCGCGGGCGAACGCGGTCACGCCCGACGCCGCGATGGCGCACACCACGTCGCGCTCGCCGACGCCGAGGCGCGCCAGCTTGACCGCCGCCGAGCCGCCGCGATCCTCCGCGCCTTCGATCGAGCGCAGCATCGCGCGCGGACCGCCGGCGAGCAGCGCGATCACCTGCGCGCGCGACGAGCCGAACGTCGGCGGCAGCTCCGCGGCGTCGAGCGCGCCGAGGCGCCCGCTGGTGCCCGCGCCGGCGTAGATGAGCCGCCCGCCCGACGACAGCGCGGCCACCACCAGCTCGGCGGCGCGCGCGATCTCGCGGCGGCACGCGAGCGCCGCGCGGTGCGCCTTGGCCTCTTCGGTGATCAAGAGCTCGACGATCTCCTCGAGCGATCGCTCCTCGAGGTGCGCGGCGCGCGGATGCGCCGCCTCGGTCAAGAGCTTGGAGTAATCCGTCTTCACCGACGGAGGCCGAGCACGTCCTGCATGTCGTAGAGCCCGGGCGCGCGCGACGCCACCCACTGCGCCGCGCGCACGGCCCCGCGCGCGAAGGTCTCGCGCGACGACGCGCGGTGCGTGAGCTCGAGCCGCTCGCCGAGCCCGCAGAAGTACGCGGTGTGCTCGCCGACGATGTCGCCGCCGCGCACCGCCAGCACGCCGATCTCGTCGGTGGTGCGCGCGCCGACCTGGCCTTCGCGGCCGTAGCGCGCGTCGCGCCCGAGGTCGCGGCCGAGCGCGTCCGCGAGCACGCGCGCCATCGCCAGCGCGGTCCCCGACGGAGAATCTTTTTTCTGGCGGTGGTGCAGCTCGACGATCTCGACGTCGTAGGCGTCGCCGAGAGCGCGCGCGGCGGCGTCGAGCAGACCGAACAGCACGTTCACGCCGAGCGACATGTTGGCCGAGTGCACGATCGCCGTCGACTCGGCCGCGCGCCGCACCGCCTCGAGCTCGCGTTCGCCGAGCCCGGTGGTGCCGATGACCACGGCGACCTTGCGCTCGGCGGCGCGCGCGACCAATTCGGCGGTCGACGCCGGCGCGGTGAAGTCGATCATCACCTGCGCGCGCGCGAGCGCGGCGGCGGCGTCCTTCTCGATCGCGACGCCGAGCGGCTCGACGCCGGCGAGCGCGCCCGCGTCCTTGCCGAGCGCGTCCGAGCCGGCGTGCTCGACGGCGGCGCCCAATTTCGCGCCCGGCGTCTCGGCCAGCACCTTGACGATCATGCGCCCCATCTTGCCGCCGGCGCCGTTCACGCCGACGACCAGCGGCCCCGCGCCGCCCGGCGCGCGCGTGCTCATACCAGCCCGTTCTCGACGAGCACCGCGCGCAGCCGCTCGCGCTGAGGCGCGCTCATCGGGTACATCGGCGGGCGAATCTCCGGCCCGATGCGCCCCATCATCGCCAGCGCCGCCTTGGCGGGAATCGGGTTGGTCTCGAGGAACAGCGCGTCGGCGAGCGGCAGCGACTGGTAGTGCAGCGCCCGCGCGCGCGCGTAGTCGCCGGCGGCGGCCGCGTCCCAACAGTCGGCGACCAGCTTGGGCGCGACGTTCGACACCACCGAGATGCAGCCGCGCGCGCCGACGGCGTAGAGCGGAAAATTGATCGCGTCCTCGCCCGAGACGATCGCCAGCCGCTCGCCGATCTTCGCCACGAGCTGCTGCGTGCGCACCACCTGCCCCGTCGCCTCTTTGATCCCGACGATGCTCGCCACCTCGCACAAGCGCGCGACCGTGTCGGGCAGCATGTCGCAGCTCGTGCGCGACGGAACGTTGTACAAGATGATCGGCAGCGGCACCGCTTCGGCGATCGCCTTGAAGTGGTGGTAGAGCCCGTCCTGCGTCGGCTTGTTGTAGTAGGGCGTGATGTGCAGGAGGCCGTCGGCGCCGGCCGCGCGCGCCGCCTTCGAGAGCGCGATCGCCTCCGCCGTCGAGTTCGAGCCCGCGCCGGCGATCACCGGCACGCGCTTGCGCGCGACCTTGACGACGTGGCGCACGACCTCGGCGTGCTCCTCGTGGCTGAGCGTGGCCGACTCGCCGGTGGTGCCGCACGGGACCAGCCCGTCGATGCCGCCGGCGAGCTGCGCCTCGACGAGCTGCTCGAGGGCTTCGAGATCGAGGTGCCCGTCGCGCATGGGCGTGACGAGCGCGGTCATGGCTCCGACGAACATTGCGGCTCCTCCGACGAAGGGAGGACGCTAGCAAGCGCGGCTCAGGCGATCAAGCGCCGGGTACAGTCTCTTGCAGCAGCCGCGCGAGCGCCGGCCAGTCGACCGGCTTGGCCACCATCCCGTCGAAGCCGGCCTCGACCAGCATCGGCCCCGAGTCGCGCTGCCCGAGCGCGGTGCACGCGAGCACCGGCACGCCCGCGGTCTCCGGCTCGGTGCGCAGCGTCTCGAGGATGTCGAGCCCATCGCAGCCGGGCAGGAGGATGTCGAGCAGGATCACGTCGGGCGGCCGGCGCACCGCGCGCGCGATCGCCTCGCCGGCGGCGCGCGCGCACTCGACCTGGAAGCCGGCGCTCGACAGCAGCGCCGACGTGATCTCGAGAAAGTCCTCTTCGTCGTCGACGATCAGCACCCGCACCGGTTCACCCAGTGCGCGGCGCGGCGGCAGGTCGGTCCACTCGGTCGGGCGAATTCCTTCAGTCATGCGCGACGAGAAACTTGCACGCTACATGCCGCGTCGACGGGGGCGCGGCGGTCGAGCGAGCGCGGCGCGCGGCCTCGCGAGTGTGCAATCTCAGCGCGCGCGCCGCGAGCCGTGTGCGTTTTGTGCTCGCTCGCCCGGCGGTCGCGCGCGCGCCGCAGGCGAGTTTTCCACGACCCTGCTAGGCTTCTCGCGTGCCGCGCCTCTACCTCGTGCTGATCCCGCTCGCGCTCGGCGTCCTCGGCGTGTCGGCCGTGGCGCTCCGCTCGGGGCTCGACGAGGCGCGGCTGGCGTCGTCGGGCGCGCGGCGCGATCTGACGGTCGAGGAGCTGGGCGGCGCGCGCGGCTGGGTGGCGGTGTTCGGCTGCGTGCGCCACGACCTGGCGATCGGCGTCGGCCCGTCGGGGCGGGCCTACCGCATCGGCGCGCAGCCGCCCGAGACCGAGGATCACGACCGCGTGTTCACGCCGCTCAGCGCGCGCGAAGACTGCGACGAGGAGAAGCCGCCCGCGCGCCTGTTCGCGCTGGTCGAGGACGATCTGATCCTGGCGTCGACCATCAGCCACGTCTACCGCGCGCGGGTCGCGCCGCCGCCGGTGGCGGCGATCGTCTCGGGCGTGATCGGCTACGGCGCGGGCCACGGCCGGGCGGCCGCCCGGGCGCGCGAGCGGCTCGTCGGCGAAAAGATCGCGATCGGCGACGCGCCGCTGCTGGCGAAAGGGAAGCAGCCGGGCGTCTTGTGGGTCGCCGTGGTGACCGCCGCCGTCGGCGGGCACGGCTTCCTGCTGGTGGCGCTCGGCGTCTGGTGGGCGCTGCGCCGCGAGCGCCGGCGCAAGGCGCTGCTCGCCGGCGCGACGTCGCACGAGGAGGAGGAGTTCTTCCGCTCGGAGACGCTCGAGTGACGCGCCCGCTCGCCGACGTGGTGCGCGCCGCGCGGCGCGGCCGGCGCAGCGACGTCAAGCTGCTGGTCGACGCGCTCGACGGCGGCGCGTTCTACCTGCCGGTGGCGCGCGCCGAGCCGTTCGCCGCGCACGTGCTCGTCAACCACGCGGGCCGCCGCTTCTGCCCGCTGTTCACCAGCCGCCTGTCGCTGCACGACGCCGCCGCGCGCGCCGGCTGGGGCGCGCCCGAGATCATGGCGCTCGACGCGCGCGCCGCGCTCGAATTGGCGCGCGCGCTCCTCGGCGACGATCTGCGCGGCGTGGTGATCGATCCGTTCGACCAACATTTCCTCGAGCTCGACGCCGACGAACTGGAGGCGCTGATCGCGCGCCAGCCGATCCCGTTCGAGCGGCTGCTCGCCGGCCAGCCGGTGCCGCTCGACGAGCCGATCCTGGTCTCGCAGCCGCCCGCGCCGCAGCCGGCGCTCGAGAGCGCGCTCAACGTGCTGCTCGCCGCGCACCCGCGCGTCGTGAGCTGGCGCCTGCACCAGACGTTCAACCCCGAGCGCGAGCGCAAGCCGCGGCTCACCATCGCGCTGCGCACCGCCGACGGGCGCGGCGATCCGGCGCTGGCCGAGCGCGTGCTCGCCGCGGTGGACGGCCTCGTGCCGGGCGAGCGCGTGCAGGTGATCTTCGACGCGGAGCTGGGCGCGTGAGCGCGAACGCGCGCCCGGTCGCCGAGATGGCGCGCCCCACCACGTTCATCGAGGCGCCGCGCCTGCAGCAGCGCCTGGGAATTTCGCTGACGATCGTCAGCGAAACTTTTCAGCACACCGGCAGCTTCAAGTTCCGCGCGGCCTATCACGTCGCCGCGTCGGTGCCGCACGAGCACCTGATCACCGCGTCGTCGGGGAACTTCGGCCAGGCGCTCGCCTATGCGTGCGCGCTCGTCGGCAAGCGCGCGACCGTGGTCATGCCCGACACCTCGGCGCTGGTGAAGATCGAGGCGGTGCGCGAGTTCGGCGGCACGGTCGATCTGATCGACGTCGAGCAGGTGAGCCGCGCCGCGCGCGTCGCCGAGCTGGGCCTGGCGTACCCCGACGCGTACCTGGCGTCGGCGTATGACGACCCGCTGGTGATCGCCGGCAACGCCACGCTCGGCGCCGAGCTGGCGACGCGGCCGTTCGACTGGATCGTGGCGCCCGTCGGCGGCGGCGGGCTCACGTCGGGGATCATCACCGGGCTGCGCGCCGTCGGCTCGGCCGCGCGCGTGATCGGCGCCGAGCCGCTCGCCGGCAACGACGCCGCGCGCTCACTGCGCGAAGGAAAGATCGTGCGCAACCAGGTCGAGCCGCAGACGCTCGCCGACGGCGCGCGCACCGTCAGCCTCGGCGAGCACAACTGGAACATCCTGCGCACCGGCCTCGACTCGATCGTCGAGGTCGACGAGCCGGCGATCGCCGAGGGCGTGCGCCTGCTGTTCGCGCTCGCCAACTTGAAAGCCGAGCCGACCGGCGCGCTCTCGCTCGGCGCGCTGTTCACCGCGCCGGAAAAATTTCGCGGCGGCCGCGGCTGCATCGTCGTCTCGGGCGGAAACGTCGACCCGGCCGTCTATCGCGCCCTGCTCGAAGAGCCCGCTCAGACGTAGGTGCGGTAGTCGAGCTCGGGGAAGATGTTGTCGCGCGACTCGAGATCGGCGAGCCAGCCCGCGTCGATGCGCCCGTCGGAGATCTCGCGATCGAGCCGGCGAAAGCGCGCCAGGTGCGCCTTCACGCGATCGCACGCGTACTTCACCGCCGTCGCCGTCTTCATGATGAACGCCCAATCGGACGACTGCGCGAGGAGCAGCTCGCGCGCCGCCTGGTTGAGCGCGCGCCGCTCGAGCTCGCCCGCGCCGTCCTTGAAGCGCCGCGCCAGATCCTGCATGCGCCCCTCGGCGCGGTGCACGTGGCGGTAGATCCAATCGTTCGAGCCGTCGACCCACACCGCCGAGTAGCCGCCGTCGCCCCACGACGACGGCGAGGGCTCGACCACCGCGTTCACCGGATTCTGCTCGAGGTACTCGGCGCACGTCGTGAGCCGCACCGTCTCCTGATCGAACGCGATCTTGCGCGCCAGGAAATCGAGGAACATCGGCCCCTCGAACCACCAGTGCCCGTACAGCTCGGCGTCGTAGGGCGAGACGATGAGCGGCCGGCGATCCATGTGCGCCGCCAGGTGCGTCGCCTGCTGCCCGCGGTTGAACACGAAGTTGCCCGCGTGCGTCGCCGCCTTCTCGCGCGCGGCGTCGGGATCGTACGGCTGCTTCCGCGAGAGATCGACGTCGGCGCCGGTGACGCGAAAATATTTGTAGCCGGTGTGCAGGCGGATCCCGTCGGGATGGATGTACGGGCCGATCTGATCGAGCGGCAGATCGAACCCGATGTCGCGGTAGAAGTCGCGGTACGTCGCGTCGCCGGGATAGCCCTCGCGCGCCGACCACACCTGCTTCGACGACTCGAGGTCGCGCCCGAACGCCGCCACGCCGGTCTTGCAGTACACCGGCGCGTGGATGCCGAGCGGCGGGCGCGGGCGCGCGTTCATCACGCCGTGCGAGTCGAGGAAGAAGTAGCGCAGCCCCGCGTCGGCGAGGATCGCGTCGACGCCCTCGGCGTAGCCGCACTCGGGGAGCCAGATGCCGCGGGGCCAGCGCCCGAAGTGCCGCTGGTAGCTCTCGCACGCCACCTGGATCTGCGCGCGTCGCGCCGTGGCCTCGCGGATCACCGGCAGGTAGCCGTGGGTCGCCCCGACGGTGATGATCTCGACGAGGCCGGCGTCCTGGAGCGCCGCGAACGCGCCGACCACGTCGCCGTGGATCGCGTCATAGAGCGCTTTTAACCGAGCGAATCGGTCCGCGTAGAAACGCGCCAGCTTGTGGAACGTCGGGTCGCCGTGCGTGCGGCGCAGCTCCTCGTCGCCGAGACGCAGCAGCCGATCGAGATACGCGGCGGTGCGCGTCTTGAGCAGATCGTCGCGCAGCATGGTGACCAGCGGCGGCGACATCGAGATCGAGAAGCGATAGGGGACGCTGTCGCGCTGGAGGCCGCGAAAGACCTCGAGCAGCGGCAGGTAGGTCGCGGTCGTCGCTTCGTAGAGCCAGTTCTCCTCGAGGTGATAGCGGTGCTCGGGGTGGCGGATGAACGGCAGGTGCGCGTGCAGGACGAAGGCGAGCTCGCCGGCGGCCATCACTGGCCTCCTTTGGGCGAGGACGAGCCGCCGCCGGGCCAGCGGCCGACGGAAGCGGGACCGCCCGGCTGCGCGCCCGGCGGAGGCGCCGAACGCGGCCCGCGCTCGGCGTGGTCGTGACCGCGGCGCACGATCACCAGCGACTCGCGCTCGCGCCCGCGCGTGCGGCCCGGCACCACCTCCATCCACTCGGTCGGCCCCTCGGGTCCCGGCTCGGCGGGCGGCACGCGCAAGAGCGACGAGTGCGCGATCGGCGCGAAGTAGCCTTCGACCGAGAGCAGCCCGACGGCGACGCGCAGGTGCGCGCCCGGGTGCGGCGCCGGCAGATAGCGCCGCCCGTGGTTCCACTGCAGGTCGACGTCGTGAATCTCGCGCTCGACGCCGCCCGGTCCGGCGAGCGTGGTGAACAGCCGCAGCACCAGCCGCGCCGAGCCGGCGCTCGGGCCGAGCTGCGCGCGCGCGGCGGAGAGGCCGGCGTCGGTGACCTCCCAATAGGCGAACACCCACGCCGGATCCTTGTCGATCACCTCGCACTCGTCGACGCCGTAGGTCTCGGGCAGCTCCTCGAGATCGAGCATGCCGATCGGCTCCTGCGGTCCGCTCGGCTGTGCCGGTTGCGCCGGCGGCGGCGCGGCGGCGGGCTTCTTCTCGCCGCGCTTCTTGCGGAGCGCGTCGAGGCTGGCGCGCAGCTCCTCGTCGTCGGGATCGAGCGCCGCCAGCTTCTCGTAGATTTCGAGCGCGCGATCGAGCTGCCCCTCGGCGGCGTAGAGGCGCGCCATGGTCAGCGTCTCCAGCTCGTCGGCGTGCGGGTGCACCGTCGACGACGGGATGTCGAAGCCGGCGCGCGACGGCCCGCGCTTCTTCTTCGACTTCTCGCTCGCGCGCGCTTCGTCGAGCTTTTCGCCGTCGAGCTTTTCGCCTGCGAGCTTCTCGCCCGCGCGCTTCTCCGCCGCGGGTTTTTCGACGTCGGTCTTTTCGCGCGCGCCCGGCTTCGCGGCGCCGCTCACCTTGGGCTTCGTCTTGTCGTCATCCGTCGCGCTCATCGATTCCTCATGACCGCGCGCGTCTTCTCGACGTCGCGGCGGATCTGCGCCACCAGCTCATCCACCGACGGGAACCGCTGCTCTCCGCGCAGCCGCTCGACGAACCCGAGCCGCAATCGCGCGCCATACAGCTCGACGTCGGCGTCGAGCAGATGCGCCTCCACGGTCACCTTCGCGCCGCCGAACGTCGGGTTGTTGCCGATGTTGATCGCGGCGGGCCACTTTCGCGGTTCGCCGATCCGCTCGGCCCAACCGGCGTAGACGCCCTCTTTCGGCAACAGCTCGGTGTCGGGCTTGAGGTTCGCCGTCGGCACGCCGATCGACTTGCCGCGCCCGTCGCCGCGCACCACCTCGCCTTCGACTTCCGGATCGCGGCCGAGCACCAGGCGCGCGCCGTCGATGCGCCCCTCGAGCACGAACTCGCGCACCTTGGTCGACGAGCACATCATCCCGTCGACGGTCACGTCGGGGATCACGTGCAGCTCGAACCCGCGCTCGCGCGCCAGCTCGCCGAGCACCGGGATGGTCCCCGCGCGCGCGCGCCCGAACGTGAAGTTGGCGCCGACGCACACGTGCTGAGCGCCGAGCCCGCGGTCGAGCACGCGGTCGACGAACTCGACGGGCGAGAGCGCGGCGAACGCCTGGTCGAACGGCTGCACCACCGTCACGTCGATGCCGTGCTCCGCGATCAATTCCAGCTTGCGCTGAAGCGGCGTGATCAGCGGCGGCGCGAACTGCGGCGCCAGCACTTTCGCCGGATGAGGCTCGAACGTCAGCACCACCGCCTCCGCGCCGGGCGCCGCCATCCTGCGCACCTCGTCGAAGATGAACGCATGTCCGCGATGGACCCCGTCGAAGTTGCCGATCGCGATCACCGGGCGGTCGAGCCGCCGGCCGAGCGCGCTATGGCCGCGAACGATCTCCATGGAGTTGTGGCCGCGGCCCTTCAGACATGGGGCGCTGAAGAGTTCCGTCAAGCGGCGCAGTCGTAACTTGGGGGACCGAGGCTGTCAATCCGGGGCGCTACCGACTACGATGAGGCGTGACGCGCGCCGGCCTCGCGGTGGTGACCATCGCCTTCGCGGTGCTGGCGTGCGCGGCGGCGCCGGGGCTCTACCTGCGCGACTCGGGCGAGCTGACGACCGCGGCGTTCACGCTCGGCGTGGCGCACGAGACCGGGTTCGCGCTCTGGTGCCTGCTTGGCAAAGCGGCGGCGCTGGTGCCGCTCGGCGAGGTGGCGCTGCGCGTGAATCTCTTGTCGGCGCTCGCCGGCGCGATCGCGGCGTGGCTCACGTATCGGCTGGTGCGCGACGCGGCGGGCGGCGACGCGGCGGCGGAGGTCGGCGGCGCGGGCGCGGCGGCGCTGCTGGTCGCGGGCCTCACGTTCTCGAAATCCTCGACGGTGGCGGAGGTGTACGCGCCGACCGCGGCGGCGATCGCGCTGGCGCTTTTTTTGTTGCGGCGCGCGGCGGCAGGCGATCGCGCGGCGGGTCCGCTGCTGGCGCTGGTCGGCGGGCTGTCGCTCGGCTTGCACGCGCAGCTGCGCATCCTCGTCGGGCCGGCGTGCGCGATCTGGGCGCTGGTGCGGCTGCGGCGCGGCGATCGCTGGCCGGTGCTGGCGCCGATCGCGCTGGCGCTCGGCGCCGCGGTGGTCGCGTACCTGCCGCTGCGCGCTGCGCGCTCGCCGGCGGCCGACTGGGCCGATCCGCGCACGCTCGGCGCGGTGCTCGATCACTTGTCGGCAGCGCGCATCCGGCGCGCGTACGCGGATCAAATTCTCACGCACGACCCGCGCGCGCTCGGCGAGCGGCTGTACGCGTTCGCGCGCCAGGTCGAGGCGCAGCTCGGCGTGCCGTCGCTGCTGGCGGCGGCCGGCGGGCTCGCGTGGCTCGTGCGCCGCCGCGAGACGCGCGTGCTCGGCGTGGTGCTCGCGGTGATGCTCGCCTCCGACGCGCTGTACTCGGCGTGGGTCAACCCGATGGGGCTGGAGGATCTGCAGGACGGCGTGCCGACGGCGCTCGGCCTGGCGCTCGCCGCCGGCTGCGGGATCGCGGCCGCGTCGCGACGGCTGGGCGCGCGCGCGGCGCCGTGGGCGTGCGGCGCGCTGGCGCTCGGCGTGTGTTTGCCCGCCGCGCTCGCCGATCTCGACGCCAAGCTGTCGCTCGGTCCGGAGGCCGGCCGCTGGACGCGCGCCGCGCTCGCCGAGGCGCCGCCGCGCGCGCTCGCGCTCACCACGTCCGATGATCTGTCGGCGGGGATCTTGTACGAGCAGGCCGTCGCCGGCGCGCGCCCCGACGTGACGGCGCTGGTGCGGCAGCAGCTCTGGGACGGCGCGCTGGTGGCGCAGCGCATCGCGCGCGCCGGCGGCGAGGTGCGCGATCCGTTCGCCGGGCGCTCCGAGCGCGAGCGCATCGCCGGCGAGGACGAGCTGCTCGCGCAGCTCCTGCACCGCGAGCTGGGCGCGCGCGCGATCCTGTGGGAACCGGGCGAGGGCGCGCCGCCCGAGGGCGTGCTCGAGCCGGGCGTTCCCGTCGAGCCGCTGGTGGCCGCTGCGCCGCCTTTGCCGGCCGCGCGGCCGTTCGCCGCCGCCGTCGACGAATGGCTGGCGCCGGGCGGCGATCCGCTGGTGCGGCGGCTGGCGGCGAACGCGCTCTCGTCGCTCGGACGGCTGTACCTCCAGCGCGGCGACGAGACGCGCGCGGGGGCGCTGTTCGAAGCGGCGCTCGGCGCGCGGCCGGAGGACGCGGTGGCGGCGACCGATCTCGCGGTGGTGAAGGCGCGGCGCGGCGATTTCGCCGGCGCGCGCGACCTGTGCACGCGCGTGCTCGAGCGCGAGCCGGGGCGCGTGGTGGCGCGCGTGAACCGCGGGCGCTATCGGCTCGCGCTCGGCGAGCTCGACGGGGCGGCCGCCGATTTCGCCGCCGCGCGCGCCCGCGCCCCGCGCGAGCCGGCGCCGCTCGTCGGCCTCGCCCGCGTGGCGCTGCAGCGCAACGATCGCCCCGAAGCCGCTCGCCGCGCGCACGAAGCGCTCGAGCTCGCCCCCGCCGATCCGGAGGCGCGCGCCCTCGCCGCCGAGCTGAAGATTCGACCGTAACTGGCGAAAGGGAAGTAGCTGGCGAAAGGGAAGTAGCTTACGGGAAGATGCCGCGCTCCGAGTACGCCGTCTCGATCCGCTGCAACCCGAGCGCATACGCCGCCGTCCGGTAATCGAGCTTCCGCTCGACGGCAAAGTCGCGCACGAGCCCGTAGGTGCGCTTCATGCGCGTCTCCAGCTTGTGCTCGACCTCCTCCAGCTCCCACCGCTCCGACCGCTTGTTCTGCAGCCACTCGAAGTACGACACCATCACGCCGCCCGAGTTGACCAGGATGTCCGGCAGCACGTCGACGCCGCGGTCGAGCAGGATCTGCTCCGCCTCCGGATACGTCGGCCCGTTGGCGCCCTCGGCCACCACCTTGCACTTGAGCGCGCGCGCCTCCTTCTCGCCGATCTCCAATTCGAGCGCCGCCGGGATGAACAGGTCGGTCTCGATGTTGAAGAACTCCTCGCGCGTGATCGGCTTGGAGTGCTTGTAGCCCTCGACCGAGCCGGTGTTGGTCACGTGCTCGGCCAGCTTGTGCGGGTTCAAGCCTTCCGGATTGGCGATGTAGCCCTTGTAGTCACCGACGGCGACCATCGACGCGCCCATCTTCGACAGGATGCGCGCCGCGTGCGAGCCGACGTTTCCGAACCCCTGCACGGTGAAGCTGCAGCCGTTCAGGTTGAAGCGCCGATCGCGCGCCCACTCGGTGATGCAGTGGACCACGCCCTGCCCGGTGGCCGTCTCGCGCCCGTAGCTGCCGCCCGACGCGATGGTCTTGCCGGTGACCACGCGGCGCATGGCGTTCTTCTCGGTGAACCCGACCACGTTCATGAACGTGTCCATGATCCACACCATCGTCTGGCCGTTGGTGCCGACGTCGGGCGCGGGGATGTCGAACTCGGGGCCGATGTTGGAGCCGAGCGCGTGCGTGTAGCGGCGCGTGATGCGCTCGAGCTCGCCCTTCGAGTGCAGGCGCGGGTTGAACTTGATGCCGCCCTTGCCGCCGCCGAACGGGATGTCGTGCAGCGCCGACTTCCACGTCATCGCCGCCGCCAGGCCCTTGAGCTCGTCGAGCGACACGTCCTCGTGATAGCGGATGCCGCCCTTGTACGGGCCGAGGATGTTGTTGTGCTGCACGCGGTAGCCCTTGAACAGACGATACGAGCCGTCGTCCATGCGCACCGGGAAGTTGACGATCAGCTCGTTCTTCGGCTGCGAGAGGATGATCGTCACCTCGCGCGAAAGGTTGATCGCCTTGCCGGCCTTCTCGAGCTGGCCCTGGACGATCGTATAGAGGTTGCCCTTCTGCGGTACGGCCTCCGGCTTCACCGCGGCAGGCGCGGCGGAGCTTGGCGACGATGAATCCTTCATGGTACTCCCTCGACGCGAATGCGTCGGCTCAATGGGTTCGTTCTATCGACCAGACTATGACCCGTCAATCGAATTTAAGCAGTGGAAACACGCCGCACCGCGTCGCCGTCGCCGACGCTGCGCGCGACGGGCGCGTCCGACGTCGCGTGGTCGAGATCTACGCGCGCGCGGCCGGCGATTGGGTGAACGCCCCGCAGTACCTCCAGCGCGCGTTTCGCGGCGTGCGCGAGCTGCGCTCGCACGAGCGGCGGTTCCTCGGCGAGGCGATCTACGGGATGATCCGCTGGCGGCGGCTGCTGGCGTTCTCCGTCGGAGAGGCGGAGCCGGGTGCGCTGCAGCTTTACCTCGCGTGGCTGGAGCGCGAGTTTCCCGCGGCGCCGGCGGAGGCGCGCGAGGCGCTCGACGCGGAGCTGCGCGCGGCCGGCGTCGATCGCGAGCGGCTGCGCCACGCCGGCGCGCGCGTGTCGTCGATCGCCGACGAGCGCGAGCGCGTGGCGGTGCGCGAGTCGTATCCCGACTGGATCGTGGCGCGCCTCGCCGACGAGCGCGGCCTCGACGAAGCCGCGCGCCTGCTGGCGGCGATGAACCGCCGCGCGCCGCTCACCGCGCGCGCCAATCGGCTCAAGAACACCCGCGAGGAGCTGGCCACGCGGCTGCAAGTCGAGGGCGTCGGCTCGCACCCGAGCGCGCTCGCGCCCGACGGGCTCGACCTCGAGACGCACCTGAACGCGTACGGCTTGCAGGCGTTCAAGGACGGGCGGTTCGAATTGCAGGACGCGGGCAGCCAGGCGATCGCCGAGCTGGTGGCGCCGCCGCCGCGCGGACTGGTGCTCGACGCGTGCGCCGGCGCGGGCGGCAAGACGCTGGCGCTCGGCGCGCTGCTCGGCAACCGCGGGCGGCTCTACGCCACCGACGTGAGCGAACGCAAGCTGGTCGAGCTGCGCGAGCGCGCGCGCCGCGCCGGCCTGACCAACGTGCAGGCGCTGGCGGTGGAGGAGGGCAGCGGCAAATTGCCGCAGGCGGTCGCGGCGCTGGCGTTCGATCGCGTGCTCGCCGACGCGCCGTGCTCGGGGCTCGGCGTGCTGCGCCGCAATCCGGAGGCGCGCTGGCGGCTGCAACCGGCCGAGCTCGACGAGCTGCTCGCGGCGCAGCGGGGGATCCTCGACACCTACGCGCCGCTGGTCGCCGCCGGCGGCCGGCTGATCTACGCCACGTGCAGCGTGCTCGCCGCCGAGAACGACGGCGTGTTCGACGCGTTCCTCGCCGCGCATCCCGAGTTCGAAGCGGTGCCGGCCAAGGAGATCCTCGGCACCGAGCGCGCGCTCCAGATCGGCGACGGCGCGCGCCTGCGCGTTTTGCCGCACGTGCACGACACCGACGGCTTCTTCGCCGCGGTGGCGCGCCGCCGTCGCTGAATCTGCTACCATCGGCTCCCGTGCCCGCCGTCAAGAAAGAGTCGAGCCGCGACCGCATCCTCGAGGGCGCCGCCGAGGAGTTCGCCGCGTCGGGGTTCGCGGGCGCGCGCATCGATCGCATCAGCCGCCGCACGCGGCTGAACGTGCGCATGATCTATTACCACTTCGCGTCCAAGCGCGGCCTCTACCGCGCGGTGCTGCAGAACATCTACGAGGAGATGTCGAAGATCCTCGAGGCCACCGAGCGTTCGCAAGACGCGCTGCGCTTGTACATCGATCTGCTCACCGAGCATCCGCGCTTCGCCGACGTGCTGGTGCGCGAGCTGCTCGACGGGGCGAAGCACCTCAAGGCGCTGTGGAAGGAGCGGCCGGAGCTGTTCAAGCGCATTCACGTGCACGCGCGCGAGCTGGTGGAGGCGGGCATCGCCGAGGGCACGCTGCGCGACATCGATCCGGCGATGACGGTGCTCAGCCTGACGTCGACGGTCTGCTTTCTCACGGCGGCGCGCCACTCGCGTGCGCTCTTTCTCGACGGCCGCGCGCCCGACGACGTGGCGTGGAAGCAGCACCTGTTCACCAGCTTGTTCGACGGCGTGCGCAAGCGCTGACGCGTTGCTCGATCACCGCTGCACTACGCGCGCGGGCGGAAAATCGTTTTTCGCGGGACGTTCGC
>DASREC010000093.1:0-8068 GCA_035652295.1 Polyangia bacterium
TCGGGCTCAGCCAGTTGCCCTGCTCCTCTTTGGCGTCGGCGTCGCCCTTGGTCACGTCCTTGGCGCCGTCGTTCTCGATCTCGCCGTGGTCCTTCGCCACCTCGGTGTGGCTCGGCGGCGTGTAGCTGCCGGGGGCGATGCCGTTGAGCGTGCCGGTCTCGGCGTTCTGCTTCGGCCTGCCCGTCGCCTGATCGTACATGTCGCTGACGTTGCCGAACTTGTTGGCGACGAACTGCTTGGCCTTGTGCGCCAGCCCGGTTCCGCCCGCCGGCTTCTTCTTGGTCTGGATGTTGGTCTTCTCGCGGATCGTCCCGATGACCTTGTTGAGCTGGTTGACGCCGCCGTCGAGGACCTTGTTCCACGCGGTCGCGAGGATGCCGTTGATGATCCGGTGCATCTCCTGCTGCATCGAGTGCACCTTGCTCGCCGCCTCGGGGCCGACCTTCGGGATCGGCCGCAGGAAATCCTGCAGCTCGTCGAGCGGGCCGTGCGCGTACATCCATTGATACATCGTCTTCGCGGTGTGCTGCCGGCCGCGGAACTCCGCCTCGATGCCGCCGAGCTTGGCGACGCCTTCCTTGATCTTCGCCGATGCGCCGTCGGCCGCGCCCTGCACTGAGCCGGCCGCGTTGTTCGCGCCGCCCTTGATGCTCGCGCCCGCGTTGTCGCCCGCCTTGTCGACGGCGTCGCCGCCGGCCTCGAGCTTGTTCGCCGCGCCGCCGAACAGGCTGGAGATCTTCCCGCCGCCGGTGTGCTGCGCCGCCCACTCCGCCGCGCCGCCGAGCCCGTGCAGCGCGCCGCCGCCGAGGTGCGCCGCGCCCTCGGTCACGCCGCCCGCGACGTTGCCCGCGCCCTTGATCGCGCCGCCCGCCAGCTTGCCCGCGCCCTCGATCGCGCCCTCGGCGCCGCCCGCCAGCGACTGGATGTCGGCGACCAGCGTGTGCATCTTGTCGGCGATCGAGTTGCCCACCGCCGAGAAGTCGGTGGGGTTCTTCTTGTCCATGTCCATGTAATCGAGGCAGGCGAGCGTGAGCGGGCTCGGCTTGTCCTCTTTGTGCTTGAACGGATCGAGCATCTTCCAGTGATCGCCGATCTCCTCGAGCAAGCTGTCGACGGTGTCGGTGAGGTTGAACGATCCGGTGGTGAGCACCTCGCGATCGCCGTCGCCGCCCGACTCGTGCGCGCCCTTGTCGGGATCGCCGATGGCGAGGTTGCCCTCCTCGGGATTTCCCTGCGCGTCGTTGGCGTGCGCCTGCGTGTTGAGCACGCGGCCGCCGCGCGCCTGGTCGGCGTCGACGGTGTGCGGCTTTCCGTCGGGCCCCTCGGCGCCGCCGTCGGCGATCTTCAGGCCGCCCTGCCGGATGAGGATGTTGATGCCGATCTCCATGAAGTTGGAGTGCGCGAAGTAGTCCTGCAGCGTGTGCGTGCCCGAGGCGAACAGGCGCGGCCCGTGGAGGTTCTCGTCGCCCTGCACCTTCTGCTGCCGCCCGAGGCGCGCCGAGTTGCGCAGCGTCTGCGTCATCCACTGCTTCGACGCGTAGATGTAGCGGGGGATGCCCGACTCGTCGACCTGGAACGCGGCCGCGTCGCCGGGGTTCATGATCTTGCCGCGCTGCTGGTGGCCGTTCTTCTCTTTGTAGCGCGGATCGAGATCGGCGTACGCTTGGTCGTCTTTTCCCGCCGAGCCGCCCATCGTGCCGGGGTCGTGCTTGCCGGCGATCGAGCCGGCGTTGTCGGGATTGTTCGACTGCGCCGCGATCGCCTTCGGATCGTTCGACGGCGTATCCGACTTGGTCATGTCGCCCTGCTTGAGCACGTCGGTGCCGCGCAGGCCGGTCGGATTGTCGATGTGCTCGACGGGATCGTAGGTGCCCATCGACTGCATGTTGATGCCGCGCCCGAAATCTTTGAGCGCGATGATGTTGAGCATCGGCATGATCTCGTTGATCGCGCCCGCCGTCGTCGGCGTCATCACCTGCGAGAGATCGCGCTCCCAGTTGCCCATGCGCGCGACGCGCGTCTCGGCGGGCTTGTCGGGGTTGCCCTCGGCGTCGCGGCCGGGGCTGTCGTCTAGGCCCATGCCGGCGAGCGCGCGCTCGGTCATGTACGCATGGCCGCCGCGGTTCTTGGTGCCGTCGCCCTGCGCGAAGAAGCGGATGCGCGACGAGGCGCGGCTCAGCTTGGCGCGGCCGCCCGAGAGCGCCAGGTCGGCGGCGCTCGACGCCTCCTCCTCCTGCGCGTCGCCGGAGTGGCCGGTCTCGAGCGCGTCGTGCGCGGCGTCGTCGGCCTCGCGCTCCTTCTCGTCGCCGCCGTGCGCGCCGACTTTTTTGTGCTGCACCGTCGGGTGATCGCCCTGCTGCGCGACGTGCGCCAGCTCGTGCGCGAGGACGAACTGCCCGTGCTCGCTCGACGGGTTGTAGCGCCCGGAGCCGAAGAACACGTCCTTGCCGTAGGTGAACGCCTCGGCGCCGGCCTGGTCGGCGGCGGCTTGCGACTTGGGGTCGTTGTGCACGCGCACGTCGCCGAGATCTTTTCCGTAGGCGCCGCCGAGGTGCTTCTGCGCCTGCGCCGGCAGCGCCTCGCCGGGGCCCTTTTCGCGGATCGCGCGCGTGGCCACCGCGTCCGGCTTCTCCGACGGCGCGCCCGCGCGGCGATCCAGCTGCCGCCGCCGGAGCGCCGCATCGCGCAGCTCGCCGCCGCCGCCTCCGCCGCCGTCGCTGTTCTTGGGCGGCGCCGCACCGCCCGACCGTTCGGCCTTCTCACGATCGGACATGGTTCGCCCCCCAGCCAGGTTGTCCCATTCTAGATGATCGGCTGTTGCCACGGGAAAGTTGCTTGTGCACCCCAAAAGCGGCCCAGACCACCATTTTTTCCGTGAAGGCCCGCCACCGCTCACGACATGGACCGACGTGCCGCGTCTCGTCGTCGTCCTGACCGCGCTCCTCGCCGGTTGTTACGGTCCAAAGCTGAGCAGCCCCGGCTTCTATTGCCACGCCGCGGACAACCCGGCGTGCCCCAACGATCAGACGTGCGTCGACGGCCGCTGCGTCGACAAGAGCGCGGCCGAGCACTTCGATCTGTCGGGCGTCACCGACGGCCCGCCGCCCAGCCAGGACGGCAGTGGCCCGACCGATCTGGCGCGCGCCGACTCGTCCAAGCCCGCCGATCTGTCCGTCAAGGACTCGAACGGCGGCCCCTGCGGCGTGAAGATCAACGAGGTCCAGACCGCCGGCGCCACCGCCTCCGACGAGTTCATCGAGCTCTACAACACGTGCGGCACCTCGATCCCGCTGAGCGGTTACAAGCTGGCGTATCGCTCGGCGGCCGGCACCACCGACGTCACCCTCATCACGTTCTCGAGCGGCAGCGTGCCCGCGAGCGGCTTCTTCCTCTGCGCCGGCTCGGGATACGCCGGCAGCGCCTTCGACGTGAAGTACTCGGGCGGCAGCATGGCCGGCGCCGGCGGCGGCGTGGCGCTCCTCGACGGCGGCGGCTCCACCGTCGACTCGGTCGGCTACGGCACCGCCACCAACGCGTTCGTCAAAGGCTCGGCCGCGCCCGCGCCCGCGGCGTCGCAGTCGATCGAGCGGCTCCCCGACGGCCGCGACAACGGCAACAACGCCACCGACTTCACCATCGGCGCGATGCCCACGCCGGGCGCCGCCAACCAGTAGCGCCGATTTTCACGCCGCGGACGCCTGCGCCGCGCGCGCGATCGGCGTCCGCTCCGCGCCGCCGCCGTAGACGATCGCCAGCGCCACCAGCGCCCCCACGAAGTACGTGAAGCGCACCAGCACCAGCGGAAACGCCACCGCCGGCGGCGCGACGTAGATCAGGATCCCCACCGGCAGCTGCACGTACCACGACGCGTACGCCAGCGCGCGCTCGAGCCGCGTGCGCTTCGGCAGCACGAACCCGAGGAGGAACAGCCCGAGATAGCTGACGTGAAACTTGAGCAGCGTCTCGATCACCTGGAAGCGGATCTCGCCGAGCGTCACGCCCAGCCCCTGCTCGGCCGCCTGCAGCATCGCCATGAAGTGGAAGTTCTCGATCATGTCGAGCAGCCCGGTCGCCGCCAGCGCGCCCACCGCCGCCACGGTCACCGCGCGCGAGGCGCCGCTCTTCACCAGCAGCGCGCCGAGCAGCACGAACACCGTCGAGTAGAAGACGATGAACGCGTTGTCGAGCCCGAGGCACAGCCGCAGCATCGGCGGGTCCTTGAGCAGCAGCGCCACGTACGCGTCGGGCGGGTGCATGAACTGCAGCGGGTCCTGCCCGACGCCGGTGGCGACGAAGAGGGCGAACATCCCCGCCACCATGGCGCAGGCGGCGAAGGCCGCGATCCGGAGCAGACCTTCCAGCGTGAGCGGCTTCATGGGCGTCTCCTTAGTGATAGTGATATCACTATCACCAAGACGCGCGGCGTGCTACCATTCTTTGCATGGCGAGAGCAACCAGGCGGCCGCGGCGCGGGAGCGCCGTCGAGACGCGCGAGCGGCTGGTGGGCGCGGCGGCGGCGGTGTTCAACCGCGACGGTTACTTCGCCACCGACTCCAACAAGCTGGCGCGCGCCGCCGGCTACTCGCCCGGCACCTTCTACAAGAGCTTCGCCGACAAGCGCGCGCTGTTCCTCGCCGCCTACGAGCGCTGGGTCGAGGACGAGTGGGCCGACGTCGGCGCCGCGCTGGTCGAGCCGCGCCCGTCTCAGCGCGGGCGCTCGGCGGCGATCGCGCGCGTGGTGCTCGGCCACCACAAGCGCTGGGCGGTGTTCCGCGCCAACCTGCGCGCGCTGGTCGCCACCGACGAGGTGGTGCGCGACTTCGTGTGGGCCGCGCGCGCGAAGCAGCTGGAGACGATGGCCGAGCTGCGCAAGCGCCTGCGCTGGCCGCGCCGCTCGCGCGCCGACGACTGGGCGCTGCTGCTGCTGCTCGAGCGCGTCTGCGACAGCCTGGCCGCGGGCGAGGCCAAGGCGCTGGGCGTGAGCGAGGACGCGCTCGTGGCGGTGCTCGAGCGCGCGCTCGACGAGCACGTCCGCGCCCCCCGCTGACTTACACCGTAAGGCTGATCGACTTACGCTGTAAGGCTGATCGACTTACGCCGTAAGGCTCGACGGAGTGTAAAGCCGGCGGTGACAGCCGGGGAGCGCGCACCCCAGTTTCGCGCGCACGTCCGCCCCGCCGCCGCGCGCGAGGCCGCGGGCGGCGCTGGAACACCGGTTGCACTTCCGCCGCGCGTGCGCCGTCTTCTACGCCGACGCGGCCGCCCGCCCGCCGCACAACAGGAAGCGTGCGATCCGCGGATTCACGTTCACGCGCGGCCCCACCGCCCGCACCAATCCCCACGACACCAGCGGCGCCGAGGCGATCAGCTCCGCGGCGATCACGTGCTCGTCGACGCCGAGCAGCAGCGCCGCCGCGCCCACCGTCCAGCCGTCGACGCCGGCGCGGATCTCGCTGCGCACGCCGGCCACCAGCGCCAGGATCTCGCCGGCGAGCGGCGTCAGGCGGCAGAGCCCGCACAGCCACGACAGCCGATCCCACGGATCCACGATCTCGCTGTCGCCATCGCCGCCGCCGCCGCCCTCGATCGACTGCACATTCACCGTCGCGCTCATCACACCTCGTCTCGCGCTCGCGCTCGCGCGGCGCAATGTTGCGTCGCCTCCGCCGCGCGTCTACTGTCGAATCCTAATTTTCTCTGCGCATCGTCGGCGTCGGGGGAACTTTGACCGAGGGCTCAGGAAAGTTTGAACCCGACGAGCGGCTGGGCGCGGCGCTCGACGCGCACCTGCGCGCGCTCACGCACCGCGACGGTCCGGGCGCGGCGCTGTTCCTCGCCGTGTTCACCGCGGTGCTGTGGCCCACCGACTGGCTGGTGTTCGGCGGCGACATGGCGCGCGTGCACGGCGCGGTCACGTGGATGCGCGTCATCATCATCGCCACGTCGCTCGCCACGTGGGCGCTGTTGCGCTCGCGCCTCGGGCCGCGCGCGCCGGCGCTGATCCTCGGCGCGGGCGGCGCGATCGTGATGTTCGCCGTCGGCTGGGGCTTCGGCAGCCTCGGCGGCGCCGATCGCCCCTGGTTCCACCTCTCGTATCCCGCGCTGTTCCTCACCGTGCCGGCGCCGGTGCACCGCCGCCACCGCGCGCTGCTCGTCGGCGCGCTGGCCACCGCGCTGGTGAGCGGCTTTCTCCTGCCGTATCCCGAGCACCGCCACGATCCGATGGTGCCGGTGACGCTCAGCTTCGTCGCGTCGGCCGGCCTCTTGGCCGTCGCCGTCGGGCACCTGTCGTTCCGCATCGTGTGCCAGGCGTTCTACCAATCGCGCGCGCTTGAGCGCGCATCGCGCGAGCTGGGCGACTTCAACCGCACGCTCGAGGAGCGCGTGCGCGAGCAGACGCGCGATCTGCGCCTGCTCACCGATCACCTCGAGACCGCGCGCGAGGACGAGCGCACCCGCGTCGCGCGCGAGCTGCACGACGAGCTCGGCCAGGAGCTGACCGCGCTCAACCTGGCGCTCGCGCTCACGCAGCAGCGCTTCGCGCGCGATCCGCAGTGCATCCGCGGCAACCTCGCCGAGCTGGAGTCGCTGCTCGCGCGCACGCGCGTCACCACGCGCCAGCTCGTCACCGAGCTGCGCCCGCGGCTGCTCGAGGAGCTCGGGCTCGAGCCGGGGCTGGAGTGGCTGGCGCGGCAAGTGGAGCAGCGCGCCGGCGTGCGCTGCCGCTTGAGCGCCGACGGGCTCGCCGGCCTGCCGTCGCGCATCAGCACCGCCGCGTTCCGCATCGTGCAGGAGGCGCTGACCAACGTGGCGCGCCACGCGCACGCGCGCGAGGTCGAGCTGTCGCTGGCGGTGCGCTCGGGCGAGCTGGTGCTGGCGGTCTCCGACGACGGCGTGGGCGTCCCCGCCGCCGCGGAGCGCTCGGGCTTCGGCCTGATCGGCATGCGCGAGCGCGTCACCACGCTCTCGGGTCGACTGGAATTGGGTGCGCGCCCGGGCGGCGGCACCACGCTCACCGTCACGCTGCCGCTCGCGGCCGCCGAGGAGATGCCATCGTGATTCGCGTGTTCATCGCCGACGACCACTCGATCGTGCGCGACGGCCTGCGCCAGCTCATCGCCGCCTCCAGCGACCTCAGCGTCGTGGGCGAGGCCGCCGACGGGCGCCAGGTGCTCACCGCGCTCGAGACGCTCGAGTGCGACGTGGTGATCCTCGATCTCTCGCTGCCGCGCGTCGGCGGCCCCGAGGTGCTGCGCCGCCTGCGCGCGCTGCGCCCGACGCTGCCGGTAGTGGTGCTGACGATGTACCCCGAGGATCAATACGCGGTGACGCTGTTGCGCTCGGGCGCGTCGGCGTACCTCTGCAAGGATCGCCCGAGCACCGAGGTCCTCGACGCCATCCGCAAGGTCGCCACCGGCCGCCCGTACCTCACCGAGACCATCGCGCAGCGCTTCCTCACCGTCGGCGACGATCAGCCGCCGCACGCCAAGCTCACCGCGCGCGAGCACCAGGTCTTCACGCTCATCATCCAGGGCCGCACCAGCTCCGAGATCGCCGCCGAGCTCGACCTCACCGCCGGCACCGTCTCCAACCACCTCGCCAAGATCAAAGAGAAGCTCGACTCGCACTCGCTCGCCGACGTCGTCCGCTACGCCCACCGCGCCGGGCTGATCGACTGACGTTCGCCGGAGTTTCGGTACAGCCGCTGCGTTCCGCGCGCGGGCTGCGGCAATTTGCCGCCGTGCTCAAACAGTCCTCGGCCGCGCAGACGCGTCCTGCGGAACTGCGCGCGGCGGCAAATTGCCGCAGCCCGCACGCTCCACTCCGCTGAGTAGCCGGCTTCGGTCCCTTCTGGCTAAAGTGGCCCAGAACGCCGATTGGGTGTTGTTTAGCTACTCAGCGGAATGGAGCGGGCGGGCGCGAAAAGCGTTTTTCGCCGGCGTTGAGGAGCGCTCCTCGCGTCTGCGCGAGGATGCCAGCGACGAATCGAGCGAAGCACGTGCCGCGCGCAGTCGCTGCTGCGCAGCAGCAGCGGCGAGCACGGCGTATGCGAGCGTCCGGCGAAAAA
>DASREC010000094.1:0-6130 GCA_035652295.1 Polyangia bacterium
CGCAGGCGCACGCCCGCGACGAGGACTGTTTGAGCACGGCGGCAAATTGCCGCAGCCCGCGCGCGGAACGCAGCGCGCTCATTCGTGCAAATCTGCTAGCGCTACTCGGCGTCGGACCAGCTGGCGACGGCGCGGGGCGCGAGCTCCTCGGGGCCGACGACGATGCGGTTGGCGCCCGCCCAGTGGACGCGATCCTGGCCGAGCGCGCGCGGCAGCGGCCACACCAGCGGCTCGTACGGCTGCCCCAGCGACGGCACGACCACGAGCCGCGTCTCGCCGTGCTGCCGCTCGATCCACGCCACCGCGTCGCCGTCGGAGCGCCACGTCGGCTGGCCGAGCACGTCGACCGAGCCGAGCGACGGATGCACGCGCCGCCCGTCGACGAACACCGCGCCGCCGTCGACCTCGACCAGGTGGCGCCCGCACGGCGAGCGCGTGGGCGCGAAGTGCAGGAGCCCGGTGCGGCGATCGGCGCGGCGGCGGCCCTGCTTCTCCGGCGGCGGGCGCCGCGGCGGATCGCCGCCCGGGCCTTCGGCGCGCGAGCGCGCGCTCGACTTCGACGGTGCGACCAGTCCCAGCGCGAGGGCAAGCGAGATGAGGCGCATGCGTCCCTCCTGGCCCATTGAGGCGGCAGGCGGCGCGGCGGCGCAAATTTCTCGATCAGTTTTTTTCGGTGGACGAGCGCGGCGCGGCGATCAGCAGTGGCCGATCCAGGGAATCGGCGCGAGATCGTCGGGACGGCGGCGGCGGCGCTCCTGGCGCCCGATCACGCGCCCGAGCTTGTAGAGCGGCGCGCCGGCCAGCGCCAGCCCGAGCGCGCGCAGCCAGCGACGGCGAGTCGGTTGATAGCCGAGGATCTTCACGCGACAAAGATAGCACGACCTTGAGCCGGCGCGCCCATCTCACGTACCATGCGCGCATGCGCGTGACCTCGTGGCTCGGCGCCGCGCTCGCCGCTTCGCTCGCCGTGTCGATCGCCGCCGCCGGCTGCCGCACGCGGCCGTTCGATCAGCCGATCTCCGACGACGGCTCGTTCTCGACGATGGATCTCGGCGCCGCCGATCTGCCGCGCGCGATCGACCTCGGGCCGCCGCCGCCCGATCTGTCGCAGCTCGGCTGCGGCGCGCTGGTGCAGTGCGTGGCCCAGTGCAGCGGCGCCGATCAGACGTGCTTCGGCTCGTGCGAGATGTCGGCGACCGGCAAGGCGCAGACGCAATTCAACGCCGCGCTCGGCTGCGGCCAGCAGTGGTGTCTCGGGCAGAACGGCGGGCCGCAGCGCTGCGCCATCGACTCGACGGGGCAGATGTTCATCGACGCGCCGGGCGTGCCGCCGGGCGACTGCAACGTGTGCCTGTCGAACGTGTTCGCGCAGCTCTTCAACACGATGTGCTTTCCGCCCGACGACTCGGCGTGCAAGCCGCCGGCGTGCACCACGCTCTACGAGATCTGCATCAACAACTGATCGCGGCGGCGGATCGCGCGGCGGCGGATCGCGCGGCGGCGTGTTACGGGCGACGATCGTTGGTGGGCGACTCGGCGGCGCGCGCGGCGTCTTCGGTGGCGTTGCGCCGGCCGGCGCCGCCTTCGTTGGTGCCCTTGTCGTCGGGCGCGGGATTTTTCTCGGCGTCGCCCTTCTTGACCGTCCCCGAAGTCTTGGGCGGCTTCTTCTTGGCGTGCGCTGTCGCGCCGCCGAACGGCGCGAGCGCAAACGCCAGCGCGAGCGCGAACGCCGGCGCGCGGCTCACGACGCCACCTCCGCCGCCTTCAGCCCCGCCACGTCGAGCAGCGCGCGGTCGGCGTCGACGTCGGGATTGCCCGTCGTCAGCAGCTTCTCGCCGTAGAAGATCGAGTTCGCCCCCGCGAAGAAGCACAGCACCTGCGCCTCGCGAGTGAGCGACAGCCGCCCCGCCGACAGCCGCACGCGCGCGCGCGGCATCAAGATGCGCGCGGTGGCGATCATGCGCACCAGCTCCAGCGGATCCACCGGCGGCAGCGACGCCAGCGGCGTGCCCTCGGTCGCCACCAGCGTGTTGATCGGCACGCTCTCGGGCGGCGGCTCGAGCGACGCCAGCGTGCGCAGCATCTCGCAGCGATCGTCGATCGACTCGCCCATGCCGATGATGCCGCCCGAGCACACGGTGATGCCGGCGCGGCGCACGGCGTCGAGCGTGCGCAGGCGATCGTCGTAGGTGCGGGTGGTGATGATGCTCGCGTAGTGCGCGCGCGAGGTGTCGAGGTTGTGGTTGTACGCGGTCAGCCCCGCGTCCTTGAGGCGGCGCGCCTGCTCGTCGGTGAGCATGCCGAGCGTGGTGCACGCCTCGAGCCCGAGCGCGCGCACGCCGCGCACCATCTCGAGCACGTTATCGAACGCCGGGCCGTCCTTCGCCTCGCGCCAGGCGGCGCCCATGCAGAAGCGGGTGGCGCCGGCGGCGCGCGCCTGCGACGCGGCGGCCAGCACCTCGGCGACGTCGAGCGAGCGTTCGCGCGAGACCGGCGTCTCGTAGTGCGCGCTCTGCGGGCAGTAGGCGCAGTCCTCGGGGCAGCCGCCGGTCTTGACGCTGAGGAGCGTGCAGAGCTGCACCTCGTCGGCGCGGTGATGCTCGCGGTGCACGGCATGGGCGCGGAACAGGAGCTCGGGCAGCGGCAGATCGTGCAGCGCGCGAATGGCGGCGAGCGTGAGGTCGGTCGGCTCGGACATGGCCGTCTCATATCACATCCACGCCGCGGCTGCCGTCGCTGCTATGCTGCGGTGCGATGGCGCTGCGAATCGTCGCCGACCGCAACATCGCGTTCGCCGCCGAGGCGTTCGCGCCGCTCGGCGACGTGGTGACGCTGCCGTCGGGCGAGCTGGTGCGCGAGGCGGTGCGCGACGCCGACCTCGTGCTGGTGCGCTCGACGGTGAAGGTGGGCGCGCCGCTCCTCGACGGCAGCCGCGCGCGCTTCGTCGCCACCGCCACCATCGGCACCGATCACCTCGACACCGCGTGGCTCGACGCGCGCGGCATCCGCTGGGCGTCGGCGCCCGGCTCGAACGCCGACAGCGTGCTCGAGTGGTGGGCGGCCGCGCTGCTGACGATCGCCGAGCGGCGCTCGGCCGCGCTGGCGTCGCTGCGCGTCGGTATCGTCGGCGTCGGCGCGGTCGGCGGCCGCGTCGAGCGCTTCTGCCGCGCGCTCGGCGTGACGCCGCTCTTGTGCGATCCGCCGCGCGCCCGCCGCGAAAGTGAAACCGATTTCACTTTCGCCGAAAAAAGTGAAACCCATTTCACTTCTCTCGACGCGCTGCTGCCCGCCTGCGACGTGGTCACCTTCCACGTGCCGCTCACCCGCGAGGGCGAGGACGCGACCCACCATCTCCTCGACGAGCGGCGGCTCGGCGCGCTGGCGCCCGGCGCGTGGCTGGTGAACGCGTCGCGCGGCGAGGTGGTCGACGGCGCCGCGCTCGAGCGCGCGCTCGCCGCCGGCCGGCCGGCGCAGGCGATCCTCGACGTGTGGGAGGGCGAGCCTTCGCCGGCGCCGTCGCTGATCGAGCGCTGCGCGCTGGCCACGCCGCACATCGCCGGCCACTCGCTCGACGGCAAGGCCAACGGCACCGAGCAGATCTACCGCGCCGCGTGCGCCTTCCTCGGCGTCGCGCCGTCGTGGAGAGCGCGCGCCGCGCTGCCGCCGCCCGCCTCGCCGTCGCTGCGCCTCGACACCGCCGGCCGCTCGGACGAGGCGATCGTGCTCGCCGCGCTGCGCGCCGCGTACCGCATCGAGACCGACGACGCCGCGCTGCGCGCGATCGCGCGCCTGCCGCCCGGCGAGCGCGCCGCCGCCTTCCGCCGCCACCGCGACCACTACCCCGCGCGCCGCGAGCTGCGCGCCTTCACCGTCGAGCTCTCCCCACCACGCCCCAGCGCCGCGCGCATCCTCACCACGCTCGGCGCGAACGTACAGAGTTGAAAAACGCCAAGACGCCAAGACGCCAGACAGAAAATTAATAATTTCTGAGCTGGCGTGTTGGCGTCTTGGCGTTTATCCGCTCGGCGCTAGCGCGGGCGGCGGCGGGGGGCGGTGGCGGCGCGGCGGCGCGGGATCTTGGGCTTGCCGAGCTTCTTCCACTCGGTGACGCCGCCGAACAGGTAGCGGTGGATCATCTCGCGCAGCGCCAGCTTCACGTCCTCGTCGGAGAGCGGCGGCCCGGAGCGCGGCCGCAGCCCGGCGCGCTCGCTCGCCACCTCGATGGCGGCGATCTGAATCACCAGCGCGGTCGCGCGCGGATTGGGCGCCACCTCTTTCGGGATCACCGCGTCGACGAGCGCCTCCAGCGTGTCGAGCCCCATCTCCTCGAACTCGGCGCGCAGCTGCTCGACTTCGGGATCGCGCAGCGACTGCGCCAGGTACACGCGCTCCAGCTCGGCGTCGCGCTTGACGTGCTCGAACAGCACCTGGATCGCCACGTCGATGGCGTCGCGCGACTCCTCGCCCTGGAAGCGGCCGGGATCGAGCTTGGCGGTGACGTCGGCGTGCGCGCGCGTCAGGCTGCGCGCGATCATCTCCACGAACGCCTGCCGCTTGTCGTCGAAGTAGCGGTAGAACGCGCCCGTCGACACGCCCGCCTCCGACGCGATCTCCGGCGTCTGCGCGCCGTCGAAGCCCCGCCGCGCGAACACCCGCGCCGCGCCGTCGAGCAGCGCCACGTAGGTCTCCTCGGCGCGCTTCTGCTTGAAGGTCCGCGTGGCCCGCTTGAGCAGGCCGCCATCCACTCGTCGACTGGCCATGCCGCATCGTATAGCCGGTCGCGCGCAAAAGTGAAATGAATTTCACCTTTTTCCGAAAAAGTGAAACCCATTTCACTTTTTGCCTTGACGCCGAGCGGTCGATCCCCGAACATGAAATGGGTTTCACTTTTTCCCTGGGAGGGCCCCGCCGATGAGCGACCAAGCACCCGCCACGACGACCCCGGCCTTTCGCGGCCTCACGCTCGAGCGGCTCGAGAGCCAGCTCGACGTCACCTACAACTGGGGCTACGAGAAGACGCGCCAGGATCTGCGCGACCTCTACAAGAAGGCGCAGCGCAGCCAGTGGCTCCCCGACACCACGCTGCCGTGGGAGACCAACGTCGATCCGGAGATGCCGGGCTTTCCCGAGTACCTGTTCCCGCTGTTCGGCTCGGACATCTACGCCAAGCTGACGGCGAAGGAGAAGACGCAGCTCAACGTCGAGCTCGGCTCGTGGATGATCTCGCAGTTCCTGCACGGCGAGCAGGGCGCGCTGCTGGCGGCGTCGCAGTTGGTCGTGTCGGTGCCGGACATCGACTCGAAGTACTACGCGTCGACCCAGGTCGTCGACGAGGGGCGCCACGTCGAGGTCTACGATCGCTACCTGCACGAGAAGATCGGCCAGTCGTATCCGATCTCGAAGCCGCTCAAGCAGCTCCTCGATCTGATCCTCACCGACAACCGCTGGGACATGAAGCTGCTCGGCATGCAGATCATGGTCGAGGGGCTGGCGCTGGCGGCGTTCAACATGCTGCGCGAGAACACCGACGAGCCGCTGCTCAAGAAGCTCACGCACTACGTGATGCTCGACGAGGCGCGCCACGTGGCGTACGGCGTGCTGTCGCTCAAGGACTACTACAACGACGCCAAGGAGTCGGAGCGGCGCGAGCGCGAGGACTTCATCTACGAGGCGTCGGTGCTGATGCGCGACCGCTTCCTGTTCGATCAGGTCTGGGAAAAAATGGGGATGCCCGTCGAGGAGTGCAAGCGCATCGCGCTCGAGAGCGAGTCGCAGCGGATGTTCCGGCAGATGCTGTTTTCGAAGATCGTGCCGGCGGTGAAGAAGATGGGCTTGCTGTCGGCGCGGCAGCGCGAGCGGTTCGAGAAGCTGGGGATCTTGCAGTTCGAGACGTGGGCCGATCCGTTCGAGTCGCTGGCGGCGGCCGAGCAGCAGGTCGCGTAGCGCCCGCGCGCGCGGCCGCCGAGGATCGCTAGGCCGCGCGGCGACGCCGCAGCACGAAAGCGCACAGCACAAACAGCGTCACGATCGCGAGCGCGCCGCCGGCGCCGGCGGAATTTCCGACGGTGCTGCAGCCGCCCATCGAGCCGCCGTTGTTTCCGTTGCCGCCGCCACCGCCGCCGCCACCACC
>DASREC010000095.1:0-15348 GCA_035652295.1 Polyangia bacterium
TTTTTCGCCGGCGTTGAGGAGCGCTCCTCGCGTCTGCGCGAGGATGCCAGCGACGAATCGAGCGAAGCACGTGCCGCGCGCAGTCGCTGCTGCGCAGCAGCAGCGGCGAGCACGGCGTATGCGAGCGTCCGGCGAAAAACGTTTTTCGCGCCCGCCCGCGTAATGCAGCGGCTGTCCCGTAAACGCTACTTGCCCCCGCGCATCTTCACATCGACGACCGAGACCGGCGGCTTCACGTAGAGGCGGCGGCGTTCGTGATCGACTTCGATGCGATGGTGCTCGTACCCCGTCGTGGCGATCTCGAGCGGCGTGCGGCCGACCGCGTGGCCGTCGAGGCGCACTTCGGCGCCCGGCGCCGTCGATCGGATCAGCAGTTGCGCCGTCGGGCGAACCAGCGGCACCTCGAGCTCGCCCGGCGCCTGCACCTGGAGGCACGCGGTGGCGTAGCGCGGCCGCTCGACCGTGATCGCGTGCGGCCCCGGCTCGACGTCGAGCGTGAACGGCGCGCGCCGCCGCCGGCGATCGTCGACCGTGACCCAGGCGCCCGCCGGCGTCACCGCGATCGCCAGCGGCACCAGCCGCGCCGCCGCCGGCCGTGGGACCGCCGCGGCCTGCACGCCCAGCGGCTCCGTTCTCGACGACGGCGCGGCCTGGATCCCCCCCGCGACCGGTGAATTTTGCTGCGTCGCAACATTTACTTGCTGCAACGCAATATTATTCCGCTTCATCGCAACATCGTCATTGTGCTGCGTCGCAACACTATTGTGCTGCGTCGCAACACTATTGTGCTGCGCTGCAACATTATTCTTCGGCGGAGCAACATCGTTCCGCGGCTCAACATCTTTCCGCGACGCCGCAACATCTTTCCGCGACGCCGCAACGTCACGCTGCGCGGCGGCGCGCTTCTGCGGCGCGGCGACGGTCTCAGCCGGCGGCGCGGGCGAGTCGGGCGGCGAGCGAAACGCCACCAGCCCGACCGCCAGCAGCGCCGCCACCACCACCGCCATGCCCGCGGCGAACCACGCGCGCTGATCGCGCGGCGCCCGCTCCGCCGGCGCCTTCTCGTCGAAGATCGGCGGCAGCCGCATCCGCTCGGTGCGATCGTTCATGCGCTCGAACGCCCAATCGACGAAGTCGTGCAGCACCTTCGTCGGCACGTCCCAGAACGGATTGGCCGGCACGCTCGCGCGCAGCGGCACCGGCGCGAGCGCGGCCGGCGCCTCGGGCGCCACCTGCGACTCGCGCGGCGACTCGCGCGACGGCCCCAGCCACATCGACACGTACGGCGGCGGATCGGGCCGCCGCATCGCCGTCCCCGACAGCCGCAGCGCCAGCATCTGGTCGACGATGCGCTGGCTCGCCTCGTCGAGCACGCTGTAGTGCAGCTCCATCCCCGGCGGCCGCTGCGGATCGCCCGAGTCGCGCCGCATGCGCAGCACGATGCCCTCGCCCCACACCACCTCGCGCCCGTCGGAGAGCGCGAACGTGAAGCGCACGCGCCGCCCCGGCGGCTGAAATCCCTCCGTCGGCAGGAACATCACGTCCTGCGCGAAGTAGCGGCAGTAGTGGCCGATGAACTCGTCGAGATCGCGCGTCGGCGCTTCGATGCGCATCACGATCAGCGGAATGATCGGCGTGTCTTCCTGCGAAAAATCCTGCATGGCTGATCGCAGTCTTGGGGATCGCAGAGCGCGGCAGTAGCAAACTTGTTTGAGCGCGAGGCCCAAAAAGGTTTGGAGCGCGCGCGCGTATCAAGGAAGCGTGTGGCTGATCCTCGTCGTGCTGTGCGATCTCGCGGCCGCGCCGCCGCACGCGCCGCCGGCCGCCGCAGCGACGGGGCCGCGCGTCGAAGGGCGGCTCGAGAGCGGCCGTCGCGTGGCGGTGCGCGGCGCCGGCTTCGAACCGGGCGAGCCGATCGAGCTGGTGATCGACGACGCCGCGCCGCACGCGTCGATCGCGTGCCGCGGCGAGCGCAGCGCCACCGTGAAGGCCGACGCGCGCGGCGCGTTCACGGCGCGCGTGCGCGTGCCGGCGGGCTGCGGATTTTTTTGCGGCGCAGCACCGTCGCCGTACGTGGTGTGGGCCGACCGCGCGTGCGGCAGCGACTGCCGCCAGGGCTTCACGTCGCCCGCGTTCGCCTGCTGGAAGTAGAAAAGCGTCGGATAGCCGAGTCCGCTTCGCGTCTCGGCTATGATGCGCGCATGATCGTTCGCGTCGTGGCGTGTGACGCCGCCCATCTCGCCGCCGCCGTCGACGATCCGGCGGCGCTGGCGGCGCGGCTCGACGCGCGCATCGCCGAGGGCGTGATCGAGGACGAGTGGCGCGACGCGTTTCGCTTCGCGCGCGCCGAGCTGGAGCGGCGGCCGGAGCTCTTCGGCTGGTGGACGGCGCTGTTCCTGCTCGAGGCGCCGCGCGTGGTGTGCGGCATGGGCGGCTTCAAGGGGCCGCCCGCCGCCGACGGCACCGTCGAGATCGGCTACAGCATCGCGCCGCCGCTGCGCGGGCGCGGCCTGGCGACCGCGGCCGCGCGCGAGTTGGTGCGCCTGGCGTTCGCCGATCCGCGCGTCGCCGCCGTCACCGCCCACACGCTCGCCCAGCCCAACGCCTCGACCCGCGTGCTGGAAAAGATCGGTCTGCGCCGCATCGCCGAGCTGCTCGATCCCGCCGAGCACGATCAGCCCATCTGGCGCTGGCGCCTCGACCGCGCCGACGCCACGCCAGCCGGCACGTAGCGGAGTGCAGCGCGCGGGCTGCGGCAAATTGCCGCCGCGCGCAGTTCCGCAGGGAGGTCTGCCGACCGAGGACTGTTTGAGCACGGCGGCAATTTGCCGCAGCCCGCGCGCGTAACGCAGCGCCCCCGATCAAGGCGCGACGGCGCACAACCCGGCGCCGTCGACGAGCTTGGCCTTGGTCAGCTCGTCGCACACCTTCTTCCACGCGCGCGGCACGTCGGCGCACTCGGACATGCCGCTGTCGATCTCCACCTTGCACTGCGCGTGCAGGATCTCGGCGATGCGCCGATCGACGTCGGCCGGCGTCGGCTTGCCGGTGAGCGACGCCAGCTCCGGCAGCTTCGTCAGCAGGTCGCGGATCGGCTTGCGCACGTCGAGCAGGTCCTTGGCGCTGCACACCTCGGCCGCGCGCCCGACCAGCCGCACCACGTAGATGCCGACCACGTCGCGCGCCTCCTCGAGATCCTGCGCGTGCGCGTGGCGCGTGGCCAGCTTGTCGATGCTGCGCGTGGCCCGCTGCAGCGCGCGGCAATCGGACGTGTGCGAGAGCGCCGAGATGATCGCCACCACCGCCGCGCGGTGCGGCTCGTCGAGCCCCGGCCCGCGGTCGTCGCGCAGCTCCAGCGCCAGCGACTCGGCGAGCATGAACGTCGCCTTGCTGTTGTAGCTCGAGTCGTCGACGAACTCCTTGAGCAGCGCGTAGCCGACCAGCCGCTTGTCGGGGTTGGTCGGATCGGTCGCCAGCGCCGACGTCTCGAAGAACGCGCGGTACTTGTCGGCGTCCTGCGCGCGCTTGAACTCCTTGGCCCAGCGCTCCTCGTCGGAGCGCGCGCGCTCCTCCGCCTGGCGCTTGTTGTTCCAGTTCTGGTACGCGTTGGCGAAGAAGCCGGCGAGCGCGACGTAACCGACCATCGCCTGCGCCAGCAGCGTCCAGCGCGCGCTGCGCTTCTTGCGCTGGTGGCGCTTGTCGAGCAGGTCCTCGGCGGCGATCAGGCGCTCCAGCTCGTCGGCGCTGGCGGCGCGCGCCAAGAGCATCGGGTCCTCGTCGGCGAGGCCCTTCGCCACGTCTTTTTCTTTCTGGGTGTCGTCGGCCATGGCGCGGAGCGTATCACCAGCCGGAAGTTTTCCGCGCAAACGGGTAAGATGCGGACCGGATGGATCTGTACGGCAGCGTGTTTCGCCGCGTGATGTTTCCGCTGTGGGAGTCGCGGCTGCGCCGCCGGCCGACGCTCGAGCACCTGGCGTCGCTCGAGCGCACGCAGTGGTGCTCGACCGACGAGCTGCTCTGGCTGCAAGGGCGCGCGCTGCGCGAGCTGGTGGCGCACGCCTACGCCAACGTGCCGCACTACCGCGCCGAGCTGCGCGCGCTCGGGCTCGCGCCCGGCGACGTGTCGAGCGTCGAGCACCTGGCGAAGCTGCCGCTGCTCACGCGCGATCGCGCGGCGCTCGCCGGCGACGCGCGCCAGTCGGCCGCGCCGCCCTACTGCGACGTGAGCAAGCTGACCGGCGGTACCACCGGGCGCCCGTTGCGCTTCGGCTACGATCTCGGCTCCGAGGTCTGGCGCCACGCGGTCAAGCTGCGCGGCTGGGGCTGGACCGGCTACCAAGTCGGGCAGCGCACGCTCTACTACTGGGGCCCGGCGACGGTGAAGACGCCGCCGCTCGTGCGCCGCGCCAAAGTCGCCGCCGACCGCGCGCTCAAACGCGAGATCTACGTCGACTGCACCAACCGCGGGCGCGACGATCTCGCCCGCGTGGCGCGCACCCTGCGCGAGCGAAAGCCCGAGCGGCTGATCTGCTACACGCAGGCGGGCGTCGATCTGGCGCGCTTTCTCGTCGAGAACGGCGAGCGCGTGCCGCCGATGCCGGTGGTGTGCTGCGCCGAGAAGCTCGACGCGCGCGATCGCGCGACGCTCGAAGCGGCGTTCGGCCCCGAGGTGTACGAGACCTACGGTTGCCGCGAGGTGATGCTGATCGGCGCCGACTGCCCCGCGCGCGAAGGGCTGCACCTGTCGATGGAGAACTTGATCGTCGAGGTGCTGGTGCGCGAAGGCGACGCGCTGCGCCCCGCCGCGCCCGGCGAGCTGGGCGAGGTCGCGCTCACCGATCTGCACAACTACGGCATGCCGTTCATCCGCTACCTGAACGGCGACCGCGCGGTGGCCGGCCCGGAGGGTCGCTGTAGCTGCGGCCGCGGGCTTCAGCGTCTCGAATCCGTCGACGGCCGCGTCGCCGACACGCTCACCGACGCCGGCGGCAGCCCGGTGTGCGGCATCTTGTTCTCGCGCATCTTCAGCTGGAGCGAATCGCTGGCGCGCACCGTGCGGCAGTGGCAGGCGGTGCAGCACGCCGACGGCTCGATCACGCTCAAGCTCGAGGCGCGCGACGGAATCACCGACGAGGCGCTCGACGATCTGCGGCGCAACTTCAGCCGCTACATGAAGGGCGTGCCGGTGCGCACCGAGCTGGTGGCCGACATCCCGCCGGGCGCGAACGGCAAGCGGCGCACGGTGCTCGTCGAGCGCTGAGCGAAAAGCGGAGCCATCGCGCTCCAGGTGAGCTATTTTCTAGCGCGTGATCGGCGAGACCATCAGCGGCTACCGGGTCGAGGGCAAGCTCGGCGAAGGCGGCATGGGCGAGGTGTTCGTCGCCTCGCACGAGCTGATGGGCAAGCGCGTGGCGATCAAGATCCTGCGCACCGAGCACTCGCAGAACGCCGACGTGGTCGAGCGCTTCTTCCGCGAGGCGCGCGCGTGCGCGCTGCTCAACCATCCCGGCTGCGTCGACATCATCGACACCGGGCGGCTCGCCGACGGGCGCGGCTACCTGATCATGTCGCTGCTCGAGGGCGAGAGCCTGAAGGATCGCATCGCGCGCGAGCCGATCAAGCCGGGCGTGCAGATCGCCATCGCGCGCCAGATCGCCGACGTGCTGAGCGCGGCGCACGCCAAGGGGATCGTCCACCGCGATCTCAAACCCGACAACGTGTTCCTGACGCCCGATCACGCCGACGCGTCGGGGCTGCGCGTGAAGGTGCTCGACTTCGGCGTCGCCAAGCTCACGCAGGGCGGCAACCAGAACGTGATGACCAACCCCAACGCGATCATCGGCACGCCGGCGTATATGTCGCCCGAGCAGTGCAAGGGCGCGGCGTTCGCCGATTCGCAGAGCGACATCTACTCGCTCGGCGTGATCATGTTCGAGATGGCGACGCAGCGGACGCCGTTCTCCGGGCGCGGGTTCGGCGACTACTTGATGGCGCACCTGTCGACGCCGCCGCCTCAGCCGAGCACGCTGGCCAACGTCGCGCCGAGCCTGGAGCGCGTGATCTTGCGCGCGCTGTCGAAGACCAAGGAGCAGCGGCAGGCGACGATGGCGGAGCTGATCGGCGAGCTCGACTCGCTCAACCAGGTGCGGCCGACGGCGCCGCAGCGCGCGTCGGCGGTGGCCGAGACGCTGGTGGGCGCGAGCCTGCCGGTGATGCCGCCGCCCAAAGCGGCGCGCCCATCGCAGCCGCACGCGCAGCCGCCGCACGCGCAGCCGCCGCACGCGCAGCCGTCGACGGGAAAAGGCCGCGGGATCCTGGTCGGCGTGATCGTCGCCATCGTCGTCGGCGCAGCGGGCGCGGCCGCGCTCTGGCTGCTTCATTAATCCGCGCATTGAACCGCATCATTAATAAGGAGGCGCGATGAAGACCCTCTTGTGGCTCGCGCTGCTCGCGGGCACCGCCGCGGCGCAGCCGGCCGATCCGTCCAAGGTCGAGATCAAGATCGTCAAGCTCGCCGGCTCGGTGTCGATGCTCGAAGGCTCGGGCGGCAACATCGGCGTGTCGGTCGGCGACGACGGCGTGTTCCTGATCGACGATCAGTTCGCGCCGCTCACGCCCAAGATCCGCGCCGCCGTCGAGACGCTGTCGAAGAAGCCGCTGCGCTTCGTCTTCAACACCCACTGGCACGGCGACCACACCGGCGGCAACGAGAACCTGGCGAACGCCGGCGCGATCGTGGTGGCGCACGACAACGTGCGCAAGCGGCTCTCGAGCGAGCAGTTCATGAGCCTGATGAACAGACACTTCCCGCCGGCGCCGGCGCGCGCGCTGCCGATCGTGACCTTCAACGACGAGGTCACGTTCCACCTGAACGGCGACGAGATCCACGTCTTCCACGTCGCGCGCGCGCACACCGACGGCGACGCGATCGTGCACTTCCGCAAGGCCAACGTGGTGCACACCGGCGACGTGTTCCTCTCCGCCGGCTACCCGCTGGTCGACGTCGACAGCGGCGGCACGTTCGACGGCTTCATCGCCGCCGCCGATCGCCTGCTGGCGATCACCGACGCCCAGACGCGCATCATCCCCGGCCACGGCCCGCCCGCCGATCGCGCGCGCCTCGCCGCGTGGCGCGAGATGCTGGTGACCGTGCGCGCGCGCGTGAAGAAGCTCGCCGACGCCGGCAAGAAGCTCGACGAGATCAAGGCCGCAAAGCCGACCGCCGATCTCGACGGAGAATGGGCCAAGGGGTTCATCAAGCCGGAGCTGGTCGTCGACTTCGCGTACAAGAGCGTCACCGCAAAGTGACCGCGCCCATCGCCGCGTCCGCATCCGCTCCGCTCGCGCCCGGTCCGCGCGGCTGGCCGATCGTCGGCAACCTGCCCGGCATGGTCCGCGATCGGCTCGGCTTCGTCAGCGGGCTGCAGCGCGAGTACGGCGAGATCTTCCGCGTGCGCGTCGGCGGGCGCGAGCTGAACCTGCTGTCGAACCCCGAGTTCATCAAGCACGTGCTCGTCGACAACGCGGCCAACTACGTCAAGGGCGACATCTTCAAGAAGCTGGAGCCGTTCCTCGGCAAGGGGCTGTTCACCGCCGAGGGCGACCTGTGGCGGCGGCAGCGGCGCTTGATGCAGCCGCACTTCCATAAAGAGAGCGTGGCCGCGCTGGTCGGGCTGATGGTCGAGACCATCGCGGCGTCGATCGAGCGCTGGCGCCCGCGCGCGCGCTCGGGCGAGGCGTTCGACTTCGCGCCCGAGATGATGCGCCTGACGCTCGACGTGGTGACGCGCGCGCTGTTCGGCGCCGACGTCGACGCCGACGCCACCACCGTCGGCGCCGCGCTCACCACCGTCCTCGAGCACACCAACCGCCGCCTCTTGTCGCTGGTCGATCTCACCGACGTGCTGCCGCTGCCGTCGGCGCGCCGCTACCGCCGCGCGCTCGCCACGCTCGACCGCATCGTCTTCGGCATCATCGCCGCGCGCCGCCGCACGTCCGAGCGCCGCGCCGATCTGTTGCAGATGCTGCTCGACGCGCGCGATCCCGACTCGGGCGAGCCGATGAACGATCAGCAGCTGCGCGACGAGGTCATGACGCTGTTCCTCGCCGGCCACGAGACCACCGCCAACGGGCTGGCGTGGACCTGGTACCTCCTGTCGCGCGCGCCGGCGGTCGATCGGCGGCTGCGCTCCGACGTCGCGCGCGTGCTCGGCGCGCGCCGCCCGACGATGGACGACGTGCCGCAGCTCGCCTACGCGCGCCAGATCTTCGAGGAGGCGATGCGCCTGTACCCGCCGGTGATCGGCGTGCCGCGCGACGCGATCCGCGAGGATCGCATCGGCGGCTACCGCGTGCGCGCGGGCGCGACGGTGGTGTCGAGCGCGTATCTCACGCACCACAACCCGCGGCTGTGGCCGAATCCGGAAGGCTTCGATCCCGATCGCTTCGCGCCCGATCGCCCGGGCCCGCCGATCGCGCCGTTCGCGTACCTGCCGTTCGGCGCCGGGCAGCGCAAGTGCATCGGCCACGTGTTCGCCACCATCGAGGGCACGCTGGCGGTGGCGATGATCGCGCAGGCGTATCGCCCCGAGCTGGTGCCCGGCGTGCGCGTCGACGCCATCCCGCAGCTCACGCTTCGGCCCAGCCAAATCCCGATCCGGCTGCGTTTGGCCGAGCCGATTCAGTAACCGAAATAGAACAGGCGCGGCGCCGCGACCTTGGCCTTCGCCAGCGCGCCGAGCGCGGCGGCGAGCGCGCCCGGCTGCTGCTCATCGGCCGCCGGTTGGCTCCAGTGCTGCTCGTTGATCGTCTTGCCGCCCGCCGCGCGGATCGAGAAACCCGACGACGAGTAGTCGAACGCCTGGTTTCCCGTCGGGCGCGCCCGCCATTTCGCCAGCGCGTGATCGGCGACGACCTTCTCGAGCGCGCGCCACTCGGCCTCGGTCAGCGCCGCGCGGCCGGTCTCGTACTGCTTGCCGACGTTGCGCGCGACCTCGAGCACGAAGCGCCCGCCGTCGCGCCGCGCGACGATGCGCTCGGCCGGCTCGCCCTCGCGCGCGAGCTCCATCGGCTTGCCCGGCGTGGTGTCGTAGCGCAGCTCGGCGATCGCGCCCGCGCGCGCCGGCGGCACCGAGTCGTCGCCCGCCGCGCCGAGCGGCCACCACGCGCCGAGCGCCGCGACCGCGATCCCGATCGCCATCGCCGTCGCGTTCATCCGCAAAACTCGCACGCGCCGCACTACGTCGCCGGCGGCTTCGGCGAAACCGGCGCCTGCACGAACGGCGGCTGGCCCTCGACGGCGCCGAGATCCTCCGCGCCGAAGTAGCGCGCCACCAGCTCGCGATACACCGGCCGCGTGTACACGTCGGCGCGCGGCTCCTCGATCACGCGCGCGATCACCTCGGCCACCTCCTCGACCGGCTGCGCCCCCGGCAGCGCGCGCGAGTCGGGCCCGCCGCCGAGCGCCTTCACGCCGAAGTCGGTCGCCACCACGCCCGGCAAGACCGTGGTCACGTGAATGTCGGGAAACGCCGCGCGCAGATCCATGCGCAGGTTGGCGGTGAGCGAGTTGAGCGCGTGCTTGGCCGCGCTGTACGCCGAGCGCACCGGCGCGATCGGCACGCGCCCGAGCACCGACGAGACGTTGATGAGGTGCCCGCGCCGCCGCGTCTTGAAGTGCGGCAGCACCGCCTGCATGCCGTAGAGCGCCGACTTGACGTTGACGCGCATCATCTCGTCGAAGTCGTCGTCGGTGAGCTCGGCGACCGAGCGGGTGATGCCGCGCCCGGCGTTGTTGATCCACACGTCGATGTGGCCGGCGCGCGCGATGGTGACGGCGACCACGCGCTCGACGTCCGCCCGGCGCGTCACGTCGGCGACCAGCGCCAGCGCGTGCGGCCCCGAGCGCGCGGCGACTTCGTTGAGCTCGCGCTCGCGCCGCGCCACCAGCACCGGGCGCGCGCCCTTTTCGCCGACGAGGACCGCGAGCGCGGCGCCGATTCCCGAGCTGGCGCCGGTGATGACCACGACTCGATCGCGCATGGGCTGCCTCCGTTCCGCGCCTGAGTTGCGCTACTATGCCACGCCATGCGCAGCTTGATCGTGACTTCCGCGCTGTGGATCTTTTGCGCGGCCCACGCGCGCGGCGACGCCAGCGTCGAGGGCGCCAAGGACAACGTGCCCAAGGCGCTGCCCGACGTGCTGGAGCAGGTGGCCGGCGGCAAATTGCCGCTCGAGCCGCTGGTGGTGCTCTACGACGATCTGCACCCGTTTCACGGCGGCTTCTGGATCGCCATCCACGGCGACGGCAAGGTCGAGCAGGACTCGAAGCGCGAGAAGATCGGCGAGCCGAAAAAAGTCTCGCGCGCCGACGTGCTCAAGCTGCTGGCGCTGGTGCGCAAGCAGCGCGCGTGGGAGCAGCGCACGCCCGACCGCGCGCCGGTGCCCGACGAGAGCCGCGCGCGGCTGACCATCGCGTGGCGCGATCGCCAGTCGGTGATCTGGGAGTGGTACAACGAGCTGGCGGCGAACAAACGCGTGATCGAGATCCGCGAGCTGATGAAACAGATCGCCTGGAAGTAATGAGCACCGTCGTCACCGTCGAGATGCAGAGCGCGGCGCTCGATCGCCACGTCAGCTACACCGCGGTCGTCCCCGACGCCGGCGAGCCGCCGTTCGCCGTCCTGTATCAACTGCACGGCTACACCGACGATCACCGCGCGTGGCTGCACCGCGCGAATCTGTTGCGCCACCTCGCGCGCTGGCCGCTCGTGGCGATCCTGCCGTCGGGCGAGAACAGCTACTACACCGGCGCGATCGAGACGTTCGTGATGCGCGACCTGCCGGCGCACGTGCGGCGCACGTTCAACGTCCGCGACGGCAAGGCGGCGATCGGCGGGCTGTCGATGGGCGGCTACGGCGCGATCCGCCTCGGCCTGAAATATCCCGATCGCTTCGCGTCCATCGTCGCGCACTCGAGCCGGCTGCCGGCGCGCGACGAGTTGCCGTCGCTGAATTGGACGCGCGGCCTGCCGCTCGACGATCTCGACGTGGACGCGCTGGCCTCGCGCGCCGCCGCGCGCCCGCTGCCGCGCCTCGCGTTCGACTGCGGCACCGAGGATCACCTGCTCGCCGACAGCCGCCGCTTCCACGCGCTCTTGACGCAGCGGAACGTCGCGCACGACTACGCCGAGCATCCCGGCGCGCACACCTGGGACTATTGGGACGCGCACGTGCCGCGCGCGCTCGAGCTCCACGCCGCGGCGCTCGGCCTCGCGCCCGCTACTCCTTGAGCGCGGCGTCGATCGCGGCGGCGAGGGTTTTGTCGTCGGGCGCGACGTTCGACGGAAACGCGGCGCGCACCTCGCCGTTCTTGCCGACGAGATACTTGTGGAAGTTCCACTTCGGCGCGCCGTGCTTCTCGGCCAGCAGCTTGAACACCGGCGACTGCGCCGCGCCCTTGGTGGCGATCTTCTCGAACAACGGAAACGTCACGCCGTAGTTCTTTTGACAGAAGTTTTGAATCTGCTCGGCGCTGCCCGGCTCCTGCGCGCCGAAGTCGTTCGACGGGAAACCGAGGATCACGAACCCCTTCGATTGCAGCTTTTCATAGAGCGATTGGAGGCCGGAGTATTGCGGCGTGAAGCCGCACTCCGACGCGGTGTTGACCACCAGCGCGACCTTGCCTTTGTAGCCGGCGAGCGGCTGCGGCGCTCCGCCGAGCGTATTCACCGTCAGATCATAGAGCGACATGCTCGCCTCCTCGAATCACGGCCACCGGCGCTTCGGCCGCGGGCGCGGTTTGATCGCCGAGCGGCTTGTTCAAGAACGGCCGTTCGAACAATCGATAAAAGACATAGCTGCTCAATAAAACCGAACCGACCATGAAGATATCGGCGCCGATCATTCCCACGCGGCGCTCGATGCGCTTCTCCAGAAACCCGAGCCCACCGACGACGGGGATGTGGATGAGATAGAGCGAATAGCTGAATTTGCCCAATCCACCGAATGACCGGCCAATCAATGTCTTTGCCAATCGCGCGTCGAATGGCCGCAAAACCACCAATAAACCGGCAAACGCCAGACAGAACGTCAATTGACCATAAGAGTGGTACGCGTGCGGATCGAACGACAGCTCGCCGTGGCGCAGCGACACCGCCGCGCTCAGCGCCAGCGCCGCGCCGAGCACCACGTCGAAGATCAGCGCCGCGCGCGGCGTCGGCATCTTGCACAGCCGAATGAACAGCGCCACGCCGCAGGCGAACTGGAGCCAGTAGTCGCAGAACAGGCCGGTGACCAGGCCGGGGCGCGCGAAGTTGACCGCCGCGACCCCGACGGTGATCGCCGCCGCCGCCACCATCGCCGCGCGCGCGCGCCAGACGAGCGCGAGCAAGACCAAGAGGCCGGCGATCAAATAGAACTGCTCTTCGTAGTTGAGCGACCAATAGGCGGCGACCAGCAGGCGCGGGTTATCGGACGCCGAGCGCGGCACCACGCCGCCGCCGAACTGCGCGCGCGCGATCGACACCCACTGCATCATGACCAGGTTCTGCAGGTACATGCCGCACTCGCTGACGAACGGCGCGATGCCCTTCCAGAGCTGGCGCAGGCCGATCGCCAGCACGCAGCTCGCCAGGTACGGCGGCGCGATGCGGTGCAGGCGGCGCTTCATGAACGCGCCGAAGCCCATCTCGCGGCGCATCGCCCCGTCGGCGGCGGCGGCGATGCAGTAGCCGGAGATGACGAAGAACAGCTGCACGCCCAGCCAGCACCCGCCGACCGGCAGCCGATTCAGGAAGCGGTGGTAGAAGAACACGCCGAGGGCGGCGGCGCCTCGCCACGCGTCGAGCGTCAGATACCGGTTCGGGTACACGAAGCTGGAATATAGATGGACGCGCCCGCGCGCAGAAGCTGAATCTGCAAACAGGTCGAACCGCCGGAGCGCGGCTCAAACTCTCTTGATTGAGCGGCGGTGAAACGCGTTCTAAGATGCGCGCATGTCGCGTGCGTATTGGGCCTTAGCGCTGTCGCTCGCCGCCTGCGACGGCGCGCCGAAGAAGCCGGCGCCGTTCGTCTCCAACTGCACCGTCGACGCGCCGAGCGCCGAGGCGCAGAAGCTGCCGTCGCGCGACGGGGCGAAGAGCGCGATCCTGCCCGGCGGCCGCCAGGTCACGCCCGCCGGCACGCTGCTCGACGTCGGCGGCTTTCCCATCGCGGTGCGCGTGCTGCCGCCGCCGAACGATCGCTACGCCGTGCTCAGCGACGACGCCGAGGACGACGAGGCGCTGCGCATCGTCGATTTGCAGGCGGCCGATCCGCTGCATCCCGTGGTCTCGGAGATCGCCTACCCGCTCACCGACAACTCGCCGCACGTGAAGGGCCTGTTCTACGGCCTGGCGCTCAACGCCGCCGGCACGCGGCTCTATGTCTCGAACGGCGGCTACGACCCGGTGCCCGACGCGCAGCCGGCGGCGCAGCACTACAACACCATCCAGGTGTTCGATGTCGCCGGCTCGCCGCCGCAGCTCACCGCGAACGATCCGCTGACGCTCGAGCTGATGTTCAACAACGGGCAGCAGCGCATCCCGTCGGGGATCCAGCTCTCGGCCGACGAGATGCTGCTTTATGTTGCAACGCAAAACGACGGCACGCTGGCGATCCTGTCGCTCGCGCCGGGCGCCAACTACGGCGCGGAGATCGGGCGCGCCACCGTGCCGGGGCTCGGGCCGTACGACGTCGCCGTCGACGAGACGACGCACACCGCGTTCGTGTCGCTGTGGGGCGGGCTCTCGCTCGGCTCGGGGCCGGTCGACGGCGTGGTGCCGGTCGACGTCACCAACCCGGCCGCGCCGGTGGCCGCGCCGATGCCGATCCCGACGGGAAAAGGCTCCGAGGCCGAGCTCTTGCTCGCGGGCAAGCTGTACGTCGCCAACGCCGACGCCGACACGCTGTCGATCGTCGACGCCGCGTCACACGCGGTGACCAGCTCGCCGGCGTCGAGCGGCATGATCCTCGGCGCGTCGCCGTCGAGCCTGGCGGTCGACGCCGCGCGCGGCCGCGTGTACCTGGCCAACGCCGGCGAGAACTCGGTGGCGGCGCTGGATTTGAACACGTTCAAATTGCTCGGGCGCGTGCCCACCGCGTGGTACCCGTCGGCGGTGGCGGTGCGCGCCGACGGCTCGCTGGTGATCGCCGCGACGCGCGGCCTCGGCCACGGGCCCAACGACGGCTCGCCGCTGCCGCCGTTCGCCGCCGGCACGGTGCAGCTCGTGCCCGCGCCGTCGCTGGCCGACTTGCAGGCGGGCGACGCGCAGGTGACCACCAACCTCGATCGCCCGCAGGCCAACCAGCCGGCGATCCACTGCGCCGACGGCGCCGCGGCGAAATTTCCCCTGCCGCCCGCCGCCGGCGGCGAGACGCCGATCAAGCACGTCTTCCTGGTCGTGCGCGAGAACAAGACCTACGACGGCCTGTTCGGCGACATCGCCGAGGGAAACGGCTCGGCGCAAATGGTCTCGTTCGGCGAAATGAACACGCCCAACGCGCACGCGCTGGCGCGCGACTTCGTGCTGCTCGACAACTTCTACTCGCACGCCGAGCTGTCGGTGCAAGGGCACGAGTGGACCACCGGCTGCGTGGCCAACGACTTCACCGAGAAGACGTGGCAGTCGAGCGACACCTACGGGCGCGCGTACCGGCCGCCGGTGGTGTTCGGCCCGCCGTCGAGCGTGTCGCGCCTGGCGTATCCCGGCTCCGACAGCATCTGGGTGCACCTCGATAAAGCCGGCGTGCCGTATCACAACTACGGCGAGGTGACCAACACCTCGGGCGCCAGGACGCAGGCCGATCCCGGTTACCCCGGCGTGTTCTTCAACACCAGCATCAGCGACGTGCACAAGGCCGACTACATCGTCGAGACCGTCACCGATCCGACGTTCGCCGTCGAGCCGTTCTCGTACCTGCTGCTGCCGAACGATCACACCAACGGCACGTCGCCGGGGCAGCAGACGCCGCAGTCGATGGTCGCCGACAACGACGAGGGCACCGGCAAGCTCATCGACGGGCTCTCGCACTCGTCGCTGTGGGCGTCGTCGCTGGTGTTCGTGGTCGAGGACGATCCGGGCGGGACGCTCGATCACGTCGAGTCGCACCGATCGATCTGTCTCGTGCTCTCGCCGTGGGTGAAGCGCAACTACCACTCGAGCACCAACTTCGATCTGGGATCGATCTACAAGACGATCGAGACCATCATCAACGTGCCGCCGATGAACATCACCGACGCGCACGCGGCCGGCATGTACGAGCTGTTCACGCCGACGCCGGACTTCACGCCGTATACGTACATCCCGC
>DASREC010000096.1:0-27820 GCA_035652295.1 Polyangia bacterium
AGTTCCCCGGCCACCTCGCCGCGTTCGGTTTCTTGCGCGAGATCGCCGGGCAGAAGGGCGAGTGGCAGAAGCTCTTGACGCTCGCCGATCTCGGCATGCGCGCGCAGCTCTCCGACGACGAGATGGCGATCCTCGCCACGCAGGCGGCGGTCATCTCGTGGAAGGAGATGAAGGACAACGACAAGGCGCGCGGCTACTTCGATCGCGTGCAGAAGATCGATCCGAACTCGGAAGAGCTGCACGCGTTCATGACCGCGGTCGAGGCGGGGCCGACCCAGCCGTCGGCGAAGTCGAAGGCGAGCGCGCTCATGGCGGCGCTGGTGCCCGACGGCGGGACCAACGGCACGGCCAAGGCGGAAGCGGCCGAGGCCGAGCCGGAGAAGGAAAAAGAGAAGCCGTCGCGCAAGCGCAAGCAGACTCCGCCGCCGCCGAAGGAGCCGATCGTCGACGAGGCGCCGGCGAAGTCGGCCGAGCCGCCGGCGCCGGTGAAGGAGCCCGAGGCGCCGAAGCCGGAGAAGATCGAAGCGAAGGAAACGCCGGCGCCGGTGAAAGAAGCCGCGCCGGTGAAGGAAGCGGCGCCTGTGAAAGAAGCCGCGCCGGCGAAAGTCGAAGCCGCGCCGGTCGCGCGCGACGAGAAGCTCGACGACGCGGTCAAGCAGGCGATGGACGCCGCGCGCACCGCCGAGGGCCAGAGCCTCGACAAAGGCATCGAGGCCTGGCGCAAGATCATCCAGGCGAACCCGACGCTGCGCGCGCCGCGCCGCGAGCTGCAGCGGCTCTACACCAAGGCCGAGCGCTGGAACGCGCTCATCGAGCTGATGAAGGAGGAGGCCGAGAAGCTCCCCGACACCACGCCCGACGAGAAAGTCGCGCTGCTGTTCGACATGGTCGCCATCTACAAAGAGCGCCTCAAGCTCGACGTGATGGTGCTCAACACGTACAACGCCATCCTGGCGATCCGTCCCGGCGACGCGCGCGCGCTCGACGCGCTGGCCGCGCAGTACGAGACGATGAAGCGCTGGCCGGATCTGATCGGCGTCTTGCAGAAGAAAGCGCCGACGCTTACATCGCCCGCCGACCAGGTCGAGCTGTACCTGCGCATCGCCGGCCTGTTCCAGGAAAAGTTCTCCAACGTCGCCGAGGCGATCAAGGCCTACGAAAAAGTCCTCGAGCTGGATCCGGGCAACGCGGTCGCGATCGCGTACCTCAAGACCAACTACGAGAAGCGCCGCGACTGGGAGAAGCTGATCGGCGTCTACCAGAAAGAGATCGAGCGCATCTCCGATCCCAACGAGCGCGGCGCCAAGTTCATCGAGGTCGCCAAGCTCGCGTCGGAGAAGCTCAAGAAGCCGTCGGTCTCGATCGAGCTGTGGGCGAAGGTCCTCGACGCCAATCCCGATCACCTCGAAGCGCTCGGCGAATTGGAGAAGCTCTACGAGCGCGAAAAGATCTGGGACAAGCTCGCGCAGGTCTGCGAGCGCCAGGCCGACCTGTTCGCCGACAAGGCGAAGAAGGTGGCGATGCTGCAGAAGCTCGGCATCCTCTTCACCGACAAGGTGAACGAGCCCGAGCGCGCCACCACCGCGTGGCGCCACCTGCTCGACCTCGAGCCGGAGAACAAGCGCGCGCAGGACGCGCTGAAGAAACTCTACCTCGCGCAGAAGAACTACGACGAGCTGGAGAAGTTCTACGCCACGCAGAACAAGTACGACGAGTACATCCGCGTGCTCGAGCGGCAGATGGAGGCCGAGGACAACGCGTCGAAGATCGGGCTCGGCATCAAGGTCGCCGAGCTGTATCGCGATCGCTTGCAGAAGGCGGATCGCGCGCGCGCGGCGTATGAAAAAGTGCTGGCGCTCGACGCGGAGAACCTGACCGCGGCCGAGGCGCTGATCCCGCTCTACGAAAAAGATCCGCGGAAGCTCGCCGGCGCGCTCGAGATCCAGCTGCGCCACACCAGCGAGATCGGCGCGCGCATCGAGCGCATGCACAAGCTGGCCGAGCTGTCGGAGGCCGCGCTCAAGGACAAGGCCGCCGCCTACGGCTGGTACCTGAAGACGTTCGCCGAGGAGCCGCACGCCGAGTGGGTGCGCACCGAGGTCGAGCGGCTGGCGAAGGAGACCGGCGCGTGGGGCGAGCTGGTCTCGGCGTACGAGGCCGCGTATCCCAAGCTGCAGGGCAGCGGCAAATTGCCGCTGATGCTGGTGGTCGCGCGCGTCTACGAAGAGGAGCTGGCCGAGCCCGACAAGGCGCTCACCACCAACGTCGAGATCCTCAAGCTCGACGAGAACCACCCGCAGGCGGTGGCGGCGCTCGAGCGGCTCTACCTGTCGACGGGGCGCTACCAGGATCTGCTCGGCATCTACGAGAAGAAGCTGCGGCTCACCGGCGACAAAGAGGCGCAGAAGGAGATCCGCTACAAGGTGGCGTCGATCTTCGAGCTGGAGATCAAGGACGACAAGCGCGCCATCGAGGCGTACCAGGCGATCCTCAAGGACTACCCCGACGAGCTGAACGCGTTCCGCGCGCTCGACCGGATTTATGTTGCGACGCAGCAATGGAAGGAGCTGTCGGCGGTCATCGGGCGCGAGCTGAGCCTCGTGCCGCCGGGCGACGTCGACGCCATCGTCGAGCTGAAGTTCCGGCTCGGCGCGCTGCGCGAGCAGCACCTCGACGATCCCAAGGGCGCGATCGATCAGTTCCGCGACATCCTCGGGCTCAAGGCCACGCACGCGGGCGCGCGCCAGTCGCTCGAGCGCCGCCTCGGCGACGCCGATCACCAGCTCGAGGTCGCCGCGATCCTGGAGCCGATCTACCAGCAGCTCGAGGAGTGGGCGCGGCTGATCGAGGTGCACGAGATCCAGCTCGCGCGCGAGAAGGCGCCGACCAACCGCGTGAACCTGCTGCTGCGCATCGGCGAGCTGCAGGCGTCCAAGATCGGCGACGGCGAGAAGGCGTTCGATGCCTACTCGCGCTGCTTCAAGGAGGACCCGGCGAACGCGACCGCGCGCGCCGAGCTCGAGCGGCTGGCGTCGATCAACGAGGCGTGGCCGCAGCTGGTCGCGCTGTACGAAGGCGCGATCGAGAAGATCTCGGGCGACAAGCTCAACAACTCGCTCCTGCGCGAGCTGCTCCTCCAGGTCGCGGTCGCGTACGACGAGAAGCTGGAGAAGGCCGAGAAGGCGGTCGAGTATTTCCGCCGCGCGCAGAACATCGAGCCCGACGATCCGCAGGCGCTGGAGGCGCTGGAGAAGCTCTACACGCGCAACGAGCGCTGGCCCGAATTGCTCGACGTGTATCGCAAGAAGGTCGAGCTCTCGAGCGATCCCGAGCTGCGCGAGCAGATCTACTTCCGGATGGCCTACCTCTGGGAGGAGATGCTCCAGAACGTCGACGAGGCGATCGCGACGTACAAGGAGGTGCTGTCGCAGGACAGCGCGAACCTCAAGGCGCTCAAGGCGCTCGATCGGCTCTACCTCGCGCAGAAGCAGTGGCGCTCGCTCGCCGACAATTTGACGCGGCAGCTCCAGCTCACCGACGACAAACCGGAGACGATCGAGCTGCTCGTGCGGCTCGCGGCGCTGCGCGAGAAGGAGCTGAACGAGGTCGCGGCGGCGGTCGACACCTATCGGCAGGTGCTGGATCTCGATCCGTCGAACGATCCGGCGACCATCGCGCTCGAACGGTTGGTGCAGCTCAAGGATCACGAGCTGCAGGTCGCGACGATCCTCGAGCCGATCTACAAGGCGCGCAACGAGTGGCAGAAGCTCGTCGACGCCTACGAGATCCTGGTGCGCCACTCGATGGACCCGGCGCGCAAGATCGAGCTGCTGCACCAGATCGGCGAGCTGTACGAGGTCGCGGGCGAGGACGGCGACAAGGCGTTCTCCACCTACGATCGCGCGCTGCGCGAGGAGCCGGGGCTCAAGGAGACGCAAACGCGGCTCGAGCGGCTGGCGCGCTCGCTCGATCGCTGGAAGGACCTGGTCACGCTCTACACCGGCGTCGTCGAGCAGGTGGCGCGCGACAAGGGCGATCCCGAATTGCAGGTGCAGCTCCTCATGCGCGTGGCGCAGATCGAGGAGACGCAGCTCGGCGACAACGACGCGGCGGCGGCGGCGTATCACCGCGTGCTCGCGGTCTCGCCGCGCAACCTCGACGCGGCCAACGCGCTCGAGGCGATCTACCTCCGCACCGACGCGTACACCAAGCTCGTCGACGTCGTGCTGGCGAAGGTCGACATGGTCGCCACCGTCGAGGAGAAGAAGGAGCTGTGCTTCAAGGCGGCGCAGATCTACGAAGAGGTTTTGGAGAACGCCGATCGCGCGATCGACGTCTACCGGCAGGTGCTGGCGATCGACGAGAACGATCGGCAGGCGATCGACGCGCTCGAACGGCTCTACATCCGGCTCGAACGTTGGGAGCCGCTCAAGGACGTCTACTCCAAGAAGGCGGAGCTGGCGACCGCGCCCGATCAGAAGAAGCAGATGCTGTTCGTGCTCGGCCAGGTCTATGACCGCGAGCTGAAGGATCTGACGCGCGCGATCGAGACCTACCAGACGATCCTCGATCTCGACGCGGAGGACGTGACCGCGATCCAGGCGCTCGATCGGCTCTATCAGCAGACGGGGCGCTGGTACGACCTGCTGCAAATCTTGGAGCGCGAGGTCGAGCTGTCGTCGTCGACGGGCGAGACGGTCTCGCTCAAGCACCGCATCGGGCACCTGTGGGAGAAGGAGCTGAAGGATCTCGGGCGCGCGGTCGAGGCGTATCGCGACGTGCTCGCGCTCGACGGCACGCACACGCCGACGCTCGAGGCGCTCGACGGCCTGGCGCACGGCGAGCAGGAGCCGGTGCTGGCGGCGCGCGTGCTCGAGCCGATCTTCGAGGCGGGCGCCGAGTGGGAGAAGCTGATCGAGGTCCTCGACGTGATGGTCCGTCACACCGAGGATCCGGTGCAGCGCGTGGAGCTGCTGCATCGCATCGCCGATTATTACGAGCGCTGCCTCGACGCGCCGGCGGAGGCGTTCAAGGCCTTCGGGCAGGCGCTGCGCGAGGACTCGCAGAACGAGCAGACGCTCGGCCACCTCGAGCGGCTCGCCGACGCGACCAAGGCGTGGTCGGAGCTGGCGGCGCTCTACGAGACCGAGCTCGGCAAGCTGCTCGAGGTTCCGCGCCAGGTCGAGATGCTGCTGCGCGTGGCGCGCGTGTACGAAGAGGAGCTGGGGCAGGCCGACAAGGCGATCGCGACGTATCGCCGCGTGGTCGACGCGGAGGCGGAGAACCGCGACGCGATCCTGGCGCTCGATCGCCTGTATCAGCAGGCGGAGAAGTGGCCGGAGCTGGCCGACGTGCTCCGTCGAGAAATTCGACTGGCGCGCGGCGACCAGGAGATCGTCGCGCTGCAGTTCCGGCTCGGGCAGCTCTACGAGCAGAACCTCCACGACGTCGACAACGCGATCGAGGTCTACCGCGAGATCCTCGCCGCCGATCCGGCGCACGGGCCGACGCTCACCGCGCTCGAGCTGTTGTTCGCCGAGGGCACCAAGCCGATCGAGATCGCCACCATCCTCGAGCCGCTGTACCGCGTCGCCGAGCAGTGGGAGAAGCTGACCAAGATCCACGAGGTCCAGCTCGGCAAGCTCACCGGCACCGAGGAGCGCACGGCGATGATTCAGCGCATCGCCGAGATCCACGAGCACAAGCTGGTCGATCAACCGTCGGCGTTCATCTGGTGGGCGCAGGCGGTGCGCGAGGCGCCGACGAGCGAGCTGGCGGTGGAAGAGGTCGAGCGGCTGGCGCGCGCCTGCCACACGTGGGACGAGCTGGTCGGCGTCTACAACCAGGTGCTCGAGGAGCGCCGCGAGCCCGAGGTGCAGCGCACCGTTCTGTTGCGGCTCGCGCGCGTACACGAGGCCGAGCTCTCGGACAACGCCAAAGCGGAAGAGGCGCACCTGCAGGTCCTCGGGATCGATCCGAAGGATCCGGAGGCGCTGGCCGCGCTCGATCGTATCTACACGCAAGCGTCGATGTGGCAGGAGCTGGCCGACATCCTCCACCGCCGCATCGGCGTCACCACCGGCACCGACGAGATCGTCGAGCTGTACTTCCGGCTCGGGCGCGTCTACTCCGACGCGCTGTTCGACACCGCGCAGGCGGTGGCCGCGTACAACAACGTGCTCGAGACCGACTCGCGCAACAAGCGCGCGCTCGAGGCGCTCGAGCAGGTGTACTTCAAGAGCGAGTCGTGGGCCGAGCTGTACTCGGTCTACGAGAAGATGGTCGACATCGCGCCCGGCGACGAAGGCATGGCCGAGTGCTACGCGCGCATGGCGAAGATCGCCTCCGACGGGCTCGAGCAGCCGGAGAAGGCGGTCGACCTGTGGGGACGCGTCGTCGACTTGCGCGGCGAGGATCCGATCGCGCTCGGCGCGCTCGCCGATCTGTACGAGCGCGCGTCGCAGTGGCGTGAATTGGTCGACGTGCTCGAACGCATCGTGCGCATCACGCACGAGCCGGGCGCGCAGATCCCGCTCTACCAGCGGCTCGGCCGCATCTGGGGCGAGAAGCTCGGCCGCGAGCGGAACGCGCTCGAAGCCTGGCAAAAAGTCCTGCAGATCGATCCGAGCGACATCCCGGCGCTCAGGGCGCTGGCGGCGATCTACAAGGCGACGCAGGCGTGGGAGGAGCTGGTCGAGACGCTGCACAAGCTGATCGAGATCGGCACCGCCTCGGACATGGAGCCGGAGGAGCTGGTCGAGCTCTACGCCGAATTGGGATCGCTCCAGGGCGAGATCCTCATGCGCCCGCAGGAGGCGATCGACGCCTGGCAGCGCGTGCTGGCGCTCAACGAGCGCGACTTCCGCGCGCTCTCGGCGCTCGAGCAGCTCTTCACGCAAGAGGCGCGCTGGGAGGAGTGCATCCAGACGCTCGAGCGCAAGGCCAAGGCGCTCGACGAGCCGGCGCAAAAAGTCGAGACGCTGCTCCAGGCGGCGGCGGTGTGGGAGGACAAGATCGGCGACCGCGATCGCGCGGGCGACGTGTACGAGCGGATCCTTCAGCTCGACAATCAAAACCTCACCGCGTCGATCCAGCTCGAGCAGGTCTACAAGGCGCAGGGCAACTGGGAGAAGCTGATCGAGCTGCTCCTCGCGCGCGTCGAGTTCACGCACGAGTCGACGCAGCGGATCTCGATCCTTCAGTCGGTCGCCGAGACGTACGAAAAGGAAGTCGGCGATCAAGAGGGCGCGTTCGTCGTGCTCCAGGCCGCGTTCCGCGAGAACTACGCCGAGAAGGCGGTGTCGGCGGAGCTGGAGCGGCTGGCGACGGCGACCAACAAGTGGAACGACCTGCTCGCCGAGTACACGCAGATGGTGCAGACCATCACCGAGCCGAAGACGGCGGCCGATCTGTGGGTCAAGATCGGGCGCTGGTACGGCGAGCACCTCGGGCACCTCGAGTACGCGATCGCGTCGGAGCAGCAGGCGCTGCAGCTCGAGCCGAACCACACCGAGGCGCTGAGCGCGCTGGCCGACTTCTACCGCAAGACCTCCAAGTGGCCGGAGCTGGTCTCGACGCTGGCCAAGCACGCCGAGCTGGAGCAGGAGGCGCCGAAGCGCGTCGACCTGCACCTGGCGATGGCGGAGCTGTGGGAGGGCCCGCTCGGCGATCAGAACCAGGCGGTGGCCGCGTACCGCTCGGCGCTCGAGAACGATCCGGCGACGCTCGACGCGCTCAAGGCGCTCGAGCGGCTGTATCGCCGCAACGAGCAGTGGCCGGATCTGATCGAGATCCTGTCGAAGAAGTCGGCGGTGCTGGAAGACACGCAAGAGGTCATCTCGCTCAAGCACCAGATCGGGCAGCTCTACGAAGAGCGGCTCGGCGACGGCAACCGCGCCATCGAGAGCTTCAAGGAGATCCTGGCGGTCGATCCGCAGAACGTTCACGCGCTCAAGTCGCTGGAACGGCTCTACGAGAAGACCGGCATGATGGAGCAGTACCTCGACGTGCTGGAGCAGCAGCTCGACGTCACCGGCACCGACGAGGAGCGCATCTCGCTGTACGAGCGCATGGCGGTGGCGTGGGAGGAGCAGTTCCGCAAGCCCGACCGCGCGTGGGATGCGCTCGAGAAGATCCTCCTCATCAATGATCGCCACGAGCCGACGCTCATGTCGCTCGAGCGGCTGTACCGGCAGGAGCGGCGCTCGGCGGAGCTGGTCGAGACGCTGCGCCGCCACATCAACGCCGTGCAGGATCCGGCGGTGCGCGTCGATCTGTACGCGCAGATGGGGCAGGTCTACGAGGAGGATCTCAAGGACGTCGATCGCGCCATCGAGGCGTACAACGACATCCTCTCGTTCGAGAGCGACAACTCGAACGCGCTGTCGGCGCTGGCGCGGCTGTACGAGCGCATCGAGGATTGGGATCGCGCCATCGACATCGCGTCGCGGCTCATCCAGATCACCGACGACGTGCGCACGCGCGTCGATCTGCACCAGCGCATCGGGCGCATCTACGAGGAGCGGCTCAAGGACGGAGACACCGCCGAGTCGCACTACGTCGAGGCGCTGTCGCTCGACTCCGGCTACGTGCCGGCGATGTCGTCGCTCACCGCGATCTACCAGAAGCGCGGCGACTGGCTGAAGGCGGCGCAGATGATGGTGCGCGCCGAGGCGCAGACCGGCAACACGCTGGAGAAGGCGCGCCTGCTCTTCGAGGCGGGCCGCATCTACCGCGAGAAGCTGGAGAGCGAGCTGAACGCGGCCGACCTGTTCGCGCGCGTGCTCGAATTGGATCCGGAGCACGTCGAGGCGGGCGAGCCGCTGGCGGAGATCTATTTCCGCGACGAGCAGTGGCAGAAGCTCGAGCCGATCCTCGACATGCTCGCGCGCAAAGCCGACAAGAAGGACAACAAGGAGCTCAACCAACTCTATTACCGGTTGGCGCGCACCTCCGACGAGCTGAACAACAGCGAGAAGGCGCTGCGCTTCTACAAGTCGGCGTACGATCTCGACTCGACGTTCCTGCCGACGCTGCTCGGCCGCGCCGCGCTGCTCTACAAGCTCGAGGACTGGGAAGGCGCGTTCAAGATCTACCAGACGATCCTGGTGCACCACCGCGACTCGCAGAAAGAGTCGGAGATCGTCGACATCTTCTACCGGCTCGGCAACATCAAGCTCAAGCAGGGCGAGCGCAAGAAGGCGCTCAACATGTTCGAGAAGGCGCTCGAGATCGACGCCACGCACCGCGCGACGCTGCTGGCGGTGATCGAGCTGCAGGCGCAGGCGGGCGACTACGAGGCGGTGATTCACGCCAAGCGCGCGCTCTTGCCGGTCGCCGAGGAGCCGGAGAAGGTCAAGCTGCTCGACGAGATCGGCGACATCTACCAGTCGAAGCTGCAGAACCCGCAGAAGGCGATCACCGCGTTCCTCGAGGCGCTCGAGGCGCGGCCGGGCAATCACGTCATCCTGCACAAGGTGCTCGATCTCTATTCAGAGACCAAGCAGTGGAAGAAGGCCGTCGAGATCATCGTGCAGATCGCGACGCTGGAGAAAGATCCGATCCGGCGCGGCAAGTATTATCACGCCGGCGCGCGCATCTTGCGCGACGAGGTCAAGTCGCTCGACGAGGCGATCGAGTTCTTCAACCAGGCGCTCGATTTCTACTTCGAGCGCCCGGACAAGATCACCGAGGCGAATTTCCAGGAGTACCTGAAGGCGTTCGAGTCGATCGACAAGATCTGCACCGGCAAGAAGGACTTCAAGAACCAGGAGCGCAACTACCGGCGCATGCTCAAGCGCCTGCCGAAAGAGGGGCACGATCAGATCAAGGTCGCGCTGTGGCACGCGCTCGGCGAGATCTACCGCTCGCGCTTGAAGGAGTACGGCGCGGCGATCCAGGCGTTCGAGGTGGCGACGCAGCTCGATCCGAACAACGTCGGGCGGCACGAGATCCTCGCCGAGCTGTACGTGATGGGCGGGCCCGACTACGCGTCGAAGGCGGTCAAGGAGCACGTCACGCTGATCAAGCAGGACCCCTTCCGCGTCGAGAGCTACAAGGCGCTGCGCAAGATCTACATGGACAACCGCCAGTACGATCGCGCGTGGTGCATGTGCTCGGCGCTGGCGTTCCTGCAGCGCGCCGACGGCGACGAGATGCAGTTCTACGAGCAGTACAAGCAGAAGGGGTTCGTGCGCGCCAAGGCGCGGCTCACCGACGAGATGTGGGCCAAGAACGTGTTCCACCCCGAGGAGGATCGCTACATCGGCGCGATCTTCGCGGCGGTGTGGCAGGCGGTGGCGCTGCTCAAGTCGGGCGAGCACAAGCAGTTCGGCCTCAAGCGCAAAGAGAAGCGCGACCTGGCGACCGACCAGGCGCTGTTCTCCAAGGTGTTCAACTACGTCACGCAGGTGCTCAACATCATGCAGCCGGAGGTCTACTTCCGGCCCGAGCAGCCGGGCGCGATGCAGCTCGCCAACACCAAGGAGAAGGGCCAGCTGATTCCGTCGCTGGTGATCGGCGCCGAGCTGCTCCAGGGGCGCGGTGACAAGGAGCTGGCGTTCCCGATCGCGGCGTTCCTCACCAAGCTCCGGCCCGAGCACTACCTCAAGCTGACCGTGCCGACCAACACCGAGCTCGGCGTCGCGTTCATGGCGGCGATCAAGCTGGTGCAGCCGAACTTCCCGGTGCCGGCGAACCAGACGGCGACGGTCGATCAGTACCTCGCGCTCATGCGCACGACGGTGCAGCCGGCGTGGCACGAGCAGCTCGCGCTCGTGGTGCAGCGCTTCATCCAGCAGAAGGGCGCCATCGATCTGCAGAAGTGGTCGCAGGCGGTGGACCTGACCGCGCATCGCGCCGGCTTCATCGTGTCGAACGACCTGGCGCTGTCGGCGCGCTTCATCCAGATGGAGCCGGCGACCGTCGGCGGGCTCTCGGCCAAGGACAAGATCAAGGAGCTGGTGCTATACGCGATCTCCGAGGAGTACTTCGAGCTGCGCGAGCACCTCGGCGTCACCATCGGTTAATCGGTACCGACGATGAAGAACTCGCAGAAGCCGCCGCGGCGGTCGAGCGCGCTGCGCATGCACGTGCGCGATCTCGGGCACGCGCCGATCAAGCGTTACGTCGACATCCAGCGCGAGCGCGGGCGGCTGATCGCCATCGACAAAGTCGACGTCGACATCGAGCAGCTCGTCGAGCGGACGTTCCTGTGCGATCGGCACCGCTGCATCCAGTGGACGCCGCACGAGCGCAAGGCCGACGCGCGGCCGCTGATCGACAACTCGTGCTGCTCGCGCTACACGGTGCCGGTGACCGATCTCGATCGGCGCAAGCTGGCCGAGATCCTGCCGCGCGTGCGCAAGCGGCTCGACGCCTCGCACCCGCTCAACGCCGACGACGCGGCGCCGCCCTACGACATCGACGAGGACTTCGCGTTCATCATGCGCGAGCAGGCGGGCGGCGCGTGTCAGTTCGTGCTCTACGAGCGCGGGCTGACCACGTGCGCGATCCACAAGACGTGTCTCGAGGACGGGCTCGACGTGTGGGAGTACAAGCCGCTCGGGTGCTCGCTGTGGCCGCTGGCGCTCGTCGACTACGACGACGACGGCGAGCAGCGCTACCTGCTCACCATCTACGCGCGCGCGACGGCGGGGCTGTTCGACTCGAAGAACGAGGACGAGGACGACGAGGCGCACTTCGCCTGCCTGGTCGATCAGGATCCCAAGTACGACCCGCTGTACGTCTCGATGGAGGGGATCTTGACGTACGCGCTCGGCGAGGCCTTCTACAAAAAACTCGATACGAAAGCCCGGCAGTATCTAAAAACTTGATGGCGCTCGACGGGCGGCCATGAGGATCGGCGTCGATACCGGGGGCACGTTCACCGATGTGCTGGCGCTCGGGCGCGACGGCGCGCTGGTGGCGGTGAAGGTGCCGTCGACGCCGCGCGATCCGGCGGAGGCGGTGCTCGCGGCGGTGCTGGTGGCGGCCGACGGGGCGCAGCCGGTCGAGGTGGTGCACTCGACGACGGTGGGGACGAACGCGCTCCTCGAGCGGCGCGGCGGGCCGACGGTGCTGGTGACCACCGCCGGGTTCGAGGACGTGATCGAGCTGGGGCGGCAGGCGCGGCGCGCGTTGTATGCGCTGCACCCGGTCAAGGCGGAGCCGCTGGTGCCGTCCGAGGCGCGCATCGGCGTGCGCGAGCGGGTGGCGGCGGGCGGGAGAGCGCTCGAATCGCCGATCCTCGACGGTCTGGCCGAGCGGGTGCGGGCGAGCGGGGCGCGCTCGATCGCGATCTGCCTGCTGCACGCGTACCAGAATCCGGAGCACGAGCGGCTGATCGCGCGCGAGCTGGAGCCGCTCGGGCTGCCGCTGTCGCTGTCTTCGGACGTGCTGCCGCTCGAGCGCGAGTACGAGCGCACGTCGACGACGGTGATCGACGCGTACCTTCAGCCGGTGGTGGCGCCCTACCTCGCGCGGCTCGAGCGCGAGCTGGGTGCGCGGCTGCGCGTGATGCAGTCGAACGGCGGCGCGACCGTCGCCGAGGGCGCGGCGCGCCACCCGGTGCGCACGGTGCTGTCGGGGCCGGCCGCCGGCGTGGTCGGCGCGCTCGAGGTGGCGCGCGCCGCCGCGATCGCCGACGTGATCACGCTCGACATGGGCGGCACCTCCACCGACGTGGCGCTGCTCGCCGGCGGGCGCGCCGCGATCGCCGAGGAGGCGGAGGTGGCCGGCTGCCCGATCCAGCTGCCGATGATCGCGGTGCACACCGTCGGCGCCGGCGGCGGATCGATTGCGTGGCGGGATGAGGGCGGCGCGCTCAAGGTGGGCCCGCGCTCGGCGGGCGCCGATCCCGGGCCGGCGGCGTATGGGCGCGGCGGCGAGCTGCCGACGGTGACCGACGCCAATCTGGTGCTGGGACGGCTTTTGGCCGAGCCGATCGCCGGCGGCGCGGTGACGCTCGACGAGGCGCGCGCGCGCGCGGCGATCGGCGCGCTCGCGGCGCGCATCGGGCGCGGCGTCGAGGAGGCGGCCGAGGACGTGGTGGCCGTCGCCGACGCGGTGATGGCGCGCGCCATCAAGGCGATCTCGGTCGATCGCGGCGTCGATCCGGCGGGGTTCGCGCTGCTGCCGTTCGGCGGCGCCGGCGGGCTGCACGCCTGCGCGGTGGCGCGCGAGCTGGAGATGACGCGCCTCGTGGTGCCGCCGTCGCCGGGGCTGTTGTGCGCGTACGGCGCGCTGTGCGCCGACGCCATCCACGACTTCGCGCGCACGCTCTACGCCGACGCCGGCGCCGCGCTCGACGCCGAGGCGCTCGACGGCGAGTTCGCCGCGCTCGAGGCCGACGCGGCGCGCGCGCTCGACGCCGAGGACGTGCCGTCGCACCGCCGCGCGCTCGAGCGCACGTGCGCGCTGCGCTACCGCGGGCAGTCGTTCGAGCTGACGGTCGCGGCCGAGGGCGACCTGGTGGCCGCGTTTCACGCCGCGCACGAGGCGCGCTACGGCTACGCGCTGCCCGGCCGCCCCGTCGAGCTGGTGGCCGCGCGGCTGCGCGCCGTCGGCCGCGCCGAGCCGGTGGCGCCGCTGTCGTCCGCGCGCGAGTCGCCGCCGCGCGAGTCGCCGGCCGCGCCCGCGCGCCGCGCGATCCGCTGGCGCGGCGGCGCGCTCGACGCCGCGGTGGTGCGCCGCGCCTCGCTCACCCCCGGCGCGCGCCTCGACGGGCCCGCGCTGATCGTCGAGTACTCGGCCACCACCTTCCTCGATCCCGGCGCGCGCGCGCAGGTCCTCGACAGCGGCGCGCTGCTCGTCACCCTCGAATAGCCATCGGGTGGGATCGCTCGATCACCGCTGCACTCCGCGCGCAGGCGGGCATGGACGCGGCTCCGCGAAAAAGCCCGTTACCTTTTTCGCTCCGCCGCGTCCATGCCCGCCTACGCGCTCCGTTCCGCTGCCGCGGCGCAAATTCGTAAAGCTGCGCTGTTTGGCGATTCTGTGAGGTTTACGCCAGTCGAGCCTTGCAGGCAGCGGAGTGGAGCGTGCGGGCTGCGGCAAATTGCCGCCGCGCGCAGTTTCGCAGGGCGCGTCTGCGCGACCGAGAATGTTTGAGCACGGCGGCAATTTGCCGCAGCCCGCACGCGTAACGCAGCGCGCTCGTCCAAGCTCAGCGCACGGCGGGACCTACGGACATGGCCAGCTCGTCGCGCAGGCGGAACCAGTCGTCGAAGCCGGCGAGGTTGACGTCGCGGTGCTGTTTGCCGTCGAGGGTCGCGGTGCACGGGAGCTGCGCCAGGCGCGCGTCGCCCTGGCTCACCGCCGACTGGAGCGCGTCGAGCAGCCGCACCAGCGTGCGCACGTCGCCGTCGAAGCGCGCGGTGATGGCGGTGCCGGCGGCGCTCGGCGCGTACTCGAGCGGCGGCGTCAGGTGCGTCCACTCGAAGCCGGCGAGCTGCCGCTCCATGGCCGCGCGCAGCTTGGCCGGCTCGCCCGGCGCCTCCAGCCGCAGCGACGAGAACTGCCCCTCGAGGTTGGGCCGCGCGCCGCCGAGCTCGTCGAGGAAGCGCCGGACCGCGCGGTCGCGCCCGCCGAATTTCCCGTCGGAGAGCGCCAGCCGCTCGCCCTCCGGCTCCGACTCGATGGCGAACTGCACGCCCAGCTCCTCGCGCGACACGCCGCCGAGCGCGCGCAGGTACGTCGCCAGGTCCCAGTCGTCGGCCATCACCTTGGCGTCGCCCACCACGCGCCCGTCCCACAGCCGAAAGCGCAGGCGCTCGGAGTTGCGCAGGTCGCTCCATGCCACAAACCGATCGAGCCGCGCGTTGAGCCGCTCGACCGACGCCTCCGACGCCTCGACGGACGCGCGCACGTCGATCGCCTTCCACCCGCCCTGAAACGGGCGCGGGCGCAGCATCATCCACGCGAGCGACGCCGTCACCAGCGCCCCGGCGACGATCCACCCGGCCGTGGCGCGTTTCACCCGAGCCTCAGCGGCGCCTCACCGGCGGAAGATCGACGCCAGCGCCAGCTTGGTCGACGCGCGCATCATGTCGGCGAGCGACGTCGTCAGCGGAATCTCTTTCGGGCACACCTGCACGCAGTTCTGCGAGTTGCCGCAGTCGGCGATCCCGCCCGGATCGAGCAGCGCCTCGGTGCGCTCGTCGGCGTGCATCGCGCCCGACGGGTGCAGGTTGAACAGCCGCGCCTGGCTCACCGCCGCCGGCCCCATCCACTCCGACTGCGGGCCGTAGTTGGGGCACGCCTCCATGCAGCACGCGCACGCCATGCAGCGCGACAGCGCGTAGCGTAGCTCGGCCAGCTCCTGCGAGTAGCGCGGCCCCGGCCCGAGATCGTGCGTGCCGTCGAGATCGATCCACGCGTGCACGTCCTTGAACTTGTCGAAGATGCGCGTGCGATCGACCGCGAGATCGCGCACCAGCGGGAACTTGGTCATCGGCCGCAGCTCGATCGGCTGCTCGAGATCGTCGCACAGCGCCGAGCACGCCTGCCGCACGCGCCCGTTGATGATCATGGTGCAGGAGCCGCAGACCTCCTCGAGGCAGTTGGCGTCCCACACCACCGGCGCGACGCTCTTGCCTTCGCGCGTCTTCGGGTTGAACTGGATCTGCATCAGCGCCGCGTGCACGTTGAGGTGCTCCTCCCACGGCACTTCGAACTCTTCCCAGCGCGGCGCGGCCGCGGGCGAGTCCTGACGCTTGATCTTGAGAGCGACGGTTTTTCCCTGGGCCATTAGCGGGCTCCCTGCGCGGGCTGCGGGGCGGGCGCGGCCTTGCCGGCTTGCGGCGCGCCGCCGCCGGTGTAGTCGCGCTTGACGGGCTTGACCAGCGACGCGTCGATCTCCTCGTAGCTGATCTTCGGGCCGTGATGATCGGCCGCGTCGTACTTCGCCATGGTGGTCTTCATGAACTTGTCGTCGTCGCGCTCGGGGAACTCGGGCTTGTAGTGCGAGCCGCGCGACTCGTCGCGCAGCAGCGCGCCGACGGTGATCACGCGCGCCAGCACCAGCATGTTCCAGACGTGGCGCGTGAACATCAGCGCCTGGTTGGCGGTCTTGCCGGTGTCGAGCACCGAGCACTTCTTCCAGCGCTCCATCATCTCCTGGATCGTCTGGTCGACCTTCTTCAGCTCGTCGTTCTTGCGCACGACGGTGACGTGCGTGGTCATCATCTGGCCGAGCTCCCACCACAGCTTGTAGGGATTCTCGGGCCCGCTCATCTTGGCGATGCCGTCGTAGATCTCCTGCGTCTTCTGCTTCTCGCCGTCGAACACCGCCTGTGCGGCGGCCGGCAGCGACTTGACGTCGCCCGACTGCGAGTACGCCACCATCTTCGGCCCGCAAACCATGCCGCCGTACAAGCAGCTGATCAGCGAGTTGGCGCCGAGCCGATTGGCGCCGTGATACTGATAGTCGACCTCACCGACGGCGAACAGCCCGGGGATGTTGGTCATGTGATCGTAGTCGACCCACAACCCGCCCATCGAGTAGTGCACGGCGGGGAACACCTGCATCGGCTGCTTGCGCGGATCGTCGCCGATGAACTTCTCGTAGATCTCGACCACGCCCTCGACGCGGTGGGCGATCTCGTCGGGCCCGCGGCCCTGCGAGACCTCGCGATCGGGATTGACGATGTCGAGGTACACCGCGTCCTTGCCGCCGACGCCGAGCCCTTTATCCCGCACTGCAACAAAAATCTCGCGCGAGGCCACGTCGCGCGGCACCAGGTTCTTGTACTTGGGATATTTGTCCTCGAGGAAGTACCAGCGCTCGTCCTCGGGGATCTTGAGCGGGTCGCGCGCGTCGCCGGCCTTCTTCGGCACCCACACGCGCGCGCCCTCGCCGCGCAGCGACTCGGAGATGAGGCGCAATTTGTCGGGGCCGTTGATCGCGGTGGGATGGACCTGGATGAACTCGCCGTTGGCGTAGGTTGCGCCCTGCTGGTAGACGACCGCGGCGGCGGTGCCGGTGTTGACCACCGAGTTGGTCGACTTGCCGTAGACCAGGCCGGGGCCGCCGGTCGCCAGCGCGACCGCGGCGCCGGGGAACGTGTCGAGCTTCATCGACGCGAGGTCCATCGCCACGATGCCGCGGCAGCGGCCGTTGTCGTCGAGCACCGTGCGCACGAACTCGTGGCGCTCGAAGCGGCGGACTTTTCCCGCGACCTCGTGGCGCCGCACCTGCTCGTCGAGCGCGTAGAGCAGCTGCTGCCCGGTGGTGGCGCCGGCGAACGCGGTGCGGTGGTGCAGCGTGCCGCCGAAGCGCCGGAAGTCGATGTAGCCCTCGGCGGTGCGCGAGAACGGCACGCCCATGCGATCGAGCAGGTAGATGACGCCCGGCGCGGCGTAGCACATCGCCTTGATCGGCGGCTGGTGCGCGAGGAAGTCGCCGCCCTTCACCGAGTCGATGAAGTGGATCTCGGGCGAGTCGCCTTCGCCTTTGGTGTTGACCGCGCCGTTGATGCCGCCCTGCGCGCACACCGAGTGCGAGCGGCGGCACGGCACGAACGAGAACACGTCGCAGTCGTAGCCGGCCTCGGCGATCTTGATGACGGTCATCAAGCCGGCGAGCCCGCCGCCGACGACGATGAACCTCGGCTTTTGCGCTGGCGCCATTTTCTCCTCAGACCTGCATGTTCGTGAACGCGAGCAGCGTGGCCAGCCCGACCGCGAGCAGCGTCACGCCGACGAGCCCGCAGACGAAACCCGAGATGCGCTGCGACCGCGGGCTGATGGTCAGGCCCCAATGAATCGCCGCGTTCCACAGACCGTTGGCGAAGTGGAACACCGCGCACGCGATGCCGATGACGTAGATCCACAGCACCTGGATCCCGAAGTGCGCCTCGCGGAAGTAGTCGTGCATGTAGCGCGCGCTCACCAGGCCCTGCCCGTTGACGACTTGCAGATCGCGCGCGAGCCCGGGGCCGCCGGCTTCGTGCAGGAGCGGGAACAGCCGCGTGTTCCACACGTGATAGCCGATATAGAAAAGGAGGATGACGCCGGTGACGCGCTGGAACAGGTACGTCCAGTTGCGCAGGTAGCCGTAGCCGCCGACGTTGGGACGCGCCTGCTTGGCGACGAAGATGCCGTACGCGGCGTGATAGAGCAGCGGCAGGCCGATGGCGCCGATCTCGAGGAAGATGATGATCGGGTTGGTCTGCAGATCGACGACGACTTTGTCGAACCGCTCGGCGCCGCCGGGGCCGACCGCCTGGAAGTTGGAGTAGAAGTGTTCGATCAGGAAGGCGCCGATCGGCAGGAACCCGGTCAGCTCGAATAGTTTCTTGGCGAAGTATTTGGTCCGCGCCGATGCCATCGAGTCCTCGCGTTTTCGCGTGGCGATACTTATTCGATGACCATGTAATGTCAAGGACACTCGCACGCCACACCGTCGGGGAGTAGACTAGAAGCATGGTCAAGGTGCTCAACTGGAACGGCAAAGATGTGCCGGCCGAGCTCAAGGACCTTCCGGCCGGACAGTACGCGATCGAAGCGCTCGATCACGAGCTCACGCCCGAGGAGCAGCAGGGGCTGATCGACGCGATTGAAGAGTTCGAGCGCACCGGCGAGTCGGTCGACGGCGAGACGTTTTTCAAACAGCTGCGCAGTCAATTGCGCCGGTGAGCTATCGCCTTCTCCGCGCCGCCGAGCGCGACGTCCAGCTGCCGCCGCTGCGCATCTACTATCGCCGTCGCGCGCGATCGCTGGAGATCGTGCGCGTGTATCACCAATCGCGACGGCCGATCGCGAAGTAGGCGGGTCAGTTCTTGGCGTCGAGGGTGTCGGCGGCTTTGGCGGCGCCGTCGGGTTTGCCGACGAGCACCAGCGCCTGGCAGCTGCCGGTCAGGTCGGAGCGCGTGAGCTTGAGCGCCTTGGCGACGCACGCCGATTTCGCCGACGCGCTCGAGCGCGTGACCTCCACGCTCGCCGCCTTGCCGTCGGCCCACGCCCACTTCACCAGGAACGCGCCGCCCGACGGCGTGCACGCGTCGAGCGCGCGCTTCTGCTTGGCCAGCGTGCCGACGACTTGCAACAGCGCGAGCATGCCGCTCGACTCCAGCTCGCAGCTCAGGTTGCGCACGGTCTGACCGTCGGCGGTGATCGATCCCACGCTCACGTTGTCGGCCCGCGCGGCGCCCGCGTGCGTCAAACCGAGCGTCAAAAAAAACGTCAAAGTCAGCGTCAAAGCCGCCGTCCGCCGCATCGCGCGCCTCCGTCGGTGTTGCGCGATCCTACGAGCGCGCCGGCGGAATCTTACGCGTAGCCCCAACGGCGGCGTAACGCCCAGTTGGCGCCCAGGCACACGGCGGCGATCGCCAGCACCCACCAGCGGCTCCACAGCTCGACGTCGCGGTGCTTGTTGACCTTCACCACGCGCGGCGGATGGAACGCGAGCCCGGCCAGCGTCTCGCCGGGGCCGCGGAACGTGCCGCTCGTGGCCTGCGCCACCAGCTTGAGCAGATCGTCGCGCGCCTCCGGCTCCTCCAGCTCGCGGCCGGCGCCGCGCACCAGGAACACGTCCTGCTCCTCGGTCGCGCGGCCGGCGAGCGTGGCGCGCGCGGTCACGCGGTAGCCGCCGGGCGCGGGCGGCTCGAGATCCACGTGCAGCTCGCCGTCCTCGTCGGTGCGCGCGCTCTTCGAGGTGATCGGCTCGGGCCGCGCGCCTTCGCCGAGCCGCGTGACCGTCACCGCCACCTCGACGTTCGGCGCCGGCCGATAGTCGGGCGCGAGCGCGCGCACGTCGATGCCGACCTTCTGCCCGCGCTGGTACTCCGGCTGATCGGTCTCGATGCGCAGGAACGACAGCGACGGATCGCGGATCAGCCAGCGGATCGAGCTCTCCCAAAACCGCTGGTACGTGCGCCCGCGCTCGGCGCTCTCCGCGCCGGCGACGAAGCCCCAGCGCCACGACGAGTCGCTGGTGAACGCCAGCACCCGCCCCTTGCCCGCTTCGCCGACGGTGAGCACCGGCAGCGGCTTGCCGTCGGCGCCCTTGCGCGTCGGATGAACGCCGAGCACCGTCGCGCCCGGCCGCGCGCGCGCCACCAGGTTGGTGCCCTCGAGCTCGGGCAGCTCGGCCCAGCGCGACTGGTTCTGCTTCACGTCGACGCGCAGCGCGGTCACCGGGTGCGCGCGCCCCTCGGGCGTGAGCGAGAGTCTAAAAGGCTGCGGATCGACCAACCGCTCGGGTAAAGTCTCATCGAGCAATTCGACCGGCAGCACGTCGGCGACCGGCGTGTGCGCGTAGCCGCCCGACGAGAACGCGAGATCGCCGCCGATCATCGCCAGGCCGCCGCCCTCCTCGACGTAGCGCTTGATCTCGCCGAGGTACGCGCCGATTCCGTACGGCCCGTAATTGAAGTTCTGCACGAACACCACATCGAAGCTGCGCAGCTGCTCCTGGAACAGCTCCTCCGTCGGAAACGGGATCAGCGACAGCTCGTCGGAGGAGACGGTCTCGAGATCGGTTGGCGTGCGCAGGATGAAGAACGAGATCAGATCGACGTTGGGATCGTGCTTGAGCAGGCCGCGCAGGAAGCGCTCGTCCCACGACGGGCGGCCGCTCACCTGCAACACGCGGATCTTGTCGCGGATGACTTTCAGCAAGAACGCGCGCGCGTTGTTCTCGGCGATCGCCTCGCCGGCGAGCACCGGCGTGGAGATCTCGTAGAGATATTTTCCCACGCGCTCGGGCGTGAAGTTGAAGATTACGCGGTAGTCGGTGCGTCCCGGCTCGACGAGCACGTCGGCGGTGCGCACCGCCACACCGTCGCGGCGCAGCGTCACCGGCAGGTGCTTGCCCTCCCAGCCGGCGGGGCCGCCGCCGACGACGCGCACCACCGCCTCGAGCTGCACCGCGGTGCGCACGAACGCAAAGTCGTCGGCGAGCACGCGCGCGATCGCCACGTCGTGCAGGCCGGGCTGGCCGACCCACGCGGTGTGCACCGGCGCGTCGAGCGCCTTCAAGAAGTCGAGCGACTCGGCGTCGAGCGTGGCGCCGAGGCCCTGGCCGAGGCGCCCGTTGTCGACGCCGTCGGAGATCACCACCACGCCGGCGAGATCGCGGCCCTCGTAGCGCGCGCGCAGGCTGCCGAGCGCCTCGCGCAGCCGCGTGGCCTCGGCGCGCGGAGGAGCGCCGCCCGGCGCGTCGAGCGACTCCTCGGTCGTCGGCGCCAGTCGATCGCCGAAGGTGAAGAAGTCGAGGCGGTGCTCGGCGCGCAGCTTGTCGAGCTCGCTCTTGGACGCGCGCAGGAGCCGCGCGGCCCGCTCGGCGCGCGCCGGCTCGCCGGGGCGCTCGCTGAGGCGCATCGACTCCGACGCGTCGAGCAGCACCGCGACGTGGTTCGGCACGCGCGTCACGTTCTCCATGCGCACCGCCGGCTCGAAAAATAAAATCAGCGCCGCCGCCACCGCGCCGAAGCGCAGCGCCAGCAGGAACCAGCGCCGCGTCCACCGCTCCTCGCGGCGCAGCGCGCGCCACGCGAACGCCATCACCGCGACCGCCGCGATGATCGCCAGCGCGACTCCGAGCCTTCCCCACGGCGCGAGCGAGACGAGGTGCCACTCGTCGAACGTCTTCATCGCGACTGCCACACGCGCCGCCGCAAGATGAACGGCACGTGCACCTGGTCGGTCTTGTAGTCGAGGCACAGCGCGTACATCGCCAGGTTGATGCCGAGTCGGAACGCCATCTCGCGCTGCCCGTCGCCGCCGGGATACACCTCGTGCTCCCACTGCCCGAAGTTGTCGCGCGCCCACGCGCCGGCGAGATCGTTCTGCGAGTAGACCACCGCGAGCCGCCCGTCGTGCGTCACGCCCTCGAGGTACGGCACCTGCGCCACGCGCCCGACCGGCGTGCGCAGGAGGTAGAACGATTTGTAGATGACGTGATCGGACGAGACGCGCTCGAGCGGCTCTTTGGGAAACAGCCGGCGCACCAGCGCGCGCACCGACTGATCGAAGCCGCCGCCCGGCCGCGCGTCGGCGCCGTCGATCAAGAGAAAGCCGCCGGCTTGCAGGTGGCGGCGCAGGCGCGCGACGTCGTTCTCGTCGGGCGCGGGGAACGCCGCGTCGCCGGCGAGATACAAGAACGGGTAGCGGCGCAGCGCGGGCTCGTCGGAGAGCTTGACCTCGACCGGCTCGGTGACGGTCTCGATGCTGGTGCGCTTCTCGATCTCCCACGCCAGGCGGCGCGGGCCCGACGGGCGCGGGTTCCAATTTCCCGGATACGAGATCTGCGCGATGGCCAGCTTGTCGAGCTCGCCGAGCGCGAACGCGGGCGCGGCCGCGAGCAGCGAAGCGAGGACGAGGACCGCGCGCATCATTAATCCCTAGCACATTAATACGCAGCGATCGGCCGGCCGCGCTATCGTGGAGCGATGCGCGCGTTCGCAGTCGGGCTCGTGGCGCTGGCGGCGGGCGGCGGCTGCTTCGGGAGCTGCCAGACGCCGATGCAGCAGGGCATATGCGCGCTCGGCTCGACCGCGCCGCTCGACTCGCTCGAAATCGGCACTGACGCCGATCCGTTCGCGCCGCTCTCCGACGGCGACACCATCCAGTCGGTGATCGGCGGCCAGGGCGCGACCATGGTGATCGTGCGGCTGCGCGTGCGCGGCGCCGGCGCGCCCGCGTGCCTCGCCCAGTCGACCAGCGTGCTCGCCGCCGACGGGAGCGGCGACGTGCTGTCGCGCAACGACGCGGCGCTCGAGACCACGCTGGAGGCCGACGGCGCGCGCACCACGCCCGAGCTGCTCCTGCCCGGCCGCATTCCGCGCGCGGGCGAAGGCGTGATCATCACGTCGCTGGCCGGCGGCCGCACGGTCACGCGCGCGCTGTCGATCGACGTCGCCGGCTTCTTCGACTTCGCCCCCGAGCCGGACGGCGCGGGTGTGGACGCCAACACAGAGGATTGAAACGCCAAGACGCCAAGACGCCAATCAGATCTGAAATAATAATTTCTGAACTGGCGTCTTGGCGTCTTGGCGTTTAATCCGATCGCCGATTTGACGCGGGTCAGCGCAGGGCTTGGGCCAGGCGGCGGACGGCGTCGCGGAGCTCGCGGTCGTCGAGGGCGGCGAAGCCGAGGCGGAGGAACGGGCGGGAGCGGCCGTCGAAGGCGAAGCGCCGCGCCGGGTGCAGCTCGACGCCGCGGGCGAGCGCGCGCTCGGCCCACGCGTCGACGTCGAGGTCGGGCGCCACGCGCGCCCACAGCGCGATGCCGCCGAGCGGCAGCGAAAACGTGAGCGCGCCGCCCAGCTCCGCGCGCAGCCGCTCGGCTAGAAGCTCGCGCCTGGCCGAATAGATGCGTTTTACGCGACGCGCGTGGCGCGCCACCTCGCCGTCCTCGAGCAGCTCGGCCACCGCGTGCTCGACCGCGAGATCGCCCTGCCGATCGGCGTAGGCGCGGTGCGCGACGATGCGCTCGACCACCGGCGGCGGCGCGACCAGGTAGCCGATGCGCAAGCCGGGCGCGAGGATCTTCGAGAGCGTGCCGAGGTAGACGACGACGCCCGACGGATCGGCCGACGCCAGCGGCAGGATCGGCCGGCCGACGAAGTGGAACTCGTGATCGTAGTCGTCCTCGAGGATGGCGAAGCGGCGCGCGCGCGCCAGCTCCAGCAGCTGCAAGCGGCGGCCGGCGGTGAGCGTGGCGGTGGTGGGATATTGATGGTGCGGCGTCACGTAGACGGCGCGCAGCGGCGCGCGCGCGGCGAGCTCGGCCAGCGCGTCCAGGCGCAGGCCGTCTTCGTCGACGGGAATCGGCACCAGGCGCGCGCCCGCCGAGCGCAGCGCCTCCCACGCCGGGCGATAGCCGAGCGCCTCGACCGCCACCACGTCGCCGGGCGCGATGAGCGCGCGCGCGATCAAGTCGAGCCCCTGCTGGCTGCCGCGCGTGACCACCAGCGCGCCGTCGGGCGCGTGCACGCCGCGCGTCGCCGCCAGCATCGCCCCGAGCGCCACGCGCAGCCGGGCGTGACCGCGCGGATCGCCGTAGTCGAGCAGCGCGCGCCCGTGCTTGCCGGCGAGCGCGCGGCGGTAGGCGCGGCCGAGCGCGAGCGCCGGCGCCAGGCGTCGATCGGGCACGCCGCCGTAGAGCGGCAAAATGCCCGGCCGGATCACGCCGGGCGCGTACGGCTCGGGGCCGGGGCGCAGCTCGTAGCCGGGGCGCGCCTCCACGCCGCCCGCGGGTGCGGCAAATTGCCGCGGGCGCGCGTCGGGCAGCTCGCGCGACACGAACGTCCCGCGCGCAGGCTCGCGGCGGATCCAGCCCTCGGCCGCCAGCTCTTCGTACGCCGCCAGCACGGTGTTGCGGTGCACCGCCAGCGTCTCGGCGAGGCGGCGGCTGCCGGGCAGCGCGTCGCCGGGCTTGAGGCGCCCGCGCCGCACGTCGTCGGCGAGCGCGCGCGCGATCTGCAGGAACAGCGGCAGCTCGGCGCGGTGGTCGATCGCGACGTGCAGATCCCAGGTCGGCATCTGGTCTGTTCGATATTTCAAATCTGGAACTTTTGCAAGGACCAGCTCGACGGCAGGATGCCGGCATGAGGCGAGAACAACACTTCCGCATGGAGCGCGACGAGGCGGTGGCGATGCTGGCCGCCGCGCCTTTCGTGCACCTCGCGGCGGCCGCGCCCGACGGCACGCCGATCTTGAAGACGGTGCACGGGGTGATCGTCGATGGCGCGATCTGCTTTCACGGCGCGCCGGCGGGCGAGAAGATGGAGGCGATCGGGCGCCCGGTGGTGGTGAGCTGCGAAGAGGTGGTGGCCGAGGTGCCGTCGTACTTCACCGACGCGGAGCGCGCGTGCCCGGCGACCACGCTGTATCGCAGCGTGCAGGTGCACGGCGTGCTCGAGCTCGTCGAGGACGCGGCGGAGAAGGCGCGCGCGCTGCAGGCGCTGATGGAGCGGTTTCAGCCCGAGGGCGGGCACGCGCCGATCGCGCACGATCATCCGCTGTATCGCGCGGCGGTGCGCGGCATCTTGATCGCGCGCGTGCCGCTCGAGCGGCTCGACGGCAAGTCCAAGCTGGCGCAGAACCGCTCGCCCGACGAGGTGCGCGGGCTGCTGGAGAAGCTGTGGGCGCGCGGGCGCGGCGGCGACGCGGCGGCGATCGAGCGCCTCCGCGCGGCCAACCCGAGCGCGCCGGCGCCGGCGTTTCTCGTCGGGCCGGAGGGCGCGCGGCTTTGTTGTGCGCTGCAGCAAAAAGACGCGCCCGCGGCCGCGGCGCTGCTCGAAGGCTGCTACTGGAACTGCGGCGTCGAGCGCGCGCGGCTAGAGCGGGCGCAGCTCGGCGCGGCCGCGTGGGTGGGCGCGCACGACGGCGGCGGCGCGCTCATCGCCAGCGCGCGCGCGATCTCCGACGGCGCGCGGCTGGCGTGGATCCACGACGTGGTGGTGGCGCCGGCGTGGCGCGGCCGCGGCCTCGGGCGCGCGCTGCTGCGGCTGCTCCTCGATCACCCGTCGGTGCGCGGCGCGCGACAGGTGCGCCTGGCGACGCGCGACGCGCAGGGGCTGTATCGCAAGCTCGGGTTCGTCGACTACGCCGCGGCCGCGGGCGAGCCGCAGATGATCCTCGAGCGCGGTTAGCGCCACCTCAATCGTTCGGCCCGCCGTCCGTCGGCTCGGTGAGATCGGCAATCGCCAGGTCGCGAGCGCAGTCGCACTCGACGGCCCAGGTACCGTCGACGCAATCCGGATCGCCGCGGCAAGTCCCGCAACACGCGCCCTCACAGACTCCGCACTGCTGCTCACATACATCGAAGGGGGGATAGGTCGAGCAGCCGCACGCGGCCGTCGCCCGGCTTCCCTGCGTCCAATTCGCGATGCAGTGGCGATCGCTCTCGACGCCGCATGCCGAGAGCAGCAAGGCGAGTAGCAAGCGACGCATGAGAGCGATCCTACTCGCGGCGGCTAGATCGCGCGCGCTTCGAGCACGCTCACCGTCGGATACGGGAAGACGCGGGCGGGCTCGAAGCCGGCGTCGCGCATCAGCTGGTGCAGCTCGGCGACGCTGCGCTCGCGGCCGTCGGCGCAGACGATCAGCATGTGCGCGTCGGCCATCGGCGCCAGCCCGGAGGCGTCGTTGCGCTCGAGCAGCGACTCGCACAGGATCAGCCGCTGCCCCGGCCGCATCGCCCGGCGCACTACGCGCAGGATCGCGCGGCAGCGCTCGTCGTCCCAGTCGTGCAGCACGTTCTTGAGCAGGTACGCGTCGGCGCCCGGCGGCACGGCCTCGAAGAAATTGCCCGGCGCCAGCGTCACGCGCTCGAGCACGCGCCGCTGCCCGAGCAGCACGCGCGCGGACTCGAGCACGCCCGGCGAATCGACCAGCAGCCCGCGCAGCCGCGGAAAGCGGATCAAGATCTCCGAGAGCAGCGTGCCGCGCCCGCCGCCGACGTCGCACAGCGTGCCGACCTCGCCGAACGGGTAGAGCCGCGCGATCGCCGGCGCGTCGGCGACGGTCATGCCCATCATGGTCTGCGCGAACATCTCGCGCTCGTCGGGGTGGCGCTCGAACCACTCCCAGACGTTCATGCCGAAGACGCGCTCGAAGGCGTTCTTCCCGTCGAGGACGCTGCGCTCGAGATCGCTCCAGGCCGCGACGTTCGACTGCGACGAGATGTACTGCAGCCACTCGCGGATGCGCGTGAGCCGCCCGCCGATCATCGCGCGCGAGAGCCGATTGTTGGCGAAGTGCCCGTCGGCGCGCAGCTCGAACACGCCCGTCGACGCGAGCGCGCGCAGCACGCGATGCATCGCGTCCGCGTTCGCGTCGCACCGCGACGCGATCTGGCCGGCGTCGAGCGGCCCGCCGGCGAGGAGATCCGCGACGCCGTGCCGCGCGGCCACTCCGAGCAGCTGCGTGTGCGCCAGGCCGAGCGAGCGCTCGAAGATCGCGACCTCGGCGGGCAGCACGCGATCCGCGAGCGCGACCAAGCGGCGGCGCAGCCAGAGGACGGCGCGAATGGCGAACGCCGGCGGCGCCGAGGGAAACGCGCGCGGGGTGAGGACTGCGTCGGTGGGCGTCGGCGCAGGCAGCGGACGGCGCGGGACGGAAGGGAGCGGGTGGGTGGAGGGGTGCGGGGGGAAGTCGAGGAGTTGGGACATGCCGGGGAGTGTACGACTGGGGCGGGGTGGGGATCGTCTGTCTTTAGTGAGGTGGGTGGCGCGCTGCTCGCGCGACTGAAGGGGTGGTGTTCTGGCGCGAGGGGATCATTGGCTGGTGAGGGGTGAAAGTGAGGGCGTGGATGGTTGAGGGCTCGTGCGGCACCAGACGATGGGCGTGCATGAGAGGAGCGTCGCCGCGCTGGAGGGGTCTGGCTGGTGACGGGCTTACTTGGGGTGGAGGCGCGTGCTTGCCGTCGCTGCGGCGACGGCTTTCGGGTGGGGGCGGGCTCGGCGCCAGCCGACGGAGAGCATCCACGTCTCGGGCGCGGCGGTCAGATCGGTGACTGCCCACGACGAGAATGGATCGAGACCGCGGCGAATGAGACGGTGCTTCTCTGCGTTGGTGCGGACGTAGTTGAGCGCGTGCGCCACTTGCGTCGGCGTCTTTAGAATGTCTGCGAAATAACGATCGGCGTAGACCGCGCCTTTGCGGCGCATGACTCGATTGAGCGCCTTTGCCATGCGCACGCCGAGGCCTTTCATCCCGCGCGCGAGCGCCGCCGAATCCTCCGCCTCGACGAGAAAATGGATGTGATTGCCCATCACGGAGAAGTGGCAGAGCCGCATTCCGAACTGCGCCCGCGCCGCCGCGAACGCGCGCTTGAGCACGCGAAAGCAACGCCCACTGCGCAAGCTATAGA
>DASREC010000097.1:0-3083 GCA_035652295.1 Polyangia bacterium
TCGCGGTAGCGCGGCTCGAACACGTGCAGCGGCAGCAGCGCGTGCGGAAACAGCTGCACGTTCGGCAGCGGAAAGATGGGCAGCCGGTCGAGCGGCAATTTGCCGCTACCCGAAGACATCGATGCACGCCCCGGTGAGCGCCGCCGGCGCGTACGCCGCGACGTAGAGCGCGACGTTGGCCACCTCGTCGGGGCTCATCTGCGGCGCGTAGCCGGAGCCCTTGAGCATGTCGGTGTCGACGGAGCCGGGGCACACCGCGTTGACCTGGATTCCGACGCCGCGCGTCTCCTCGGCGAGCGCGCGCGTCAGCCCGACCACGCCGTGCTTGGCGGCGCAGTACGCGGTCAGCCGCGCCGTGCCCTGCCGCCCCGAGATCGACGCGATGTTGACGATGCGGCCCGAGCCGCGCGTGCGCATCTGCGGCAGGAACACGCGCGTCACGTTGAACGTGCCTTTCAGATTCGCGTCGACCACTTGATCCCAGCTCGCCTCGCTCATCTCGTCGAGGCGCTGGCGCACCACCACGCCGGCGTTGTTGACGATCACGTCGGGGACGCCGAGCTGCGCGTCGACGGTGGCGTGCAGGTGGCGCACCTGCTCGAAGCGCGCGACGTCGCACGGCACCCACAGGACGCTCGCGCCCGGATGCGCCGAGGTGATGATCGCGGCGGCGGCGGCGAGCGCGCGATCGTCGCGCCCGCAGATCGCCAGCCTGGCGCCGGCTGCGGCAAAATGCCGCGCGATCGACAGCCCGATGCCGCGGCTGCCGCCGGTCACCAGCGCGGTCTTGCCGTCGAGCGGCGTATGCTCGGACGGCATTTTAGTGAAGCAGCCGGCGCGGCGGCTCGACGTTCTCGAGCGGCTGGCGCCCGGCGAACCCGCTCTCGAGATCGTGCCAGAAGCCCACCTGCTTCTCGCCGTACTGCCAGCACAGCCAGACCTCGCGGCCCTCGCGCTGCCCGAGGAAATCGCACAGGCCGATGTCGAGATCCTTGACCTGCACGCCGGTCTGCTCGATGGCGTTGAGCTCCTCGGTGAGCGCCTCCATCAGGCCGCGGAAGCGGCCGCGCGCGCGCTGCACGTCGGGCGGACCGGAGTCGAGGTCGAGCGTCTCGACGGTGGGCGGCGCGCCGAGCTTCTCCAGTTGGTCGTAGCCGACGCGCAGCTGCGCGCGCAGCTGCATGACCTTGGAGAAGTGGATCTCCAGCGCGGGAATGAGCGAGTTGGCTTCCTCGATGGTGAAGTAGCGCTTCTCGCCCATCCGGCACCTCCGACGCGCGATCGTTATCACCCCGATCAAATGCCCGCAAGCCGCGTCGCGATCGCGCGGGCGCGGCCGTCGGCGAGCGCGGCGCGGGCGGCGTGCGCTGCGTCGAGGGGCGGCTGGCCGGTCGCGGCGTGCAGGAGCAGCGCGCAGGCGGCGGCTGCGCGGGTGGCGAACGGCTCGCGGCCGTCGAGCGCGGCGCGATTCTCGACGGGCGCCAGCGCCGAAGCATCCGCGCTCGCCTCTTCGTCGTCGCTCGCGTTCGCGCTCGCGTTCGCGTTTGCGTTTGCGTTTGCGCTCGCGTCGTCGTCGTTCGCGCTCGGGATCGCGAAGGCGCGCAGATCGATTCCGCTCGGCTCGATCGCGTCGGAATAGCTGATCCGCACGATCTTGCCCGGCGCCGCCTCGGGCAGCCCGCCGAGCGCCTGCACGCACACCGCGCGCTCGACGCCGAGCCGCGCCAGCGCGCCAGCCGTCGGCGCGAGGTACGGCGCGTGAAAAACGCCGACGAGCCGGCGCGAGGCGCCGAGCGGGTTGACCAGCTTCATCAGCGTCTGCGCGACGGTGCGCAGGCCGAGCTTCGGGCGCAGCGCGACCAGCTGCTTCAGCGGCGGGCAGTAGGCGCCGAGATCGAGCACCGCGAGGCGCTCGCGCTCGAGCGACGCGCGCGCGCGATCCGCGTCGAGCGGCCGCGCGAGGTCGACGCCGAGCGCCGCGAGCGCCGCTTGCAGTCCGTGGCGCGACGTCGGCGAGCCCAGCTCGCAGCGCAGGAGCACCGGCACGCCGAGCGCCGCCGCCGCGCACGCCGCCGCCGGCAGGAGCGTCGCGCGCCCCGCGTGCCCGTCGCCGTGGCAGTCGACGTCGAGCGTGCCCGCGGGCGCCTGTGCGCGGCGCGAGCGCTCCTCCAGCGCGTCGACGAAGCCGGCCAGCTCGTCGGCGCCTTCGCCCTTCATGCGCAGCGCCAGCAGGAACGCGCCCACCTGCAGCGGCTCGGCGCGCCCGTCGGCGACCAGGCCCATCGCCGCGCGCGCTTCGTCGCGCGTGAGATCGCGCGCGCGCTTCTGCCCGCGCCCGACCGCGCTGATGTAGCGGTTCACGAAGAAAAGCCTATCGGATAGAACGCGCATCGCAAAACCCCTTTGGGGTTTCGCGACGCGTTCTAGTCCAGATCACGCGCCAGCTCGGCGCGCATCGGCTCGTCGAGCGAAGCGGTGTGGCGATAGTTCGGATGATCGATGGCGACCGCGACCGCGGTCCCCGGCGCGCGCAGCGCCGCCTGCTCGTCGGGGCCGAGCGGAAACTTCAGGTACTGCACCGCCGCCAGCTTGTCGTTCTTGAACTGATCGGGATCGAACGTCGCGCGCACGCGCCCGCCGCCGACCACCAGCCACACGTGGTCCTGCAAGCCGACCAGCCGCTCGAGCGTGCGCGCGATCGCCGCCTCGGTCACCACCTCGACGAACAGCGTGGCGGCGAGCTGCCCGTCGTCGGGCAGCACCTGGTTGTAGACGGCGAGCTCCTCTTCGATCTTGGCGTCGTCCTCGAGCCCTTCGGCGCGGCACATCTCCTCGATCTGCGAGGCCATGGTGTCGCGGTTCTCGAACACCATGGTGACCTGCGGGCCGACGTGCACGCGCCGAAGTTTTTTGCGCTCGATGATCGCGCGGCGGCGCTCGTCGCGCACCTCGGCGTAGCGGCGGGGCCCGAGGATGTCGCTGCGGACGAGCTTCTTCACGGACTACTTGTTGAGGCCGTCGAGGCCCTTCTGGAAGCGGCCCGCGTGCGACTTCTCGGCGCGCGCCAGCGTCTCGAACCACTC
>DASREC010000098.1:0-3801 GCA_035652295.1 Polyangia bacterium
CTCTTTCGGCTTCGGCTTCTCGACGGCGATCTTCTGCTTCTCCGGCTGCGATCGATCGTCGGGCCGCTTTTCCTCGTCGAGCTTCTTCTCGTCGGCGGCGGTGTCGCTCGGATCCGGTACGAACGCGATCTCGACCGGCACATCCGGCTTCTCGGTGAGCGGCGCCAGCACCTTCGGGATGATCCACTCGACGTGCAGGAACAACGCGAGCGCGAGCGCCGCAGCGAAATAGCTCCACCGAAACCGGCCGTCTCGCACTACCGATAATCTAGCAGCGACGAGGAACGGCTGCCAGCGCGCTAAATCACAGGCGGCGGTAGACGCCGACGACGAGGCCGATCAGGTTCACGCTCTTCCAGTCGCGCTTGCGCACCACGATCGGCTGCAGGCGGTGATTGGCCGGCTTGAACACGATCTGATCTTTGTCCGGCTCCGGGTGAAAGTACTTCACCGTCGCCTCGTCGTTGATCATCGCCACCACGATGTCGCCGCGGTGCGCGGTGAGCTGCTTCTTCACGAAGATGAAATCCCCGTCGAAGATGCCGGCCTCGATCATCGAGTCGCCTTTGACCTTGAGCGCGAACACCTCTTTGTGCGCGCCGAGAAAAAAGCGATCGACCTTGACCGTGTCCTCCGCCTGCTCGACGGCGAGGATCGGCTCGCCCGCCGCCACGCGCCCGAGCAGCGGGACCTCGACGATGTTTCCCGTCGGGCCCGCGCCTTCGCTCGAGATCGGCCGCAGCGCGCGCGACTTCAATTCTTCGCGCTCGAGGTAGCCCTTCTTCTCCAGCGCCTTCAGGTGATCGTTCACGCCGTTGGTGGATCGGATCCCGAACTGCTCGCCGATCTCGCGCAGCGTCGGCGGATAGCCGCGCCGCTCGATCGACAGGCTGATGAAATCGAGCACCGCCTGCTGGCGGTCGGTCAGCGGCTCTTTGTCGTCGCTCTCGTGCATTTGGGCTTCTCCTCGACGGATACGACGCTCGGAAACAGTGATACCTGAACAAATAACACCCTACTGAACAGGTGAGCGGGCGTCAAGTTTTTGCAGGCGTTCGCCGAATGGGCCACATAAGATGCGGGAGGGGTCCACCATGCGAAGCTTGGCTTTTGCGCTCACCGTCCTCGCCCTCTCGCCGTCGCCCGCGCGCGCCGGCGCAACCGGCTCGATGATCATCACCGCCGAGCAGATCGACACCACCGGCAAGTTCGAAGCCGAGGCGAAGAAGAAGGCGGTCAAGGTCCTCAAGGGCTCGAACGACTCGTGGCAGCTCTACTTCATCGCGTGGCTCAAGCACACGCCCGGCACGTCGGAGCTGAACCTGGTGTTCTACGATCAAGCGGACAAGGCGCACGACCCGGTGAACGCGTTTCCGATCTCGACGCAGGCGAACGCGAAGATCCTGGTCTCGAACGTCAGCTTCGGAACCGACCAGGGCTTCAAGGCCGGGCACACGTACGACGTGATGCTCGCGCGGCTGGTGGGCGGCAAAGAGGACGTGTTCGCCCGCACCACGCTGACGCTGAAGTGACGCTCGCTGAGCTCGTGCTCGTCGCGCTGCTCGCGCCCGCGGGCGCGGTGGGCGTGAAGCTGCCGGCGCTCGGCGAGCTGGTGCAGGCGGCGCGCTCGCGCGACGACGTGGAGATCGAGCGGGTGGCGTCGCGGCTCGGACCGGTCAAGCTGGAGCGCGTGGCGGAGAAGGGCAAGCGCGAGGAGCGGCTGGCGGCGTTGCGCGCGCTGCCGCTCGTCGACAACGCGTGGGCCATGCTGCCGCAGCTGGCGCTCCTGTGCGGCGACGCGGACGTCGACGTGGCGGAGGCGGCGGCGCGCGCGGCGCGGCGCATCTGCGAGTCGCTCGATCCGGCGCGCATGGAGGCCGACGAGATTCCGCGCGACGTGCCGCGGCGCGCGCAGGCGGAGCTGCTCAAGCAGGCGTCGCGCGTCGAGCTGCGCCCCGACGTGCGGGTGAGCGCGATCGCGGCCGCGGCGGCGCTGCGCGCGGTGGTGCCGATCGACGAGCCGATGCTGGCGAAGCTGCTCGGCGACGAGGAGGCGCAGGTGCGCCGCGCCGCCGTCGAGGCGCTGGCCGGCGCGCCGGGGCAGGACGCGCCGCTCGCCGCCGCGCTCGCGAGCGACGCCTCGGCGGAGGTGGCGGCCGCGGCGGCTGCGGCAATTTGCCGCGACGTGCCCGCCACCGCGTCGGCGCCCAAAGCGCCGCCGAGCGCCGCCGAGACGCGCGCCGGCAAATTGCCGCAGCCCGCCCGCCAGCGGCTGCGCGCGCTGGCGCTCGACGACGCGCTGCCGCTCGCCGATCGCCTCGACCTGGTCGCGTGCCTGCGCGTGTTCGCGCAGCCCGACGATCAAAAGATCCTCGATCAGCTGGCGCGCCGCCCGCCGGAGGCGCTCAAGCGGCGCGCGCGCTCGCTCGGAGGACGATGAGCGCGCCGCTCGAGCCGGTGACCGTGCTGACGCGCGGGCGCCCGGTGGTGATCTCCGCCGTCGAGCTGGACGCGGAGCTGGCGGGCGACGGACCGTGCCGCAGCCTGGCGCACCTCGAGGCGGTCGTGCGCTCGAACGATCGGCTGCGCTCGGTGGCGCGCCTGCGCCGGGCGGTGGCGTCGGGCGACGTCGGCGTGCAGACCATGCAGGCGGTGTTCGGGCTGGTGCGCCTGGAGGCCGCCGAGAGCGCGGGCGAGCTGCGCGCGCTCGCCGATCGGCTCGGCGGATCGCCCGGCGCGATCGCGCGCGCGGCCGCGTTTCTCGTCGAGGGCCGCGCCGCCGAGCTGGCGCACGCCGCCACCGCCGACGCGCTGCTCGCGCGCCACAGCCCGCAGCCGTACCTGCACCTTCAGCGCGTCCCCGACGGCGCGCCGCTCCTGTTCGCGACGTGGCTCGCCGAGCTCGAGCGCTCGGCCACCGCGCTCGGCGTCACCGCGTTCCGCGCCTTCGTCGGCGACGTGGCCGAGGCGGCGTTCCGCTCGCTGCAGCACGGCGCCGACGCCGTCGCGCTGCTCGGCGAGCGCGGCGCCTCGTTCCTCGTCGACATCGTGTGCGCCGAATTGGGCGGCACCACCGACTTCGTCGCCGCGCGCGGCATGGCGTGGCTCGCCGGCGCGCTGGCCGCGGGCGACGACACCGCGCGCTCGGCCATCGAGCGGGCGCGCGATCGCTTTCGCGATCCCGAGTTCCAGCACGACTGCGAGGCCATGCTCGGCGGCGAGCCGTGGCCGCCGCGCCGCTGAATCGCGCGTGCAGCAATTGTACAAGCGAAGAAATCGTGTATCGGCGATTGCGGGCGCGCGCGAGCGTGTTATAGAATTTTCCAGATGACGACGTGCCCTCGAATCGTCCTGATCGTCGACGACGACAACGCCATCCGCGACACGCTCGCCGACTTCCTCGGCGAGGAGGGCTATCAGGTGGTCACCGCAGCCGACGGGCAGGACGCGCTCACCAAGCTGCGCCAGCTCTCGGGCTCCAAGCCGTGCGTCATCCTGCTCGACCTGATGATGCCGATCATGAGCGGCGCGCAGTTCTACTCCGAGCAGCAGCGCGACCCGGCGCTCGCCGAGATCCCGGTCGTGGTCATCTCCGCCGACGGCAACGTGCAGCAGAAGGCGCGCCTCTTCGGCGGCGAGTACCTGGCCAAGCCGATCCGCATCGAGACCGTGCTCGGGGCCGTCGAGCGTCACTGCGCGTAGGGCTGTTGCTGCTCGATCGAGCGCGCTGCGTTACGCGCGCGGGCTGCGGCAAATTGCCGCCGTGCTCAAACATTCTCGGTCGCGCAGACGCGCCCTGCG
>DASREC010000099.1:0-3964 GCA_035652295.1 Polyangia bacterium
CGCGCTCGTCGGCGTTGCCCTCGACGGAGAGCTGCGTGGCGCCGCGGCGGAAGCACTCGGAGTTGCGCGCCAGCGTCGCCTTGGCGGCGTCGGTGAGCTGATCGTCGTCGAACGCGAAGTGCACGCGCACGATCGGGCAGCTCTCGTGGCCGGCGACGTTTTGACGCTGCGTCGACGCGCACGGCACGCAGCGGAAGTGGCGCACCGGCTCGGCGGCGGCGGTCGGCTGCGAGGCCATCGGCTGCGAGGCCATCGGCTGCGATGTGCTCGGCTGCGCGACCGGCTGCTCGGCGATCGGCTGCGCGGTCGCCTGCTGGGCCGATGCGTTCTCGGCGCTCAAGTTCTCCGACGAGGTCGACGCTCGCTGCTGATGCGAGCAGGCGGCCGCGAACAGGACTGCGGCTACGGCAAAGTTTCTCATGGCACCCTCCGGCCCGCGGAGAGTGCATGCGCCGTTCCCGCGCGCTCAGTTCGTGGTCTGGCCCGTAGGCGTGAGCTTCCAGGTGTCGATGGCGTTGCCGGTCGTCTCGTCGAACTCGGTGGCGGCGAGGTTGCCGTTCGCCTCCTGCTCGATGAGCAGGAAGCCGAAGCCGGCGATCTCGGTCGCGCGCGAGGGCGCGCCGCCGTTGCCGGAGATGACGTGCTTGGCGTCGACGCGGCGGTACTCGTGCGCGTGGCCGAGCAGCTCGACGGTGAACGGCGCGGCGGCGAGCAGCGCCTCCGACTCGTTCACGCCCGGCGCGCTGGTGCCCGGCGGCACGTGGCGAACCGCGAAGGTGTACTCGGTGGGATCGGCGAGCTGCTTCGAGAGCCAATCGGACTGCGCCTGCGACCACGCGTTGCCGGCGATCATCAGGAACTTGGCCTTGCCCATCGGCGTCTCGACGTCGACGCGGTAGTACGGCGCCGGCGTGCTCGGCGGCGCGAGCTGCGCCATGAACGCGCGCACGTTCGGCGTCTCGTTGCCGTTCGGGCAGCTCGACGCGGTGGCGCCGGTGCACTCGTGATTTCCCATCGCGCGGTACACCGGGCCCTTGAACGCGGCCTGCGCCTGCAGGTGCAGTGCGACCTGCGCGTCGACGGTGGTTTGATACGACGCGAACATGTAGTCGCCGGTGCCGACGGCGAACTGCGCGCCCTTCGACTGCATCTGGGTGAAGATGTTGGTGAGCACCGCGGTCGGGTAGTTGGCGGTGTCGTCGGGGCTGCCCGGGCGGCAGTCGCCGAAGACGCCGAACTTGAGCAGCTGCGCGTTCGGGTCGCCGCCCCCGTCCTGCGGCAAATTGCCGCCGTCCGATCCGGCGAAGTGGAGGTTCGAGGCGTTGCAGGCCGCCATCAATGACAACGACAGCGGCAGGAGCCAGGGCGCGCGCATTCGTCCTCCGTCCCGAGTGCATGTCGGCGCCGACAGCGGACCTTCAATAAATCGGGTGTTCGCCCGATCAACGCGGCTAGGGCGAGACCCAGTCGACGGGCAGGAGCTCGCGGTCGTTGTGGCCCGCGTCCCAGCGCACGGTGCCGTGCACGGTCACGGTCTCGCCGACGCTCGGCACGCGCACGCCGGCCTGCACGTACATCGCCTCGAGATCGAAGTAGAGGAACGGCGTCGAGCCGAGGCGGAACTCGGACATGCCGTCGAAGCCCGACTTCGCCGACGTGATCGTGCCGGTGACGCACAGCTCCTTGCCGGCGGCGAATTTTCCCGACGCCACGTCGGCCAGCGGCTCGGTGGTGGCGCACGGCGGCTTGAGCGCGGTGCACAGGCCGTTCGAGCACGTGTCCTCGCGGTGGCAGTCGTTGGTCGACGAGCACAGCCCCGAGTGGAAGCACGAGCCGTCGATGCAGTACGGGCAGCCGACCGCGCCGGGCGCGCCGACGCACGCGGCGAACAGCTCGGGCGAGGTCGACTGCGCGCACTTGAACGAGACCTTGGTGCCGCCGGCGCAGGCGATCGGCCCGCCGAACGCGAGCACGCTGCACGTCGCCAGCTGCGTGCAGTAGGAGCCGGGATCGCAGTCGGTGTCGACGGCGCAGCTCGCCTCGGCGCAGTGGCCGGTGACGGTGTTGCAGCTCAGCGGCGGCGTGCAGCCGGTCGAGCCGCAGCCGGGGACGCAGCCGCCGCCCGAGCAGATGTTGACCGGCGCGCCGACGCACTCGGAGTCGCTGTTGCAGAAGCCGGCCATGTCGGGCGGACGCGGGCAGTCGGCGGCCGAGGGATCGCAGCAGTGGCCGGTGGCGGGGTTGCAGGCGAAGCCGGCGGCGCAGCCTTCGGAGACGGTGCAGCCGGCGACGCAGGTGTGCGTCGAGACGCGGCACACGACGGCGGGCGGATCGCAGTCGAGATCGTCGGAGCACGGGTTGTTGATCATGCCGCCCGAGCATTCGCCGTCGGAGGGATCGCACGTCGAGCCGCCGACGCACGCGCCGGGATTCTGCACGCAGCCGTCGATGCAGCGGTTGTCGGGGCCGCACACCGTCGAGGGCGGCGCGCAGTCGGTGTCGCCGGCGCAGCCGAGGCTGCCGACGAGCGCGGTGCGGCGGCAGCCGGCGTCGGCGAGCCACGCGGCGCACGCGAGCGCGGCCGCGAGCGCCGGGATCCAAAAGGCGCTTCGCCGGTGCTTCACGATGCGGAGCTTAGCGCTTGCAGGACGCGCGCGCGATTCGCGCGTTGCGCGCCCACGGCTCCGACGGACGCTCGAGCGCGAGGTTGAACTCGCGCAGCGCGCGGCGGCAGCCGCGATCGGCCTCGCGCAGGAGCGTGCCGCGCACGAAGTGCATCTCGGGCGCGCGCAGGCCGTTCGGATCGGCGGCGAGGTACGAATCGATCTCGGCGCGCGCGCGCGTCGAGCGGTGCAGCGAGACCAGCGCGTCGATCACCGACGCGTGCACCTCGCGGCGCAAGACGCCCGACGGGAAACGGGCGCGCTGCTTCTGCCAGATGGCGAGCGCGCGCGCGGGCTGGCCGAGATCGCGCATCGCGATCCAGCCGGCTTCGTAGAGCGCGCCTTCGGCCTTGAGCGGATCGCTCTCGTCGCCGAGCTCCAGGTTGCAGCGCAGCCGCTCGTCGGGCGCGAGCGCGCCTGAGCAGGCGGGCGAGGTCGGCGCGGCGGCGGCCGGCGACGGGGCGAACGACGCGGCGGTCACGCCTTCGAGATCGGTCGCACCCAAACGATCCAGCTCGCCCGACGACGGCGCGTCGGCGGCCGACGCCGGCCAGCGCTCGCCGGATCGCACCATCACCGGTTTGCCGGCGACGGGCGTGAGCTCGACCGCGCCGTGACCCACGGCGAGCGACGCCGAGCCGTCGGCGTGCACCACCACGCGCAGCACCGTGCCCACCACCTTGGCGGTGAAGCGCGCGGTCTTGACCAGGAACGGCGCGCGCTGCGGCCGCGGCGTGACGTGCATGAGCAGGCTGCCGCGCTCGAGGTGCAGCTCGGCGCCGCCTTCGCCCAATCGATCGAGCGTCGCCAGCGTGCCCGGTCCCGCCACCATGCGGCCGGCGCCGTGCAGATCCACCAGCGACAGATCGTTCAGCGTCGGCAATTTCTCGCCCGGCTTGACGGTGCGCTGCACGCCGTCGGAGGCGATCACCAGCGCGCGCGAGTCGGGCCTATCGCGCGGCACCAGCAGCAGCACCAGCAGCGTGGCGCACGCAGCGCCGAGCGCGAACATCGGCCACGCCAGGCGCCAGCGCGGCTGCACGCGCCGTTTCTCGACGCGCGCCCAGACGCGCGCCTTCGCCGAGGGAGCCGGCGCCACCGCGCGCTGCCGGGCTCGTTCGACAAGCCGGCGCGCCTCGGTGTCCTGCCAATCTCCATTCACCAGGTTCACGATCGATCCTTTCGCCGCGCCTCGAGGCGCTTGGCGAACTCTTGACGGGCGTAGTGCAGGCGCGACCACACCGTCTCGGTTTTGGTCCCGACCACCTTGGCGATCTCCTCGCACGAGAGGCCCTCGAACT
>DASREC010000100.1:0-22737 GCA_035652295.1 Polyangia bacterium
AGTCGGCGGCGGACCGGGTGGCGCGAGCGGCGCGAAGTTCATGGACGCCAACGGCGGCAACGCGATTGGCTCGGGCGGCGGCAAGGCGGGGACGTTCGTGAACCCGTCGGCGGCGGGCGGCGGAGGCGGCGGCTACGGCGAGCACGGCGGAAAAGGATCGGAGGGCGGCGGCTCGACGGCGGGCGCGGGCGGGACGGCGTTCGGCGATCTCACGCTCGACACGTTGATCCTCGCCGGCGGCGGCGGCGGAGGCGCGGGCGCGCACAACATGCCGAACATGATGCCCGGCGCGGGCGGCGGCGGCGGCGGCGCGCTGCAGATCTCGGTCGCGGGCGCGTTGACGCTCGCCGGCGGTGGCGTGATCGACGCCGGCGGTTGCGGCGGATTCGGCGGCGTGGGCAACGCCGCGGGTGGCGGCGGCGGCGCGGGCGGCGCGATCCTGCTCGAGGCCGCGCAGATCACGCTCGATAACTTGACCGCGCTGTGGGCGAACGGCGGCGGCGGCGGCGGCGGTGACGGCGGCAATCAAGGCACGAGCGGCGCGATCGGCGGCAGCTCGGGGCTCGGCGGCACCACCAGCGGCGGCGCGGGAGTCGGCGGCGCCAACGGCGGCGTCACCGGCGCGATCGCCGGCGCGAACGGCCCGCCGCTCGGCGGCACCGAAAAGGCCGGCGGCGGCGGCGGCGGCGGCGTGGGCCGCATCGCGATCAAGACGATGAACGGGACGGGGCTGACCGATCTCGGCTGCGCCTACTCGCCCGACGTCAGCGACAAGAACGCGAACGGCGCGCACCCGACGACGCTGGGCGCGGCGTCGTTCAAGTAATCACGCGGCGCGCAGGCGCGTGCCGGCGTCGCGATCGAGATCGGCCAGCGCCAGCAGCTTGGTGCGCAGCTTGTTCTTCTTCGAGTAGACCGTCTTGACCGAGATGCCCATCGCCGCGGCGACCTCCTCGGGCAAAAGGCCGTGGCCGTAGTACAGCTCGACGAAGCGGCGATCCTTCTCGCTGAAGTCGGCGAGCAGGTGATTGAGATAACCCCAGCGCTCCTTCTCCAGCAGATCGTCGAGCGCGCTCGGCCCGTCGCCGGGACGCTCGGGCGCGTTGTCGAGCCGATCGAGCATCGGGCGGCGCGAAGTCTGGCGCAGATAATCGTACGCGGTGTTGATCGCGAGCAGCCCGAGCCACGAGCCGAGCTTGGCGCCGCGCGCCGGATCGTACGCCCGCAGCTTGTGCATGTCGTCGCGCAGCAGGTTGAAGCACATGTCGCCGAAGATCTCGTTGGCGTCTTCGTTCGAGAGCACCGCGTCGTACTTCGCGGCGACCTTGGTGATGCAGCGGAACACCAGCGCGCGGTAGCGGCGGATCAACTCGCTCCAGGCGACTTCGTCTTTGCCGAGCACCGCCTCGAGCAACGGCCCGTCGGCAAGATCGCGATAGTTGATCACGTCGAAGCGGTTCGGAAGCGGAGCGCCCATGGTCTCGTCTCCTTGCCTGGTCTCTCGCAGCGTCACCGCGCCGCGACCGCACACGTTCCAACGCAAGCCAGGGGCCGAAAGTTCTCCCAACCGCACCGCGCGCGAAAAACCAAATGCGGCGCGACCGTTAGTGGACACCGACGGAGCGCGCGAGTTCCCGCCGCCGGAGCCTTGTGGCCCGAGCGACACGCGCGAAGGTGGGTTTCGTGTCACTACGTCAACAACACGCGTGACGGCGAAATTGGTTCCGGGTTTGTGGCGGCTATGCTTTTTCGACGGCGTCGCGCCAGCGGCGCAGGTGTGCGTCGATCTCGGTGCGCGGCATCGCGGGCGTGAAGCGGCGCACTTCGCCGGAGCCGGCCGACTGCCACGCCTTGGCGGCGTCGGCGGTCGACTTCCAGATGCCGGCGCCGATGCCGCCGAGCAGCGCGGCGCCGAGCGCGGTCGCCTCGACCATTTGCGGGCGCACGATCTCGACCGAGAGGATGTCGGCCTGGAACTGCATCAAGAGATCGTTGGCCGCCGCGCCGCCGTCGACTTTCAACGCGGCGAGCGTCAGCCCCGAATCGGATTGCATGGCGCCCAACAATTCGGCGATCTGCAGCGCGATGCCCTCGAGCACCGCGCGCGCCAGGTGCGCCTTGGTGGTGCCGCGCGTGAGGCCGGTGATCACGCCGCGCGCTTCCGGCCGCCAGAACGGCGCGCCCAGCCCGGCGAGCGCCGGCACCGCGACCACGCCGCCCGAGTCGGGCACCGAGCGCGCCAGATCTTCGACCTCGCGCGCCGTCTGGATCAAGCCGAGCCCGTCGCGCAGCCACTGCACCATCGCGCCGGCGACGAACGTCGAGCCTTCGAGCGCGTAGCTGACGTCGCGTCCGATCTGCCACGCGATGGTCGTCAGCAAGCCGCTCTTCGACGCCACCGCGCGATCGCCGGTGTTCATCAGCAGGAACGCGCCGGTGCCGTACGTGCACTTGGCCTCGCCGACTTGAAAGCACGCCTGACCGAACAGCGCCGCTTGCTGATCGCCCGCGATGCCGGCGACCGGAACGCCGTCGGGGAGCCCGGGCACGCCCTGCGTCTGCCCGAAAATCTCGGCGGACGGCCGCACCTCGGGAAGCATGGCGCGCGGCACGCGTAGCTTTTCCAGGAGCTGCGGCGACCAGCGCATCTCGTGCAGGTCGTAGAGCAGCGTGCGCGACGCGTTCGAGACGTCGGTGACGTGCGCGCGCCCGCCGGTCAGGCGCCACACGAGGTAGCTGTCTACGGTGCCGAAGCAGACCTCGCCGCGCTCGGCGCGCGCGCGCAGGCCGTCGACGTGGTCGAGCAGCCACGCGAGCTTGGTGCCGGAGAAATAGGGATCGAGCACGAGGCCGGTGCGCTCCTGAAATTCGCGCTCGGCGCCTTCGGCTTTCAATTTCGCGCACGCGTCGGCGGTGCGGCGATCCTGCCAGACGATCGCGCGGTGCAGCGGCTTGCCGGTCGCGCGCTCCCACACGATCGTGGTCTCGCGCTGGTTGGTGATGCCGAGCGCGGCGATCTGCGCCGGCTCGACGGTGGTGCCGGCGCCGTGGATGGCGTCGGCGAGCGCGCCTTGCACCGACGTCCAGATCTCCTCGGGATCGTGCTCGACCCAACCGGGCTTGGGAAAATGTTGGTTGAACTCGCGATAGCCGCGGCCGCGCAGCGCCAGCTTGTCGTCGAACACCAGCACCGTCGAGCCGGTGGTCCCTTGATCGATCGCGACGATGAACCGTGACATGTCCCCTCCTCAGCGATTCAGGTGAGCCAGCAGGTGATCGGCGACCGCATTGAAGACCATCTCGCGCTCCACGTCGAGGGTGATGACGTGGAACGAACGTTCGAGCACCAGCGTGCGCAGCTCGGCGCGCGGCGTGCCGAGGCCGTCGACCAGCGGCTGCATGCACGCGAACGGGATGGTGTGATCGCGGCGCGCGTGCGCCACCAGCGCCGGCGCGCGGATCTCGCCGAGGCGCGGCGCGAGCTCGCGGCCGAAGTCCATCAAGCTGTGCAGCGACGAGAGCGGCATGCCGGCGCGGCCCTGCGCGCGGGTGTTGCGGCGCTTCATCTCCGGATCGGCGATGTCGGAGCCGGCGAGCTTGGGCAGCGCGGCGCGCATGAGGAACGGCAGGCGCACGAGCACCGACTCGGCGACGTAGGCGGCGCGCGGGAGCCGCAGCGCCGTCGACAGCACCGCGATCGCGCGAATCTCCCCGGTGGATGCACGGCGGCGCGCCAGCTCGAGCGTCAGCAAGCCGCCGAGCGAGAGGCCGCACACCGCGACGCGCGGCGCGCGCGACTGCAATTTTTCGAACGCGCGCTCGACGCCCGCCAGCCAATCGCGCCAGCCGGTCGCCGCCAGCGCCGCCGTCGTCGAGCGATGGCCGGGCAAAAGCGGCCCCTCGACGGCGAGCCCGCGCGCGGCCAGGTGCTCGCCGAGCAGCCGCATCTCGAACGGCGAGCCGGTGAAGCCGTGCACCAGCAACGCGCCCGCCTGCGCCGTCGCGGGCCCGAGCGAAAACGGCGCCGCGTCCTCGGCCGCGGCTACCTCCGACGCCCGATTCATGCGCGTACACGGTAGCCGCTTTCCACACGCGTTGCGAGAGTCAGCGGCCGTACCGACGGCGCGACTCATTGACACGCGTCGTCGAGTCGGGATAAAAGAAGGTCGGGCTTCCGCGCGTTCCCTGCGCGCCGGACGCGCCGTGCACGCCATGAGTGACGACTGGAAGACGCGAGTCACGCAGATCCGCCCAGTCGAAAAACAGGCGGTCGATCTGGAGCAGGCGTGCCTGGTGCTCATCTATCCGCCGGGCTCGGAGCTCGGCAAGCGCTACGAGCTGCGCGGCAGCAACGAAGTCACCATCGGGCGCGGCGCCGATTGCGACATCCAGGTCGATCGCGACTCGGTCTCGCGCAAGCACGCCAAGGTGACGCGCGCGCGCGAGATGTGGCAGGTGGTCGATCTCGGCTCGACCAACGGCAGCTACGTGAACGACGCGCAGATCACGCAGTGCTCGCTGCGCGACGGCGATCTGCTCAAGATCGGTAACGCCATCTTCAAGTTCCTCGTCGGCGGCAACATCGAGAACTCGTATCACGAAGAGATCTATCGAATGACCATCGTCGATGGACTCACGCAGGCGTACAACAAGCGCTACTTCATCGAGAACCTGGAAAAAGAAATTCCGCGCTGCACGCGCCATCAGCGGCCGCTGTCGCTGCTGATGCTCGACATCGACCACTTCAAGAAGATCAACGACGATCACGGGCACCTCACCGGCGACTACGTGCTGCGCGAGATGGCGCGGCGGATCCGCACGCGCGTGCGCAAAGAAGAGGTGTTCGCGCGCTACGGCGGCGAGGAGTTCGCCATCACGCTGCCGGAGACCAGCCGCGAGCAGGCGCTCAAGGTCGGCGAGGACGTGCGCAAGCTGGTGGGCGCGGAGCCGTTCGACTTCGAGGGCGACCACATCAACGTCACGGTGTCGATCGGCGTCGGCTGCACGGTGAACGAGATCGCGCCCGAGGCGTTCATCAAGGTCGCGGACGACAACCTCTACAAAGCCAAAAAAACCGGCCGCAACAAAGTCATCGGCTAGCCGTTCGACGGTAGGACAACGCGGCGGAATTTGCCGGGTTAGCCATTCGGTGCTACCCACGTAAGCTGGGATCACCGACGTGCAGGCTAGTCCCCACCGGCCTTCTGCGCGGGCGGCCGTCGGATCTTCCGCCGGCGCGCTCAAGCGCGTGCTCGTCGTCGACGACGAGGAGAGTTTGCGCCACATGCTGGTGGTGCTGCTCAAGCGCGAGGGCTACGAGCCGACCGCGGTCGCGTCGGGCGAAGCCGCGCTGGCCGAGCTCGCGCGCGAGAGCTACGACGTGGTGCTCTCCGACGTGCGCATGCCCAAGCTCGGCGGGCTGGAGTTGGTCGACGAGATCCAGAAGCGGCAGATCCCGACGACGGTGATCTTGATGACCGCGTTCGGCTCGGTCGACATCGCGGTCGAGGCGATGAAGCGCGGCGCCTACGACTACATCTCCAAACCGTTTCGTCCCGACGAGATCGTGCTGATCCTGAAGAAGGCCGAGGAGCGCGAGCGGCTGTTTCGCGAGAACGCGACGCTCAAGCAGGCGCTCGAGGCGCGGCGGCACGACGAGGCGCGCGGCGTGGCGGGCATCATCTCGTCGGGGCAGCGCATGCAGGAGATCCTGCGCACCACGCGCAAGATCGCCGAGTACAAGACCACGGTGCTCATCACCGGCGAGTCGGGCACCGGCAAGGAGATGGTGGCGCGCGCGGTTCACGAGCTGTCGCCGCGCGCCGAGCAGGCGTTCGTGGCGGTCAACTGCGGCGCGATCCCCGAGACGCTGATCGAGAGCGAGCTGTTCGGGCACAAGAAGGGATCGTTCACCGACGCGATCCGCGACAAGCGCGGGCTGTTCGTCGAGGCGTCGGGCGGCACGCTGTTCCTCGACGAGATCGGCGAGCTGCCGCTCGGGTTGCAGGTGAAACTTTTGCGCGTGCTGCAGGAGCAGGTGGTGCGGCCGATCGGCTCGACGGTCGACGAAACGGTGGACGTGCGCGTGGTGGCGGCGACCGTGCGCGACCTGGCGGCGGAGGTTCGCGAGGGGCGCTTTCGCGAAGATCTGTTCTATCGGCTCAACGTGATCCTGGTGCACCTGCCGCCGCTGCGCGAGCGGCGCGACGACATTCCGGCGCTGGTCGAGCATTTCATCGCGCGCACCAACACCAAGCTCGGCACCGACATGCACGGGACGTCGGCCGAGGCGCTCAAGCTATTAATGGAGTACGCGTGGCCGGGGAACGTTCGCGAGCTCGAGAACACGATCGAGCGCGCGATGGTGCTGTCCGACGGGCCGCGCATCGAGGTCGAGGGGTTGCCGGAGCGGGTGCGCGAGAGCCGGGATCGGATCCGCCAGACGCTACAGTCGGGCGAGCTGTCGATCAAAAAAACCACCCGGATCATCGAGGAAGAGCTGATTCGGCGAGCCCTGCGCGAGACCCGGGGCAACCGCACCAACGCCGCGAAAATCCTGGAGATCAGCCACCGCGCGCTGCTCTACAAGATCAAGGAGTACCGAATTGACGACTTGTGAAACGAGAAAAAATTGACCCTCACCTACAAGGTGGTAGGATGTGGGATATAGTGATACCTGAGACTACTTAATTAAGTATCTTTGTAGATTCTCTTGACGCAGAGGAGGAGCCGATCCCATCATGTCTCGTTCGCCGCACATAACCCTTCATTCGCGGAAAACGAGCAATGGCAATCGAAGCTCACAAGAACGAAGCGTCGCACTCCGAATCGACTCCGAAGAAAGCGGAGAACGATGAGCGCGGCGATCACGCGAAGAAGGAGGAGAGTCTAGGCAGCGCGCATCACGCGAAATCGTCCGCGAAGAAGGTGAAGAACAACGTCCGCAAGCTGCGGATGGAGCGGATGATGAGCAAGGCCGAGCTCGCGCGGCGGGCGGGCCTCTCGACGCTGACGGTGGATCGGGTCGAGCGGGGGATGAGCTGCCGGATGGACACGAAGCGGAAGATCCTCGAGGCGCTGGGGCTCAAGCCACAGGATCGAGTGATGGTCTTCGGAGACGCGGAAGAGGACTAGGGCGCGGCACGGTGTCGCGCCCTCGAGAGAGGGACGCGGCACATGGCGAAGAATTGCATCGGCCTGGATCTGGGATCGAGCGCAGTCAAGCTCACCCAGGTGAAGAAGGGACGGAGCGGCTTCCAGCTCCTGAACTTCGGCATCGAGCCGGTGCCGCCCGACACGATCGTCGACGGCGCGATCCTCAACCACTCCGGCGTGGTCGACGCGGTGCGCGCCCTGTTCGATCGCCTCAAGATCAAGCAGCGCGAAGTGGCGCTCGCCATCTCCGGCAACGCCATCATCATCAAAAAGATTTTCGTCCCGGCCATGACTCCCGACGAGCTCGAGGAGCAGGTGCCGTGGGAAGCCGAGCACCACATCCCGTTCAGCAAGAAAGACGTCGAGATCGACTACCAGGCGCTGTCGGGCAAGAACGCGCAGGGCCAGATGGAGCTGCTGTTGGTGGCGGCCAAGCGCGAGGTGGTCGCCGACTACGCGGCGGTCGCGCGCGAGGCCAGCCTGACGCCGGTGGTGGTCGACGTGGCGGCGTTCGCGGTGCAGAACGGCTTCGAGGCGGCGTACGGCGCGACCCACGACGTGGTGGCGCTGATCAACGTCGGCGCCTCGCTCTCCACCATTAATATACTCGCCAACGGCACCACGTCGTTCACCCGCGACGTGACCACCGGCGGCAACGCGCTCACCGACGAGATCAAGCGGCAGATGGCGTGCTCGGGCGAAGAGGCCGAGGCGATGAAGGTGGCGTTCTCCGACGGCGACGCGCCGCCCGACGTCGGCCGCATCCTGCAGTACACGTCGCAGCAGATGGCCGGCGAGTTCCAGAAGTCGCTCGACTTCTTCCTCTCGTCGCATCCCGACACCAGCATCTCGAAGATCTACCTCTCGGGCGGCTCGGCGCGCGTCCCGCCGCTCACCGCCGCCATCGAAGCGCGCGCCCGCGTGCCGGTGGAGGTGATGGATCCCTTCCGCGGCCAGCGCGCCGCGCACCTCGACGAACAATTTCTGCGCGCGCACGGCGCCCAAGGCGTGGTCTCGCTCGGCCTCGCGCTGCGCGCCGCGGGAGACAAGTTCGAATGATTCGCATCAACCTTCTACCGGTCAAGGCGGCGAAGCGCCGCGAGCAGGGGCAGCGCCAGCTCCTGGTCGGCGCCGCCGCGATCACGCTGGCGGTCGTCGGCATCATCGTCTTCCACACCGCGCAGGCGTCGCAGATCAACGAGCTGCGCACCAAGAACCAGGAGACCTCGACGGCGATCGCCAAGCTCAAGGCGGAGATCGGCGACTACGAGGTGGTCAAGGCGCAGCGCGAAGATCTGATCCGCCAGCGCGACGCCATCAAGCGCCTGCAGTCGAACCGCTCCGGCCCGGTGTGGCTGATGCGCGAGCTCTCCGACATCCTCACCAAGGGCAAAGGCCCGACGTTCAACAAGGAGCAGTACGAGGAGCAGCTGCGCCGCGATCCCAACGCCGGCGTCAATCCCAACTGGGAACCGGTGCGCCTCTGGCTGATCAACTACGAAGAGAAGGCGCACGCGGTGAAGATCCACGGCGGCGCCAAGAGCGACGAGGACGTGGCCGAGTTCCTCAAGCGGCTCAAGCTGTCGGCGTTCTTCTCCAACGTCTACTGGCAGCAGACGCAGCCGCAGTTCGATCAAAAACTCAACATCTCGTACGTGACGTTCGACGTCACGTGCCAGGTCAACTACTAGGAGGCGACGGTGCAGAACCTCTTCGATCGCCTCGCCGCCGTCGCCCTCGGGATCAAGCTGGGCGTGCTGGTCGCCATCATCGCGCTGCTCGGCGGCGGCTACTACTACTTCTTCTACTCCGACATGGTCGACGAGAAGGAGCAGCTGATCGCGCAGGGCGAGAAGCTCGACAAGGAAAAGAAGGAGTACGAGAAGCGCAAGGTCGAGTACCTCGCGTTCCGCAACGAGGTGAACTCGCTGCTCGAGGAGCAGAAGGAGCTGTTGCGCGTGCTGCCGAAGCGCGACGACATCGAGCAGTTCATCGAGAGCGTGCAGTCGCAGATCGAGCTGGCGGGCCTGTCCAAGGTCTCGTCGATCCGCGAGGCGGCGGCGCCCGTCGAGATGTACGTGAAGATCCCGATCCGCATGTCGCTCGTCGGCACGTACCACCAGATCAACCACTTCTTCAAAAACGTCGGCGAGCTCAAGCGCATCGTCAACATCGAGGACCTGAACCTTCAGCCGAACACCGAGACGATCGCGACGTCGCTGACGGCGCCGGTGCTGCTCAAGGCGAACTTCGTGGCGACGACGTTCCAGTTCCAGGAGAAGGCGTCGCCCGGATCGCTGCAGCAGAAAGCGGGCGGCACCTCGATCACCTCGGGCGGTGGCAAATGATGCGGCGCTATTTATTGGCGGCGCTGATCGCCTCGATGGCCGCGTGCGGCGATGACGCGAAGGATCGCGCCGCGCCTCCGCCGCGCCCGCCTCCGCCGCCGTCGTCCGCGCAAGCGGCGGCATCGGCCGCGGCCGCGCCGCAAGCCGTCGACGCGTCGAAGGAGTCGCTGCTCGCCGAGGTCCGCAAGCGGCAGCTCACCAACGACGACTTCGCGGAGTCGGACACCAACCGCGATCCGTTCCGCTCGTACCTGGCCAAGTTCGGCCCCGAGCGGCCCCCGATCGGAAAGCAACACAAGGTGCTGCTCGAGAAGTTTTCGCTCGACGAATTGAAGCTGGTGGCCATCGTCGCGGGGGACGACGTGACGCCGCGAGCGATGTTCGTCGATCCGAGCGGCATGGGAGTTTTGATCAAGCGTGGCGATCACGTGTCGAAGGCCGACGCCAACGTGGCGCGCATCGCCCCGGACCGCGTGTTCTTCCAGATCGAGGAAGACGCGGGCGGCGGCAAGACCAAATTGGTCGAGCGCGTGATCGAGCTGCACGCGGGAGAACTGCCCGCGCAGTAGCAAACGACAAAGGAGCGGCGATGAGGCGTTGTAGTCTGCTGGGTCTGATGGTGCTTCTGGCGAGCGTGCCGATCGTGGCGCGCGCCGAGGTCAACCTCGTCAGCAAGGTCACCGCCCGCGCGGAGGGGCCGAAGACGGTCATCACCGTCCACGGATCGGCGACGCCGAGCTTCACCGCGTATCGGCTCGAACGGCCGGCGCGCGTGGTGGTCGATCTCGCCGACGGCAGATTGCAAAATTCGGATGGGCCGATCGACGTCGATACCTGGGCGGTCGGGCAGATCGGGATGGCGCAGTACGCCGACGAGGCGGCGCGCACGGCGCGCGTCATGATCGGGTTCAAGCGGCCGGCCAGCTACGACGTGCGCGCGCAGGGACACGACGTGATCATCACCATCACGCCGGATGAAATGCCGCCAGCGGATCAATTGGCGGGAGCGGAGCAGGCGCGCGCGCGGGCGGAGGCGGCGGCCAAGGATGCGGAGCGGGCGCGCGCCGAGGCGGAGAAGGCGCGGCGCGAGGCGGAAGCGGCGCAGAAGCAGGCGGAGCGGGCGCGCGTCGAGGAGCAGACGCGGCTCGAGGCGCTGAAGAAGGCGCGCGCGGAAGAGGAGCGGCGCGCGGAGAAGCAGCTCGACGCGCGCAAGGCCGAGGACGAGGCGCGGGCGCGCGCGGAGTCGGCGAAGCGTGACGCGGCGGCGGCGCGGGCGAGCGCGCAGGCGGCGCAGGCGGAGCTCGAGCGCGTGAGCGCGGCGCGCAAGGCGGAGCAGGCCAAATCCTCGACGGAGCTCGCGCAGGCGACCGCCGAGATGAGCAAGCTGAAGGAGGCGCGCGAGCGCGAGCAGTCGCGGCTCGAGGCGCTCAAGGCGGAGGCCGACAAGCTGGCGCAGGCGCGCGCCGACGAAGCGCGCAAGCTCGGCGAGACGCAGGCGCAGGCGCGCCGCATCGCCGACGCGCACGCGGCGAAGTTGGAAGAGGCGCGCATCGCCGTCGAGAAGAAGGCGCAGGCGATCGAGGCGGCGCGCGCGGCCGAAGAGCGGCGCATGCGCGCGCAGGCGGAGGAGGCCGAGCGGCTGGCCGCGGCGGCGGAGGCGGCGAAGAAGGCGCAGCGCGCGCAGGCGAGCGAGAGCGCGTCGCAGGAGAGCGAGCGCAAGTCGTCGCAGGCGGCGGAGGCGGCGCAGCGGCGCGCGCACGAGGCGGCCAATGCGGCGGCGCAGGAGCTTCAGCGCGTCGAGGCGGTGCGGGCGGAGGCGCGCAAGCTCCAGGCGGAGGCGCAGGCGGCGCGCGCCGAGGTCGAGCGCGCGCGCGGCGAGGCGCGGCGGCTCGATCAGGTGCAGGCCGACGAGCGCGCGCGCGTCGAGGCGGCGCGCGCCGAGGCGAAGCAGCTGGCGGCGCAGCGCGCGCAAGAGGCGGAGCGCGCGGCGCACGCGGTGGCGCTGGCGTCGCAGGAGCGATCCAAGATCGACGCGGCCGAGCGCGAGGCGCGGCGCATCGCCGACGATCGCGCGCGGGAGAGCACGCGGCTCGAACAGATTCAAAAAGAGGCGCAGGCGCTCGCCGAGAAGCGCGCGCTCGAGACCCGGAAGCTCGACGAGGCGCGCGCCGAGGCCAAGCGGGTGGCGGCGCAGCGCGAGGCCGAGCTCGAGGCGCTCAAGGTCGAGCGCGGGCGCGAAGAGGCGCGGCTCGAGATCGCGCGGCACGAGACCGAGCGGCTGGCGTCGGAGCTGGATCGGCTGGCGCGCGAGCGGCAGGCGGCGCGCGAGGGCGCGCAGAAGATGACCGCCGAGCTTCAGCAGCTCGAGCACGAGAAGAGCGCGGCGCAGGCGACGCGCAGCGCGGTGGCGCAGGAGGTCGAGCGGCTCGAGGCGGAGAAGCGCGCGGCGCAAGCCGCCGTCGAGAAGAAGCAGGCGGCGCGCACGCAGGCGGAGCGGGCGGCCGAGCGCGCGGCGGAGGAATTACAGCGGCTCGAGGGCGAGAAGCGCGCGGCGCAGGACGCGGTCGAGAAGAAGCTGGCGGCGCGCGGCGCGGCGGAGCAGGAGGCGGCGCGGCTCAAGGCCGAGCTCGAGCGGCTGGAGAATGAACGGCGCGCGGCGCAGGCGGCGGCCGAACGCGAGCGGCGCGCGGCGCAGGCGGCGGGCGCGGAGGACGCCGAGCGCGCGGCCGAGGCGCAGGCGGAGCGCGCGCGGCTCGACGAGCAGCGGCGCGCGGCGCAGGCGGCGGTCGAGAAGGCGCGCGCGGCGCAGGCGCTGGCGGCGCGCGATGCGGCGCGGCTCGCGGGCGAGCTGAAGAAGTTGGAGCAGGAGCGGCGCGCGGCGCAGGCGGCGCTCGACGCCGAGAAGAAGCAGGCGCAGCTCGCGCTCGACGCGGAGAAGCGCGCGGCGCAGGCGGCGCTCGACGAGCAGAAGCACGCGGCGCAGGCGGCGCTCGACGCGGAGAAGCGGCAGGCGCAGCTCGCGCTCGACGCCGAGAAGAAGCAGGCGCAGCTCGCGCTCGACGCGGAGAAGAAGCACGCGCAGGCGGCGCTCGACGCCGACAAGCGCGCGGCGCTCGAGCGCAAGCAGGCGGTGGAGGCCGACACGCAGCGGCTCGCCGGCGAGCTGAAGAAGCTCGAGCACGATCGCGCCGAGGCCAGCGAGCAGGGCGCGCGCGATCGTAGCCGGCTGCAGACGGAGCGCGCCGCGCTCGAACGCAAGCTGGAGGAGGCGCGCGTCGAGCTTCAGCGGCTGGAGCAGGAGGCGAAGTCGCGCGCGGCGCAGGCGCGGCTCGACGCGCAGCCGAGCGCCAAGGTCGCGTCCGGCTCCGCCACCATCAACGTCCGCGCAAACGTGACCGCGCCCGCGCCGGCGAGCGCGAACGTGAGCGCCAAACCAACCGCGCCCGCGAGCGCGAAGCCGATCGTCAAGCTGACGCGCGTGCGCGACGTGCGCTTCTCCGACGAGGGCGACGTCGAGCGCATCACCGTCGAGCTGCAAGGCGACGCCGAGTACACCGTGCTGCGCTCCGATCCGCGCCACGCGATCCTGCGCATCGCCTCCGCCGAATTGCCGCGCAACCTCGAGCGCACGCTCGACGCCAGCGCCTTCCAGGGCCCGGTCAAGAGCGTCTCGACCTACCGCGATCCCGACGACGCCGGCGCGGTGCGCGTGGTGGTCGCGATCGCCGACGGCGAAGCCCCCGAGCCCACGCTCACGCGCGACGGCACGCAGCTCGCGTGGCAGTTCCCGCGCGCGCAAGCCGCCAGCCGCTCGTACCCGCCGCAAAAAGTCGGCGCGTTCGGCGCGTCGATCCCGCTGCAGGTCGCCGCGTCGCCGTCGCTGCCGTCGGCGGGCGGCCGCCGCAAGCACGTCTACACCGGCCGCCGCATCGAGATGGACTTCAAGGACGCCGACATCCACAACATCCTCCGCCTGCTCGCCGACGTCGGCCAGGTCAACATCGTCACCACCGACGACGTCAAGGGCACGGTCACCATCCGCATGCGCGACGTGCCCTGGGATCAGGCGCTCGACGTGATCCTGAAGTCGAAGGGCCTCGGCATGCAGCGCGAGGGCAACTTGATCCGCGTCGCGCCCGCCGCCGTCCTCGAAAAAGAGCTGGAGCAGGAGGTCGCGCGCGCCAAGGCCGCCGTCGAGCTCAAGCCGATCGACACGCGCCTCATCCCGCTCTCCTACGCCGACGCCGCGCAGATCATGCCGCGCGTGGGCGAGGTGATGTCGCCGCGCGGCAAGGTCTCGATCGACGCGCGCACCAACATGCTGATCGTCAGCGACGTGGCGTCCAACATCGCGCTCGCCGAAGATCTGGTGCGCAACCTCGACACGCAGACGCCGCAGGTGCTGATCGAAGCGCGCGTGGTCGAAGCGCGCTCGACGTTCCTTCGCGACATCGGCATCCAGTGGGGCGGCAACAGCATCAACTCGACCGCCACCGGAAATCCCACCGGCATCGCCTTCCCGTCGACGGTGGGCGTGGCCGGCGGCGCGACCGACAACCTGGCGTCGGTGGCCGGCCTGCAGCAGGGCGGCGCGGTGTCGCCCAACTACGCGGTCAACCTGCCCGCCGCCGTCGGCACCGGGTCGGGCGGCGCGCTCGGCCTGACGCTCGGCTCGGTCAACGGCACCGTCAACATCAACCTGCGGCTCTCGGCGCTGGAGAACACCGGCAACGTGCGCATCGTCTCGGCGCCGAAGATCACCACGCTCGACAACATCGAGGCCACCATCGAGCAGGGCGTGGCGATCCCGATCTCGGTCGTCAGCGCCGCCGGCACCAACACCGTCTTCGTCGACGCCAAGCTCAACCTCACGGTCAAGCCGCACGTCACCAACGAAGGCTCGGTCATCATGAACGTGGCCATCACGCGCAACGAGCCCGACTTCGTCAACACCGGCGCCCGCGGCGATCCGACGATCTTGAAGAAGCAGGCGCGCACCGAGATGCTGGTGCGCGACGGCGACACCGCGGTCATCGGCGGCATCTACACGCGCAACACCGGCCTCTCGTACGCCAAGGTGCCGTGGTTCGCCGACATCCCGATCTTCGGCTGGCTGTTCAAGAACCGCCGCGAGAACGACGACCGCACCGAGCTGCTCATCTTCATCACGCCGCGAATCGTCAACCGCGCACAGGTCACGCGCCGCTGACATGCCGCGGCTTCGGCTCCTCACCGCCGGCGAGTCGCACGGGCCGGCGCTGGTGGCGATCCTCGAGGGATTGCCGCACGGGCTCACCGTCGAGAAATCGGCGATCGATCTCGATCTCAAGCGGCGGCAGGGCGGCTATGGGCGCGGCGGCCGCATGAAGATCGAGAAGGACGTGGTGCGCGTGCTCGGCGGTCTGCGCGGCGGACGCACCATGGGCTCGCCGCTGGCGCTGGTCGTCGACAACCTCGATCACGCGTCCTGGACCGACGTGATGGATCCCTTTGCCGCTCCGTCGGGCGAGCGCTCCAAGGCGCTCACGCGGCCGCGCCCCGGCCACGCCGATCTGTCGGGCGCGCTCAAGCTCGGGCTGCACGACGCGCGCGACGTGCTCGAGCGATCGTCGGCGCGCTCGACGGTGGCGCGGGTCGCCGCCGGCGCGGTGTGCAAGGCGCTGCTCTCGGCGTGCGGCGTCGAGCTGATGTCGCACGTGACGCGCATCGCCGGCGCCGAGGCGCCGCCGCTCGACACCGGCGCGCTCGGCGGCGACGCCGCGGCGATCGCCGACTATTTGATCGCCGCGCGCGCGCGCGCCGAGACGAGCGAGGTGCGCTGCTGCGACGAGGCGGCGTCGGCGGCGATGATCGCCGAGATTGCTGCGGCGCAAAAAAATGGCGACTCGGTGGGCGGCGTGGTCGAGGTGGTCGCCTGGGGCGCGCCCGCCGGCCTCGGCAGCCACGTCGAGTGGGACCTGCGCCTCGACGGCCGCATCGCGCAGGCGCTGATGTCGATCCAGGCGATGAAGGGCGTGGAGGTCGGCCTCGGCTTCGAGACCGCCGCGCGCCGCGGCTCCGAGGTGCACGATCCAATATATTGGCAAAACGGCCAATTCATTAGACCGTCCAACCACGCCGGCGGCGTCGAGGGCGGCAACACCAACGGCGAGCCGATCGTCGCGCGCGCGGCGATGAAGCCGATCCCGACGCTGGCGCGCCCGCTGCCGTCGGTGGACCTGGCGACCAAGCAGCCGTTCGACGCGCAGAAGGAGCGCACCGACTCGTGCGCCGTGCCCGCCGCCGCGGTGGTGGCCGAAGCGGCGCTGGCGTTCGTGATCGCCGACGCGCTGCTCGACAAGACCGGCGGCGACTCGATGGACGAGGTGCTGCGCAACCTGAAAGGCTACCGTGAGCAGCTCGCCCAATATTAGGAGCCTCGACGGGCGCGGGCTGTTCCTCATCGGCTTCATGGGGACCGGCAAGTCCACCGTCGGCAGCTTGCTGGCGGCGCGGCTGCAGCGGCCGTTCGTCGATCTCGACGATCGCATCGTGATCGACGCGGGCGCGACCATTCCGGAGATCTTCGCCGGCGAGGGCGAGGCCGGCTTTCGCGCGCGCGAGGCGGCGATGCTGAGGCGCGTGACCGGCGAGGGCGCGCTGGTGGCGGCGATCGGCGGCGGCGCGCCCTGCCACGGCGACAACCTCGATCGGCTGCTCGCCGCCGGCGCGGTGATCGGCCTGACCGCGTCGGTCGACGAGATCCTCCAGCGCGTCGGCGACGGCGAGAGCCGTCCGCTGCTCGCCGGCAAGGCCGATCGCCGCGGCGAGATCGAGCGGCTGCTCGGCGTGCGCACCAAGTTCTATTCGCGCGCCCACTTCACCGTCGACACCACCGCGCGCCCGCCGTCGAAGGTGGTGGCCGAGATCCTGGCGGCGCTCGGATGTTGACGCGCGTCGACGTCGCGCTTCCGTCGGGGCGCTACCCGATCGTGATCGATCCCGACGCCGGCGCCGAGACGCGCCTGGCGGCGGAGGTCGCCGCGCTGGCGCAGCGCCGCTCCGGCCGCGTCGGCCTGATCACCGACGAGACGGTGCGCCGCCTGCACGGCCCGCGCGTCGAGCGCGCGCTCGAGACCGCGGGCCTCGATCCGGTGATCGTGGCGGTGCCCGACGGCGAAGCTTCGAAGTCGCTGTCGACCGTCGAGCGCGTGGCCGAGGCGCTGGCGCGCGGCGGGCTCGATCGGCGCGCGCTGGTGCTGGCGCTCGGCGGCGGCGTGGTCGGCGATCTCGGCGGCTTCGTGGCGTCGGTGTTCCTGCGCGGCGTGCCCTACGTGCAGGCGCCGACGACGCTGCTGGCGCAGGTCGACTCATCGGTGGGCGGCAAGACCGGCGTCAACCTGCCGAGCGGCAAGAACCTGGTCGGCACGTTCCACCAGCCGCTCTTGGTCTACGCCGACGTCACCGCGCTCGCCACGCTCTCCGCGCGCGACCGCGCGTCGGGCCTGGCCGAGGTGCTCAAGCACGGCGCGATCGCCGACGCCGAATTGTTCGCGCTGCTCGAACGGCGCGCCGAGGACGCGCGCGACGGCGACGCCGCGCTCACCGCGGAGCTGGTGGCGCGCTCGTGCCGCATCAAGGCCGAGGTGGTCGCCTCAGACGAGCGCGAGAGCGACGCCGGCGCGCCGGGCGGCGGGCGCGCGCGGCTCAACTTCGGCCACACCATCGGGCACGCGCTCGAGAGCGCGTCGGCGCACCGCGCGGGAGAAGACCCGCTGCGCCACGGCGAGGCGGTGGCGCTCGGCATGATCGCCGCCGCGCGCCTCGGCACCGCGCTCGGCTGCGGCGATCCGTCGCTCGAGCCGCGCCTGCTCGCGCTGCTGCCGCGCCTCGGCCTGCCGATCGATCTCGATCGCCGCCTCGATCGCGCGACGCTCGAGCGCATCGGCGTCGACAAGAAGCGCGCGGGCGCGCGCGTGTCCCTGGTGCTGGTCGAGCGCGTCGGCTCCTCGCGGCTGTTCCCGATCGAGCCGGCGCGCGTGAGCGAATTATTGCTGGGAGAAAACCGCTAATGCTACGATCACCGACGGAGGTCGTGCCATGAAGTACGCCTACCTCTTACCCCTGGCCGCCGGGTGTGCGCTCGGCGGCTGCGTGGACAACCAGGCTTCGGTCGACATCGATCGCGTCCTGTTCGTCTCGCAGATGAGCATGTGCGACGCCGATCCGGCCAACACGCTCCAGCGCAGCCACGGCCTGCTCGACGTCGGCATCGTCGCCGGCGCCAACACCGACGGCTACGTGGCCGCGCCGGTGGTGCGCAACAACATGCCGCTGCGGGCCACGTCCGGCATGATCGATCTCGACGCGGTGACGCTGCAGAGCTTCGACATCGAGCTGCGCCCCGACGCCACGTTGTCCGGCGCGCTGCCGCTCGCGCAGCGCATCTTCAACGTGCCGGTCGGCGGCGCGCGCATCGAGGCGGGCGGCACCGGGCTCAACGCCGTGTTCGTCGAGATCGTCCCGGCGCAGATCGCGCGCCTGCTCGCGGCCGCGGTGCAGCCGGGCGCGCAGACCACGCCGCTCTTGGTGGTGCACATGCGCCCGGTGGTGGCGCGCGCCGACGGCAGCCTGCTCGGCGGCGGCTGGTACGACTACCCCGTCGAGATCTGCAACTTCTGCCTGGCCGGCGGTCCGCCGGTCGCGTGCCCGCAGACGGCGCAGCTGCGCACGACGGTGCTCGAGACCGGCTGCCGCGTGCAGCAGGACGACCCGGTCACGTGCTGCACGAAGCAGAACGTGCTGCTGTGCGGTGCCTCGGTTCCGCAGACCACCATGTAGCCCGCCTTGACTTGCCTCGTCCGCCCCGATAAAACCGGGATCCGATGTTCCAAGAGAGTCTCAAGAAGCTGGTGGCGGAGACCGACGGCGCCGTCGCCGGGTTGTTGATGGGCTTCGACGGCATCGCCGTCGACAGCTTCTCGGCGGTGGGCTCGGACGTCGACATCACCACCGTGGGGATGGAGTTCTCGTTCATCCTCACGCAGGTGCGCAAGGCGGCCGAGATCCTCGAGGTGGGCGGCGTGCTGGAGATCGCCATCCGCTGCGAGAAGCTCACCATCCTCATCCGCGTCGTGAACCCCGAGTACTTCGTCGCGCTGGCGGTCAAGCCCGACGGGAACTTCGGCAAGGGCCGCTATCTTCTGCGCATGGTCGCGCCCAAGCTGCAGGTCGATCTCTCGTAGCTGTGGCCCGTGGCGGCCTTCCACATCGCGGTGCTGCACGGCCCCAACCTGAACCTCCTCGGCAGGCGCGAGCCGGAAGTCTACGGCTCGACCACGCTCGCCGAGATCGATCGCGAGCTCGCGCTGCGCGCTGAGCGGCGCGGCGCCACCGTCGAGAGCTGGCAGTCCAACGTCGAGGGCGAGCTGGTCTCGAAGATCCAGGAGGTGGCGGCGCGCGCGCGCGGCATCGTGCTCAACCCCGCCGGGTACACGCACACCTCGGTGGCGATCCCCGACGCGATCAAGGCGGTCGGCGTGCCGTGCGTCGAGGTGCACCTGTCCAACGTTCACGCGCGCGAGCCGTTCCGCCGCAAGTCGCTGGTGGCGCCGGTCTGCGTCGGCACCATCGCCGGCTTCGGCGCGCGCTCCTACTACCTGGCGCTCGAGGCGCTGCTCGAGCTGCTCGAGGACAACTGATGGCGACGAAGAAGAAGCAACCGACATCCGAGACCGGCAGTGCTGCGGCCAAGCCGTTCGCCGACGTGGAGGCGCTCGCCGAGCTGCTGCGCCGCTACGATCTCTCGGAGATCGAAGTGCAGAACCAGCACTGGCACTGCATCCTGCGCCGCGGCTCGCTCGTGACGTCGGCGCCGGCGCCCGCGCCTGGAGCGGCCGCCGCGCCGCCCGCCGCCGCGCCGCTGCCCGCGCCGGCGACGCCCGCGCCCAAGGCCGAGACCTCCGACGGCAACGTCTCGTACATCACCTCGCCGTTCGTCGGCACCTTCTACCGCTCGCCCGGCCCCGACTCGGCGCCGTTCGTCGACGCCGGCACGCGCATCCGCAAAGGCCAGGTCATCTGCATCGTCGAGGCGATGAAGCTGATGAACGAGATCGAGGCCGAGATCGACGGCGTGGTGCTGCAGTGCCTGGTCGAGAACGGCTCGGCCGTCGAGTACGGCGAGCCGCTGTTCAAGATCAAGCAAGGTTGAAAAACTTTGAACGCGTGTTCAAAAAGTTGAACCCATGTTCAAAAAAATCCTGATCGCCAACCGCGGGGAGATCGCGCTGCGCGTGATCCGCGCCTGCCGCGAGCTGGGCATCGCCTCGGTGGCGGTGCACTCGACGGCCGACACCAACGCGCTGCACGTCAAGTTCGCCGACGAGAGCGTGTGCATCGGGCCGGCGCCGGCCAAGCAGTCGTACCTGCACATCCCGGCGATCATCAGCGCCGCCGAGGTGACCGGCGCCGAGGCGATCCATCCCGGCTACGGCTTCCTCTCCGAGAACGCCGAGTTCGCCGAGATGTGCGAGCGCTGCCGGCTGCGCTTCATCGGCCCGACGCCGGCGCTCATGCGCATGATGGGCGGCAAGATTCCCGCGCGCAAGGCGATGGTCGAGGCGGGCGTGCCGATCCTGCCGGGCACCGGTTTGCTCGAGACCGACGATCAAGCGCTCAGCGCCGTCGAGGAGATCGGCCTGCCGGTGATCATCAAGGCGTCGGCGGGCGGCGGCGGGCGCGGCATGAAGATCGTCAAGGAGCGCGATCGCCTGCTGGCGCAGCTCGAGACCGCGCGCGCCGAGGCGCTGGCCGGCTTCGGCTCTTCCGACGTCTACCTCGAGCGCTACGTCGAGGCGCCGCGCCACATCGAGGTGCAGATCGTCGCCGACGGCAAGGGCGGCGTGTCGGCGCTCGGCGAGCGCGAGTGCTCGATCCAGCGGCGCCACCAGAAGCTGGTCGAGGAGGCGCCGTCGGCCGCGCTCACCGACGAGCAGCGCGAGCAGCTGCTGGCGATCTCGGAGAAGGCGATCCGCCGCATCAACTACTCGAACGTCGGCACGCTCGAGTACCTGCTCGACGAGCACGGCCGCTTCTACTTCATGGAGATGAACACGCGCATCCAGGTCGAGCACACCGTGACCGAGATGGTCACCGGGCTCGACCTGGTGCGCGAGCAGATCCGCCTGGCGTGGGGCGAGCCGATCTCGCCGTCGTTCACCGGGCGCTTCCGGCCGCGCGGCCACGCCATCGAGTGCCGCGTGAACGCCGAGGACCCGACGACGTTCGCGCCCTCGCCGGGGCGCATCACCGCGCTCAACCTGCCGGGCGGCTTCGGCGTGCGCGTCGACACGCACATCTACGAAGGCTACGTCGTGCCGCCCAACTACGACTCGCTGCTCGCCAAGCTGATCGTACACGCCGAGGATCGCGATGCGGCAATTCGCCGCATGCGCCGCGCGCTCGACGAGTTCGTCGTCGAGGGGGTCAAGACCAACTTGTCGTTCCACCGCAAGCTGATGGACCACCCCGACTTCGTCGCGGGCAAATTGGATACACACTTCCTGGAGCGCTGGAAACCCTGAGGTAAGTGATCAGCGACCTTGATCTTCTCGACGGAAGGACGTAAAATCGAGTGTCCGTCGCATCTTAGGAGCACCCCAGGGTAGCGTGGCCACCAGCAAGGACAAGTTGATCGCCGCGGCTCAGAAACTGGTCGAAAAGGGCCAGTTCGACAAGGCGATCAAGGAGTATTTGAAAGTCGTCGCCACCGACGACAAGGACGTGCGGATCTGGCTGAAGATCGGCGACCTCTACGCCAAACTGGGCAAGAAGCAGGAAGCCTCCGAGACCTACCAAAAAGTAGCCGAGTTCTACTCCGACCAGGGCTTCTACCTGAAGTCGGTCGCCGTCTACAAACAGATCCTCAAGATCGATCCGCGCCTCGTCGACGTGAACCAGCGGCTCGCCGAGCTGTACAAGCAGCTCGGCCTGCTCTCCGACGCGATGGCGCAGTACGAGACCGTCGCGTCGTTCTTCCACAAGGAAGGGCGCACGCGCGACGCGCTCGCCGCGCTCAAGCAGATCGTCGAGCTGGATCCCGAGACCGTCGCCAACCGCATCAAGCTCGCCGAGCTGTACTCGAAGGAGCAGATGCCGCGCGAGGCGATCGACGAGTTCTCGCGCGCCGCCGAGCAGCTCAAGGAGTCGGGCCGCACCGACGATTACATGAAGGTCGCCGAGCGGCTGCTGTTCCACTCGCCCGACAATCGCCCGGTGTCGAAGGAGCTGGCCAAGCTCTACATCGACAAGGGCGATCCACGGCGCGCGCTGCCGAAGCTGCAGGTCTGCTTCAAGGCCGATCCGCGCGACACCGACGTGCTCGGGCTGCTCGCGAAGGCGTTCGAGGCGCTCGATCAGCGCGCGAAGTCGGTCTCGGTGCTCAAGGAGCTGGCGCGCATCCTCGGTGAGAACGGCGATCGCAACGCGCGCGACGAGGCGTATCGAAAGATCTTGATGCTGCAGCCGGGCGATCCCGACGCCGAGGCGGCGCTCGCCGGGCGCGGCCAGAAATCGTCGGCGGCGTCGGCGCCGCCCGCGCCCGCCGCGCCGGTGGTGAGCAGCATGCCGCCGTTCGGCTCGTCGTGGCCGCCGCGCAACGCGCTCGGCTCCACCGGCTCGCAGCCGCTGGTGCGCGACGATCCGCCCATCGACGAGTTCGACGACAAGCCGCGCGTCGAATCCAAGAAGCCGGCGAGCGCGATCCAGACCGCGGTCGGCCAGCTCATCGACGGCACGCCGCCCGCGCCCGACGGCGAGGCGGTCGCCAAGGTGCTCAACGAGACCGACGTCTACATCAAGTACAAGCTCTACGCGAAGGCGATCGAGCACGTGCAGCGCGTGTTCGAGCACGATCCGCGGCACGTCGAGGCGCGCGAGAAGCTGAAGGCGCTGTACCTCTCGATCGGCAAGCGCGAGGAGGCGGTGCTCGAATTGTGGGCGCTCGCCGAGCAGGCCGAGCCGGGGCGGCAGCGCCGCTACCTGCGCGAGATCCTCGAGCTCGAGCCGTCGAACGAGCGGGCGGCGTCGATGCTCGGCGAGAAGGCGGCGCCGCGCGGCGCGATGCCGGCCAAGCGCGAGGCGCTCGACGAGCGCGACGAGGTCGACGTCGACGATCTCGAGGAGCTGCCGGACGAAGAGTTCGAGGTTGCCGATCCGTCGCAGAAGATCGATCTCAATCCGCAGCGCGACGACT
>DASREC010000101.1:0-15425 GCA_035652295.1 Polyangia bacterium
TGCGCGAGCTGGGACACGGCGAGCAGGGCGCGCGCGCGGCGCTGCCGATCTGGATCGACATCATGTCGAACGCGCTCAAGAGCGTGCCGCCGAAACCGTTCGCGCAGCCGCCGGGCGTGGTGGTGCAGAAGATCGATCCCAAGACCGGCCTGCTCGCGCCGCCCGGCGCGCCCGGCGGCCTCGACGAGGTTTTCCTCGACGGCACCGCGCCGACGCAGGTCGCGCCGTCGATCGGCGAGGCCGACCCGAACACGTACATCATCGATCAGACGCAGTAACTATTTCGCGGGCACTTCGATCGAAACGTCGGTCTTGAAGGTGCCGGTCTCGAACGCGTTGTGCTTGACCGCGGTGATGGCGTTGAGCTGCAACACGCCCGCGAGAAACTCGCCGGTGCCGATCTTCAGCTCGAACACGTCGTCGCGCGAGGTCGACACGCGCGCGCCGTCGTCCTTGCGCCACGTGAACTGCACCGCGTTCGCGCCCGGCTTGATGAAGCGCGTGACCTCGACGAACGGCTCGGGGATCTTCGAGCGGAAGCGGTGCACGAAGACTTCGTTGATGTAGACGTCGACGTCCCACTGCGCCGCGCCCACGCGCCGCTGCGCCGACGGCACGAGGTAGTAGTGGCGCCCGCCGAGCGGCGGCTCGGGCGCCTGCGACTCGGCGGTGACCTTGTAGCCGCGCGCGGTGATGTGCACGTCGCCGCGCTCGTCGAACGTGACGTCGACGCCGCGCATGGTCGCGCCCTTGACCGATCCCTGATCGATCTTGACCTCGTTCAAGTACACGCTCGGCGACTCGGCGCGCGCTGCCGCGCGTCGCGTGCCAGATCGCGCGCACCATGATCGTGCGCGCTTCGTCATCGGTCGTGTAATAGACGTGATAGCGGCTGCGCGGCAGCAGCCGGCGGCGCACGCCGTCGAATTGCTCGACGCTGCCACCCGACTCCGGCGCGCGCGCGAGCTGCTCGAAAGCTGCGCTCAGCTCCTCGAGCAAGACCTTTGGCGCGTCCGAGCGATTGCTGCGCCACCACTCGGCGGCGCGCGCCAGCTCGCGCTTCGCGCGGCCGGCCAAGAGGACGCGGTACGCCTTCACCCGCGGCGAAGCTCGTCGAGCACGTCTTCTGCCGCGAAGACGCGTCCCGCCTTGATGTCCTCGTCGGACTCGGCCAGCGCCTGCGCGAGCCGGCGGCGCTCGTCTTCGCCGAGCGGTTCTTCGACGGGCGCGAGCTCGACCTCGGCGCCCTCGGGCAGATCGGTCGGCTCGTCGAGCAGGATGCGACCGTTACGAACGTGCGCCTTGAACGTCATCGCTTCGATGATTCTAGCGCGCTCGGCGGCGCGCGTCGATTGCGTCAGTCGCGGAAATTGGTGAACTGGAGATCGATGCCGAGGTCTTGCGCGCGCAGGAGGCGCATGGCCGCTTGCAGGTCGTCCTTGTTCTTGCCGGTGACGCGCACCTGCTCGTCCTGGATCTGCGACTGCACCTTGAGCTTGGCGTCCTTGATCAGCTTGTTGATCTCTTTTCCCTTCTCCGTCGAGATTCCCTGCTTGAGCTTGATGAGCTGGCGCGACGACTGCTTGGCCGCCGGCTCGATCTCCTGCGGATCGAGCGCGCGCAGCGACACGCCGCGCTTGACCAGCCTCTCCATCAGCACCTTGTACGCCGCCTGCAAATGCTCCTTGTCCGACGAGCGCAGCACCAACCCCTCGGGCGTCGACTCGAGCTCGGTCACCGTGCCGCGAAAGTCGTAGCGCTGCCCCAGCTCCTTCTTCGCCTGGTTGACCGCGTTCTCCACCTCGGCCATCTCCAGCTTGGACACGACGTCGAACGACGGCATCACGCCTCCTTCACGGCCGCGCGGCGCAGCTCCTCGACGATCTCTGCGGCAATTTGCCGCGCGCGCGCCGTCTCGCCCGCCTTGAGCGACACCGCGCCCACCACCGGGTGCCCGCCGCCGCCGTAGCGCTCGCAGATCTGCGCGATGTTGACCGTGCGCGTGGACGCGCTCCACGGGTTCGAGCCCACCGACACCTTGGTGCGCGACGGCGACTGCGAGACCGACACCACGTAGCGGCAGTCGGGGAACAGGTAGTACGGGACGAACTTGTTGTAGCCGTCGAGGCCGTCGTCGGCGACATCGAACAGCACCACGCGGCGCTCGACGTCTGCGCGCGCGCGGATGATGTCGATCGAGCGCGCGTGCCGCGCGAGGATGGGCGCGAGCGCATCCTTTATATAGGGCTCGGCGGCGATGTCGCCGAGCGGCCGGCGCGCCAGCTCGTCGATGAAGCGCAGCTTGAGCGCCGGATCGTGGTTGTTCTCCACCCACGTCATCAGCTTGAGCGCCGGCTCGGCCAGCTCGACGGCGGCGCGCGGGCTCTCGAACTGCGCGCCGTCGATCACGTCGGCCCACTCGACCAGCTCGGCGTACGGCGACCAATCCCAGCCGAACGTGCGCGCGCAGACGGTGGCGAGATACTTCGAGCACGAGCGCGCGGTCGGATCGAAGAACTTGTGCGGGCTCGGATGCGCGCGAAAGTGCGCCTCGTCCTCGGGCGTGGGAAAGCCGCTCACGTGGTGATCGAACCACCACTCGAGGCGCGGCGACGACGAGTAGCGGAAGTCGACGATGGCGTTGACGTCGCCGTCGAAGCTCTCGCCCTCGTAGACGTCGCCGGGGTGGTGCGACTTGCCGGCGAACGTGAACTGAGCGGCGCCGTCGATGCGCGCGGCGTAGAAGCGGGCGAACAGCGCGGCCGACGCGGCGCCGTCGAAGCAGTTGTCGTGGTACAGCACCTTCACGCGCGGCATCGCGATCCCTTCGCACATCGCCCGCCGCGGCGCAACTCGGCTTGACCGCCGCCGGCCGTGGCGCGGAAAATGAGCACCATGAGCGACGCCAAAGACGACCCGGCGGAGAGCGATCGTTTGATCGTCGAGCGCTATTTCACGAAGGAGGATCTCGCGCCCAGCACGGCGGAGGAGGAGTGCGCCTACGCGAGGCATCACGACGTGAGGCCGACGTTCGCCGAGTGCGCCTTTTTGCTTCGCTATCATCACGAAGCGATGACGCGCGGGCGGAAGCGCGAGAGTGCCGAGGTCTACGACGCCGCGGGCGAGCGACTCCTCGCGGCGGCTGCGCTTCTCGAAGGACACTTGCCACGCCCACGGCGCGCCGACCGTCGAGACGTCGATCGCGTGAAGGAGGAGCTGCGAGGCGCGATCGCGTGGCTGCGCGAGCACGAGCTCACGTTGGTGCAGGGGCTCGATTACGAGAACGTCGACTTTCACGTCGGCGGGTGCCGATCCTCGAACGGCTGCGCCGACCCATTGCTGGGCCTCTTGATGCGATTTGACCGAGACGTGAGCTACCATTTTTGGGGCGACATCTACATCGCGCTCTCGCACCTGTTGATCATCACCCCTCAGGAGGTGAAGGCGTTCGCCGCCGGCCTCGGAGACGGGACGGAGCCCGACGACGGCGAAACGCTGTTGCTCGACTGGTACAAAGCGGGCCGGCAATTCCATCTCGAAGAAGTCGCGCCCCTGCTCGCCCCGCCCGCCACCTGACCTCAGTCGCCGCCGTCGGTGGTGAAATCGAGCTGCGCCAGGCTGCAGCCGTCGGCCAGCACCGTCGTCACGCTGCGCGTCGCCACCACCGCGCCCGACGCCACCGCGTCGACGGAGATGACGATCACCGCGCCCGCCTGGTAGCCGCGCGGAAAATCGATCTCGATGCTGCCGATGCGATCGCCGGGCGCGTGCGCGAGCGGCGGATTGTTGATCGTCGGTCCGCCGCCGACGGTGACGCGTACCACCAGCGAGTCGGCGGCGCCCGCCTGCGCGTCGAGCGTGAGGCCGAGGAGGAGCGTCTGCGCGCGGCACGCGTGATCGTGGTCGCAGCCGATCGCGCCGAGCAGAATCGCGCAAATCGCCAAACGGCGCATCAGTTGCCCACGACCACGCCGAAGCTGGCGGTGGGATCGCGCGGGTGGCCGTAGACCACGGCGAGCGCGACGCCGGCGGCGATCACCGCGGCCGCGCCGCCGAGCGCGATCCAGAACCACGGGCGGCGCGCGAGCGATCGCGGCGCTTCGGCCGGCGGCTCGACGGGCGCGAGCGCGGCGGCCGGCAGTTGCGCGATCGAGATCGGCGCGGCGAAGATCGGCGCGATCGACGAAGCGGCGGTCGGCGCGCCCGCGTCGTCAGCCAGGCCGTGTCCGCCCAGCGCAGCGACGAGAACCAGGATCGCGCAGCCTCGCCGCATGGGCCGCCATTCTAGCCAAAAACAAAGTTCGAAGGTTCAGGTGGGATGGTGTCATGAACACGGTTGATCCCGCCCGTGCATCCGCGTAGGGTTCGCGGCACCCATTTTAAGGAGGGAACGTGATGTCGAGGAACTTGGCTTTGGTTGGCGCCGCGGCTGCGCTGCTCGCGATCGGCTGTCGGAATGACAACAACAACGTGACGCCGGCCGACTTCGCCGGCACCGCCTCCACGGACATGGCGGGCGGCAGCACCGACCTCGCGACGGGCGGCAGCACCGACCTCGCGACGGGCTTCGTCGCCAACTGCAACTCGTACCCGGACAGCACCATCGCCGCGATGCGCATGGGCAAGAAGTCGGGCTGCTTCAAGATCGGCGGCACGTCGGTCGTGGCGCTGGCCTCGGTCGCCAGCTCGAAGACCGGCACCATCGCGGTGCAGGACGCCGCGGGCGGCGACTACTCGGGCATCATCGCCGAGTGCCACACCGGCACGTCGAAGACCGCGATGAAGTTCCCGTGCACGCAGCTCGCGACGTTCGGCTCGACCACGGTCGGCCACGGCGTGACCATCCAGGGCTTCTTCGACTACTCGTCGAAGTATCTCTCGGAGACGCTCTACATCCTCGACCAGCCGATGACCGACTCGGGCGCCGCCGTGACGCCGCCGACGCCGATCTCGATCGCCGCCTCGGCGATCACCTTCGGCTCGCCGGTCGATCCGGCGAAGCTCTTCCAGAAGGTCACCGTCACCGGCGGCCCGATGAAGGTCTTCGAGATGGCGCCCCCGCAGCTCAACTTCGGCACCGGCGCGTTCCCGGGCTGCAGCACGATCCCGTACACGTTCGGCTTCGGCGTGATCCCGTCGTCGTCGACGGCGACTCCGGGCCCGACGTGCACGATGGGCCAGATGCCGATGCCCGCGGCCACGCAAGACCCGGCCGAGATCCTGGTCTCCACGAACTTCTACAAGACGTTCAGCAAGACCACCGACTGCGACTGCGTCAAGAACGCGACCGACCTGCTCGCCATCGGCACGTCGCTGCCGTCGTTCGGCGGCATCCTGTCGCAGGACACCAGCGGCGCGACGCCGATCCCGCAGATCATCCCGACCGTCAACGCCGACTTCGGCCTCTAGCCGAAGCGCTGGCGAAATCGCTCCGGCGGCGGTAAGTTCGCCGCCGTGAGCGACGACACCGACGAGAAAAGCCCCGCGGACGGCGAAGAGCCGGAAGAGAAGCCGACGCGCGTCGGCAAGTTCATCCAGAAATATTCGGCGTTCCTGTCGAGCTTCGTCATCGGAGCCGCGGGCCTCATCGCCACCTCCATCTGGCAGTACAAGCAGTCCGAGATCGCGCGCCGCCAGGCCGAGTCGCAGCAGAAAGTCGCCGAGACGCAGGCCGAGAATCAGTGGCGCATCGAGCGCGCCAAGATCCTCGCCGCCAACTTGCAGGTGCTCGCCAGCCACGGCGGCGGCACCGCCGATCAGCGCTACGGCGTGCTGCTCTCGCTCACGCGCGGCGCGATCCTCGATCCCGAGCTGGCGGTCTCCTACGCGCTCGAGCTCGGCAAGGACAACCCCGACTACATGAAGAGCGTGCTCGCCTCGACGGCCGACAAGGACTACACGCAGCTCGCGCACGCGTTCGCGCTCACGTGCGAGCAGCGCTACGGCATCACGCGCGAGGTCGAGGCGTGCAAGGGCGATCGCTTCAACGGCGATCGCTCCGACGCGCTGGCGCAGCTGATCGCCGACGAGATGACGGGCGTGACCACGGCGCATCCCGGGCCGCTCGTGCTGTTGCGCGACGAGCGGCAGGTGCAGCTCGATCCCGCGCGCCTGGCGTGGCTGTTCGCGCCGTACCTGACCAGCCTCTATCAGCGGCGGCAGTGGGACGAGCTGCAGAAATTCGAGTCGTACTCGACGGGCGCGCACCTGGTGTCGGCGCTGTGGCTGGCGTCGGCGCGCACCGGCGAGCTGACCGGCTCGGGCGAGACCGAGCGGCTGAACAAGTTCCACGCCGACGAGCGGCAGTGGCTGAGCGACTACCTGTTCACGCGCGCGTGCGACGGCGAGTGCAAGGGGCGCTTCCTCGACTTCATGCTGTCGACGTTCCTCGAGGCGCAGGGCGATTACGACGACGTGCTCAAGCGCATTCTCCTGCGGCCGCGCGCGGAGGTGGGGCCGGCGCTCGGGAAATTGCACGCGCGCCTCTTGCGCTGCCAGGTGGCCACCGACGACATCGGGCCGTTCCGCGATCGCGTGCTGGTGCCGGCGCTCGACGCGGCGCTCTCGGCCGCGCCCAAGCCCGACTGGCCGGTGGTCGACGACGTGCTCGACGTGCTGGCGCTGGTCCCCGAGGCCGGCGGCGCCGAGGCCGCGCCGTGGAAGGCCGTGCTCGCCAAGCTGCAGAAGCTCAGCCCCGAGCGCTACCAGAAAGAGTTCGTCGAGCGCCGCGCCAGCGCCGAGCGCGAGCGGCGCAGCCCGCCGGCGGCCACGCGCAAGCTCAGCTTCTGCAACGCCGCCGCGCCGTCCGATCAGTCGCCCGAGAGCCAATAGCCGTCATCGCGGGCGGCGAAACACCCAATATCGATTACCCGGGTAATTCCAGCCGAGATAAACCACGACATTGGATATTGCAAAAGACAAGACCGGCTCGACGTGCAGGCGATAGCTCAGCAGCGACGGGATGGCGGTGTTGAGCAGCAGGCTTCCGCCGAAAATGATCAGCTGCTTTATATATTGAACCCGCAAAGAGCCATAATCGCCGGCTTCAAACGCCCAATATTTATAAAGCGAAAATGAAATGGCGTTGGCGATGAACTGCACGCCGGCGTAGCTGGCCCACGGCGCGACGTGCAGCACGTGCACCAGCAGCGGCAAGAGCGCGAACTCGACGCCGGTCGCCAGCAGCGACGCCACCGACGAGCGCGTGAGCGCCTTCGCGTGGCTCGGCTGGCGATCGCTCACGGTTCGCTCACGCCTCGCTCACGAGAGACCGGGCCGCGGGCGCAGATCGTCGCGCAGATAATTGCGGCGGCGCTGCGCCAATTGATCGACGGCCACGAAGTCGCGGTGATCGAACGCGTGGCGCGGGCAGGTGCCGCACACGCGCACGCCGCCGGTGGCGTCGGCCAGGTGCGCGGCCCTGAGCGCTTGCAGTGGTGCGCCGTTCCACACCTCGTCGAGCGTCTGGCGCGCGAGATCGCCGAGCACGTTCTCGCGCTCGTAGTGGTTGGCGCACGGCACCACCGCGCCGTCCCACAGCACGGTCAATTCGGTCCACAGCATCTTGCACGGCGCGCTCGACGGGCGCGGCGGCGGCAGGCCCGGCAGCGCCACCTGCCCCGCCCAGTCGCGCGCCTCCTTGATCATCACCTGCGCGCCGTCGTCGCGCCAATCGGCGGCGAAGCGCTCGACCTCGTGGCGGTTGGCCGGCGTGACGACGAGCTGCACCACCACGCTGGTGGCGGCGGCGAGCGCGCGGCGCAGGCGCAAAAATCGGCGCACGTTCTCGACGGTGACGCCGAACTCGCCGCCGACGCGCACGCGCTCGTACGTCTCCGGCGTCGCGCCGTCGAGCGAGATCACCAGGAAGTCGAGCTCGCTCTCGAGCAGCGCGCGGCCCTTGCGCTCGTCGAGGAACGTGGCGTTGGTCGACAGGCCCATCGCGGCGCCGGTCGAGCGGCCGACGCGCACCAGCTCGCCGATCTGCCCGTGGAACAGCGACTCGCCGAGGTGGTGCAGGTAGGCGAACTCCAGCTCGGGCGCCGCCTGCTCGACGATGCGGCGGAACAGCTCGGGGCGCATGTAGCCCACCTCGCGGCGCATCTGCGCGTGCGGGCAGATCGGGCAGGCGAGGTTGCAGTAGTTGGTCAGCTCGAGCTTGAGGTGCGTCGGGCGGCCGCCGGCGATCACGCGGCGGCGCAGGTGATCGTCGGCGAGCCGCGCGCGGTTCTCGCGCCACAGCGCCGCGCGTCCCGGCGTGTCATCGCAACCCACCCCACGCTTCGCGTGGGGGCCCAGTAATTCGGCGTCACCCACGCGCGCCTCTCGCGAATTCGCCGAGCGCGTCGTCGAGGATCGCCGCGCCCTCGAGCGCCTGCTCGCGCGTGATCACCAGCGGCGGATTGATGCGCACGCGCGGCGCGTAGCTCATCGTCAAGAGCCCGCGCTCGAGGCACGCGCGGAAGATGCGCTCGCACGAGGCGCGGTCGAGCGGCGCGCGCGTCTCGCGATCGGCCACCAGCTCGACGGCGAGGAACAGCCCGCGCCCGCGCACCTCGCCGACGAACGGATATTTCTCGACGAGCGGGCGCAGCGCGGCGAGCAGCACCTCGCCCACGTCGGCGGCGCGCTCGTGCAGGCGCTCCTCGGCGATCACGCGCGTCACCGCGTCGGCGGCGGCGCACGCGAGCGGCGAGCCGCCGTACGACGACGACGAGTGCGACGGCCGCGACCACGGATCGGCGCGCGCGACGATCGCGTCGGTGGTGACGAGGCCGCTCACCGGGTAGCCGCCGGCGACGCCCTTGCCGAACGTGAGGATGTCCGGCTCGACGGCGAAGTGCTCGCACGCGAAGCGGCGCCCGGTGCGGCCGAAGCCGGTGATCATCTCGTCGGCGATGAGCAGCGCGCCGTGCTCGCGCGCGAGCGCTTTCACCGAGGCGAGCCAGCCGGGCGGCGGGATCACGTTGCCGGCGGTGCCCTGCATCGGCTCGATCAGGATCGCCGCCGGTCCGCCCGACGCCGACGCGCGAACCAGCGCGCGCAGCTCGTCGAGGCACGCGCGCTCGTCGAGCCCGCGGCGAAACGGATCGGGGTGCGGCGCGACGAGCTGCCCCGGCGGAAACGGCCCGAGCCCGCTCTTGAAGTCCGAGCCCATGAGCCCGAGCACGCCGCCGGTCTTGCCGTGAAAACCGCCCCAGAACGAGATCACTTCGTGCCGCCCGGTGTACGCGCGCGCCAGCCGCAGCGCGCTCTCGACCGCCTCGGCGCCGCCCGAATAGAGCTGCGTGCGGCGCAGCGACGGAAAACCGGCGCGCGCCATTTCGCCGGCGATGCGCTCGAGCAAAGACGCGCGCGCCTCCGACGCGAAGCTGCCGCTCGTGAGCAGCGCCGCCTGTGACGCCAGCGCGGCGGCGAGCGCGGGATGGCCGTGCCCGATCGACGCCACGCCGATGCCGGCGACGAAGTCGATGAAGCGGTTGCCGTCGAGATCTTCCAGCACCGCGCCCTCGCCGCCGGCGAACGCGAGCCCGGCCAGCGTCGAGATCGCCTGGATGCCGGGCGCCAGCAGCGGCCGCTCGCGCTCCACCACCGCGCGCGAACGCGGCCCGGGCAGCGCGCCGTTCACTCGGCTAAACCTCATCTATTGCGCAATCCGCGCAGGACCACGCGCGCGCGCCAGACGGCGGTGGCGTTCGAGGTGACGGCCACCAGCGCCAGCATCGCGATCACGAGATGGTGCCGCGGGCGCGCGACGCCCGGCTCGAGGAAGCGCGCCACCAGCGGCGACAGGCACACGCACGCGCCCATGTAGACCGCGCGCTCGTGCCGCTGCATCCAGCCGACGTCGGGATCGACGCCGCACGCCTCGCCCTTGGCGCGCGTGTAGCTCACCAGCGACGAGCCGATCATCGCCGCGGCGGCGAGCGCGAGCGGCAGCGCGTCGTCGCGGTAGTAGTAGAGCAGCCCGCAGAACGCGATCAGATCGGCGTAGCGATCGACGGTGGCGTCGAGGAACTCGCCGCGGATCGACGCGGTTCCCGTCGAGCGCGCCAGGATCCCGTCCCACGCGTCGAGCGCGAAGCCGCCGAGCAAGAGCCACCCGCCGAGCGTGAAGCGCCCCGCGCCGACGGCGACCGCGCCGCCCGCCGTCACGAACAGCGACGCGGCGGTCACCATGTTGGGCGTGACGCCGAGTCGCGCGCACAGCTTGACCGGCGGGCCGAAGATCCAGTAGCCGAACTCCATCAGCGGGCGCGGCAGGTACGGCGAGCGCGTGGTGCGCGCGACGCGCTCCGAGCGCGGCATCCCGGCGAGCGCGATGCGCACGACGAAGGCGGTGAGCAGCACCAGCGAGACCGCGACGAACGACACCGGCGGATGATACGCACCGACGGGGCGCTTGACCAGTCGGGCGCGCGCTGGTACGCGGGATCCATGAAATGGGCGATCGTGGGAGCGCTCGTGTGCTCGCTGGCCTCGGGCGCGCGCGGCGAAGAGGAGGTGGCCGAGCCGTCGACGGGCCACGAGTTTCCCGTCACGCGCACCGCCGACGGGCACACGCTGATGCTGCTCGGCACCGGCGTGCGCAAGAAGATCGGCTTCAAGGTGTACGCGATGGCGCTGTACGTCGACGAGGTGGAGGCGCGGCGCAACTTCCCGCCGCTGGTGGCGCGCGCCGGCGGCCGCTCGCGCGCGGCGCTGCTCTCGGGCGATCACGCGTCGCAGTTCGCCATCTGGGGCGCGTTCGACAAGGTCGCGATCCTGCACTTCGTGCGAAACGTGGGCGCGGAGAAGATCAAGGACGCGTTTCAAGAGGGGCTCGAGGACGAGCTGTCGGAGAAGTCGCCGGCGGAGATGCGCAAGGCGGCCGAGGCGTTCGTGGCGATGTTCGACAAGGAGCTGAAGGACGGGCAGGAGATCGAGCTGCGCACCGACGGCGACGGGCACATCACCGTGACCATCGCGGGCGAAGCCAAGGACGGACCGCGCTCGGCGAAGCTGGCGCGCGCGATCTGGTCGATCTGGCTCGGGCCGAAGACGATCTCCGCCGACATGCGCAAGTCGCTGGTCGATCGCATCGATCAGCTCGGCAAATGAGCGGCACGCCCAATCGGCCGATCCGCGCGGGCGCGCACCCGTTCGGCGAGTGGGGGCGCGGCGCGCGGTTTCAGATGCGCGAGGTGGAGCTGGGCAAGCTCGGCGGCGCGTCGCAGATCGGCGTGAACCTGGTGGTCGTGCCGCCGGGGAAGCAGTCGGTGCCGTTTCACTGGCACCTGCGCGAGGAGGAGCACTTCTACGTGCTCGACGGGCGCTGCGTGGCGCGCGTCGGCGACGAGCGGTTCGAGATGAGCGCGGGCGATTACATCTGCTTTCCGGCGGGCACGCAGATCGCGCACGCGGTGGAGAATCCGTTCGACGCCGAGTGCCGGCTGCTCACGATCGGGCCGTGGGATCCGCACGAGGTCTGCGGCTATCCCGACTCGGGGAAGATCTCGGTGCGTGGCATCAAGCGGATGTTCCGGCCCGGCGGCGAGGCGTCGCTCGACTATTGGGACGGCGAGCCGATCGACGAGCCGCTGACGAAGCGCTGAGCGATCAGCGCAGGTCGAGCGTCGCGGGCGGAGCGGAGGAGCTCGTCGACAGGTTGGCGGTGGTCTGGCCGCTCGAGAGCAGGTTGCCGGCGGCGTCGACGGCGGCGAGCGCGATGTCGGCGGGGCCGCGCGGCAGGTTGTCGTAGCGAAACTTGTCGAGCGCGCACGGCACCGGCTCGATGGTGGCGCCGCCGCAGCTCGGCGTGTCGAGCGACAGCACCAGGTGATCGACGCCGGCGCACGTCACCGCCGACGGCGCGGCGCCGCGGATGGTCCAGCGCAACAGCAGGATCCCGTCGCTGGGCGCCTGGCAGCCGTTGAACACCGGGCCGTGCGTCGCGCCGCCGCACGCGGCGAGTGTGAGCCCGATCATTAATAGGAGCGTGCGCACGACTCCAGTATATGCGTCAGCGGCGCGCAGGCCAGAGCAACGCGAGCAGCGCCGGCAGCACCGCGAACGCCGCGAGCATGCACAGCGCGACCGCCAGCGCGCCCGACAGCCCGAACAGCCGCAGCCCGTCGAAGCGCGCCGCGCCGAGCCCCGCGAACCCGGCGATCGTCGACAGCGACGTGAGCACGACCGCGCGCCCGGTCGTCGCCAGCGTGTGGCCCGGCCCCGCCGACGGCTCGCGCTGGTGGCGGTGCACCAGGAAGACGTGATCGTCGATGCCGTAGCCGATCACCAGCGGCACCGAGAGCAGGTTGAACAGGTTGAGCGGCAGGCCGAGGAGGGCGAGCGCGGCGCCGAAGCCGATCCACGCCAGCGCCAGCGGGCCCATCACCGCCAGCCACGGGCGCGGGCGGCGGTAGTAGACGGCGAGCAGCAGCGCGACCGCGAACATCGACACCGCGGTGGTCGTGATCGTGTCGTGCACTACAATGTAGTGCAATTCCTCCTCGAGGATCGGCAGGCCGGTCACCACGCCGCCCGCGGGGCCGGCGGCGAAATGCTCGGCGGCGGCGCGCAGGGCGCCGGCGTCGTTCTCGACGGGAAACAGGAACGTGGCCACGCGGCGCACGCCGTCGCGGTCGCTCACCTGCATGCGCGTGAGGAAGCCGAGATCGCCCGGCGCCGAGGGATCGAGGAGCAGCGGCGGCGGGGCTGCGGCAAATTGCCGCAGGAAGGGCGCGAACGGCTCGGCGTCGAAGCCGGCGCGTTCCAGCGCGGCCGTGAGCTCGCGCGCCGCCTCGGCGGGGTGCAGCGCCTCGAGCGCGGCGCGCCGGCGCGCCTGGGTCGCCGGCGACGGGAACAGCGACGACACCGACTGGTAGCCGCGCACCAGGCCCGCCTGGCGCAGCCGCTCGGCCTCGGCGCGCCACGCGTCGGCGCGTTCGAGCGCGCGCTCGGGCGACGCGTCCTCGACCAGCGCCACCAGCATGCGATCGCGCGCGCCGAAGCGGCGGGCCATCTCGGCGTCGGCGCGCACCGGCGGCATCGACGGCGGCTGGAGCGCGGTCAGGCGGCGATCGACGCGCACGCGCGACGCCGGCACGATCGCCGCCGCGCCGACGAGCGCCGCGACCACCAGCACCGTGCGCGGGCGCCGTCCCGCCGCGCGGCCGATCGCGCCCAGCCAGTCACGCGATGGCGCCGGCGCCGGCCGATCGGCGCGCGCCCACAGCGACGGCGGCAGGATCGCGAGCAGCGCCGGCAGCACGGTGAGCATCGCGATCAAGTTCAAGATCAGCCCGACGCCCGCGAGCACGCCCAGCTCGGCGAGGCCGCGATACGACGACAGGCCGCACGCGAAAAAGACCGCCGCCGGCCCGAGCGTCGCCGCCAGCGACGGCGCGGCCAGCTCGGCGAGCGTGCGCTCGAGCGCCTCGCGCGGCGTTCGGCCGCCGCTGGTCGGCGGTGATCCGCGCGCGTCCTGCGGCGGCCTCACCGTGCGCAGCTCCTCGCGCAGGCGGTTGTAGATCTGGATCGGGAAATCGATCCCGATCGAGAGCAGCACGGTGCCGAACGTGAGTGACACCGCGTTGACGCGGCCGAAGAGCAGCGCGGCGGCGGCGCCGGTCCAGAGCAGCCCGACGGCGAGCGGCACGGCGACCAGCGGCAGCACGCGCAGCGAGCGGAACAAGAGCGCGAACAGCAGCAGCACCGCCGCGCCCGAGAGCAGCGTCGAGGCCTGCGCGTCGTGGTGCAGCCAGTCGCGGTAGTAGAGCGTGTACGCGCACGCACCGCCGAAGCCGACCGCGATGTCGGTGCCGCCGACGTTGAAATCGCCGTCGGTGACCTGGGCGCCCAACTTTTTCGCCGCGGCGGTCGCGGCGCCGACGAGCGCGCGATCGGCGTCGACGTCGGAGGCGGCGGCGCGCGGGCGGACGTAGAGGATGATCGCGCGGCCGTCGGCGCTCTGGAAATAGCCGGAGCGGGCGTCGATGGCCATGCCGCTGCCGAGACGCGCGGCGACTTGCGGGAGCAGCTCCAGCGGATCGGCGGTGATGATCGGGCCCAGCGACGAGCCGCCGGGCGCGGCGACCAGCGAGCGCAGGCGGCGCGCCTGGCGATCGAGCGCGTCGGGCGTGAGCCGCGGCGCGAGCGCGGCGATCTCCTCGTCGGTGATGAGCTGCGTGAGGTGATCGCGGAGCAGCGCGCCCGCGCCCGCCGACAGGCGCCAGCGCACCTCGGCCGCCTCGGGCAGCGCGGCCAGCTCGGCGCCGTAGCGATCGACGAACTCGCGCAGGCGCGCCGGGTCGTCGCCCTCGACGAGGACGATCAGCAGTTGATCGGCGACGAAGCTTTTTGCCCAGCGGCCGAACGCCTGCACCTCCGGATTCGTCTGCGGCACCAGCGCGAGCACGTCGGTGTCGAGGCGCAGGCGCGCGTCGAGCGGCGCGAGCAGGAACGTCGCCAGCAGGCACGCGCCGAGCACCAGCCCCGGGCGCGACGTGGTGAGGCGCGCCAGCCGCGCGGCGAAGCTCACGCGGCGCCGCACGCGCGCTCGGCGGCGGCCGCGGCCTCGCGCACCACGTCGTTCACGCCCACGCCGCGCAGCGCCGCGCCCGTCGAGAAAAGCCCGATCCGCGCGCCGCGCTCCTCGATCGCGGCGACGCGCGCGGCGTGACCGACCTCGTACTGCGCGATGCCGCGCGGCCAGCGCGCGACGTGCGAAAACGCCGGCGCGGCGCTCACCGCCAGCGTCGGTCGCAGCGCCTCGCGCGCGGCGGCGATCAGCTCCTCGTCGGTGAGCTCGAGCGCGTGCGGATCCTGCGCGCCGCCCATCAGGCAGCGCACCAGCACGTGGCCGGCGGGCGCCTGCTCCAGCGACGGGAACGCGCTCGACGAGAAGACGCAGCCGAGGAGCCGCAGCCGCTCGCGGCGCGGCACCAGGAAGCCGAAGCCGTCGAGCGCGTGGCCGACGTCGCCGCGCGCCCAGCCGAGCGAGACCGCGGCCACCGAGACCTGCGGGATGGCGGTGTACGCGTCGGCGATCGCGGCGTCGAGCGGAGCGGCGAGCGCGGCGGCGGCGTCGGGCGGCAGCGCCAGCATCACGCGCTCGGCGTCGAGCGGGCCGGCGCTGGTGGCGAGCGTGAACGCCGCGCCGCGTTTCTCGACGGCGGCGACCGCGACGCCGGTGCGCACGCGATCGCCCAGCTCGCGCGCGAGCGCCGACGGCAGCGCCGCCATTCCGCCGGCGAGCGTGGTCAGCCGCGCCGCGTGCGCGCGTCCGGCGCGGCGCCGCTTGCGCTCGAGCGCGCGCAGTCCGCCGAGCAGGCTGCCGTGCTCGCGCTCGAGCGCCACCACGCGCGGGAACGCGCTCTTCGCCGAGAGGCGCGCGTAGTCGCCGGCGAACACGCCCGACACCAGCGGCTCGATGAAATTCGCCG
>DASREC010000102.1:0-2374 GCA_035652295.1 Polyangia bacterium
TGGGCGCGCGCGCGTCGCAGGTCGCCGAGGAGCTGTTCAAGGCCAATCGCTATGACGACTATCTGCACTTTCACGGACTGGCGGTCGAGAGCGCAGAGGCGCTGGCCGAGCTCTGGCACAAACGCGTGCGCCACGAGCTCAACATCGGCGCCGCCGATTCGCCGACGATCGAGCACCTGTTCATGCAGAGCTACCAGGGCAGCCGCTACAGCTTCGGCTACCCGGCGTGCCCGCGCCTCGAGGATCAAGCGCGGCTGCTCGAGCTCCTCGACGCCGCCCGCGTCGGCGTCGCGCTCTCGGACGAGTACCAGCTCGTGCCGGAGCAATCGACCAGCGCGCTGGTGGCGCACCATCCGGAGGCCCGGTACTTCAGCATCGTGGGTGGGTGATCCGCCAATCCCAAGCCGGTTGACTTCGCAGCAGCTCGAGGAATTCGGGTCCTCTAAGGAGTGTCCCGTGATCGTTGTCCACCAGCAGCGTGGGGTCATCTGCAATCAAGAACAGGACCTTTCGACACAGCTCGATGTCAGAAAAATCGACTGTGTAGAAAATGGGGCTCGGCATTTTCCCCGTGATGCGCTCTCGTCGATCGGGTTCCAACTCGTCAATGACTCGATCGTCGCGACTTAGATACACGCGAGTTCTTTCGTCTTGAATGACCAGCGCTCCTTCGCTCCCCGCCAGCGGCGCCAAAGAAGCGAGTCGAATGCGCAGCTCCGGCATGATGTCTCGCTGGGCGATGACGATGACGGCTTCCATCCGTGAACGGCGCTATTTCGGTTTGAAGACTTGCGGGGGCGCGGGCGGGGCGGTGTTGACGCCGGGGATGGGCGCGTCGAGGCGCAGCTCGGTGATCTCGTCGTCGCCGACGGCGATCGCCGGCGAAGACGGCTCGGGTGACGACAGCGGCGGCGCGAGCGCGACCGGCACCGGCGCGGGCGTCGGCTTCGGGCGGCGCGACGGCAGCGGCGCCGGCTCGCTCGGCGCCGGCTTGCTCGCCTCAGGCGCCGGCTTCGATTCGTGCGCCGCCTTTGATTCCTGCGCCGGCTTCGACTCGTGCGCCGCCTTCGACTCGTACGCCGGCGTCGAATCGCTCGACGGCGTCCTCGCCGCAGCGCTCGGCGCCGCCTTCGCCGCGCCGCTCGTCGCCGCTTTCGCCGGCGCGCCCGTCGCCGGATCCGCCAACCCGAGCGGCGCGAACAGCGCCCGCTGCGCATCCGAGAGCGGCGCCAGCTTGAGCCGCAGCTCGTCGCGCGACACGAAGATCTCCTCGCGCCGCCCGCCGTCGAGCTGACGCTTGAGCACCAGCTCCGTCGGCGTCAGCGACCGCCGCCCGATCTCCTGCACCGTCGGCGTGATGGTCTCGATCAGCCGCTCCGCCATCACCCGCGGCTCGGCGTGCTCGCTGAGCGGTTTGCCGTCGAGCCGCGCGTCCGCCAGCCGCTTGCGCGACGGCGCCAGCTCGGCGCACCCGAGCACCAGCTTCTCCTGAAGCTCGACCACGCGCTGCGCGTCCGCGTCCGAAAGCTCGAACGGCGCGGCGTCGGTGCTCGCGCCTTCGCCCACGCGTTTCAGGCGCACGCGCGGCGCCTCGGCGCGCACGCTCAGGTCGAACCCGGCGCCCGAGCCGTCGGCGTTGGCGCGCAGGCTCAGCGTCGTCTCCTCGCCGGTGATGCGCACCTCGGTCAGATACTCCTTCTCGAGGCGCTGCGGCCGCAGCTTCACCTCTTTGCGGATCCACCCGCCCTCCTCGGGCGCGTGCACCTCGAGCCGCTCGACCAGCTTGTCGACGCGCAGCACGTGCGCCATCAAGTGCGTCGGCGGGACCTCGAGCTCGAGCGTGGCGTCGAGCCCGAACGGCGCGTGCCCGGTGAGCCACGCGACGTAGCGCTGGCCGCCCTGCTGCTCGAGCCGCAGATCGATCGACCACTCGGGCAAATCGTGACGCATGAGCAGCGCGCCGAGCGCCTGCATGCACTGCTCGCGCTCGCCCGCCGCCTGCGCGTCGACCTTGGACTGATCGGCCGCCACGCCCGCGCGCACGCGATCGATCTCGCCGCGCACCAACTCCGCCGAGCTGCGCAGCACGCTGTCGGCGCAACGCGCGGTCGGCGAATTCGCCTCGCCCAGCGCCGCGCCGTCGACGGCGTGGGCGATCTGCGCGCCCAGCGCCTCGAGCCGCGTGACCTCGCCCTCGCCCGCGCGCCTGGCCTCGACCGCGCGCTCGCCGCCTTCGCGAATGCGCCGATCCGCCGCCAGCACCTGCACCGAGAAATCCAGCGCGTCCTTCAAGAAGTCGATGAAGTTGATCTTCAACGTAGACGGACTGGAATCACCATAGAGGTAGCTCATCCGCACCTCCTCACCCGCAGAT
>DASREC010000103.1:0-2401 GCA_035652295.1 Polyangia bacterium
GCTCGCCGATCGCAAGATGACGATCGAGGTGACGCCCGAAGCCAAGCGCCTGCTGGCGGAGGAAGGGTACGACCCCGCGTTCGGCGCGCGGCCGCTCAAGCGGTCGATCCAGCGGATGATCCAGAATCCGCTGGCGCTGGCGGTGCTCGAAGGCAAGTTCGACGACGGCGATGCGATCGTCGCGCGGCCGGACGGGAATGGGGGATTAGAGTTCTCTAGCGAGCCGGCGAAGGAGACGGTGGGGGCGTAGCGTTTTCCGCTTGGACGGTCGGAACACGTGGTACACGAATGCCACGAATTGTCGCGAATGAACACGAATGGGACGCTCGGGCGGCGCTAGGCGCCAGCCCGAGTGGGCTTGACCCGGTTTTGTGGACACGGGGTTACGAATGCTATGCGGCCATTCGTAGGTGCGCTTCGTACTGCGCGGGACTCCGATAGCCGAGCGTCGAATGCCGTCGGCGGGGATTGTACCACGTCTCGATGTACTCAAAGATGGCCCGCCGCGCCTCGGCCCGCGTCCGCCAGCGCGCGCGGGCGATGAGTTCGAACTCGAGTGTCGCGAAGAAACTCTCGGCCACGGCGTTGTCCCAGCAATCGCCTTTGCGACTCATGCTCGCCTGCATCCCATGCGCGGCCAAGAGCGTGCGATAGGCGGTGCACGCGTACTGCACCCCGCGATCGGAATGATGAATCAGCCCCGGCGCCGGGTGCCGCGCGGCGATCGCCATGCGGAGCGCGGCGAGCGCGAGCTCCGCATCGAGCGACTCGCGCATGGCCCACCCGACCACGCGCCGTGAGGCGAGATCGAGCACCGTGGCGAGATAGAGCCAGCCTTCCTGTGTCGGCACGTAGGTGATGTCACTCACCCACACGTGGTTCAGCGCGATCCCGTTCACGTCGAAGGCCCGCGCCACCAGATTCGGCGCCAGTGGATAGGCGTGCGCGGAGTCCGTCGTGTGGACATAGGGCTTCCGCGGTCGGCCCACGAGGCCGTCCTGCCGCATGAGCCGCGCGACGCGCTTCTGCCCGACGCGCAGCCCGGCGTCGTGGAGCTCCGCCCGGACCCGCGGCGCGCCGTACGTCCCCCGGCTCGCGTGGTGCGAGTCCCGGATGGCGAGGAGCAACCGCTCGTCGGCGCGCTGCCGGGCACACGGCGCGGGGCCGTTCCGCCACGCGTAGTAGCCCGAGGGTGCCACCGCGAGCACGCGGCACATGAGTCGCACGGGAAACTCGCCGAGGTGGCGAGCGATGCAGGCGTACTTCACAGCGACTCCTTCAAGAAGAACGCCGCGGCTTTTTTTGCGAAGTCGCGCTCTTGCCGCAACGTGGCGACTTCGCGACGCAATCGCTTCACCTCGTCCTCGACACTCTCGCCGCCGCTGTCGCCGTCCCCGGCGGCTGCGCGCGCGGCCGCGGGATCGAGCTTGCGCGCCCAGTCGCAGAGCACGCCGGGCGCGACGTCCAACTCTCGGGCGACCTGCGTCAGCGACGTGCCCTGCGCCCGGCGACGACGCAAGAGATGCACGGCTTCCGCCTTGAAGTCCGCCGTATACTGCCGCCGCTGCCGGCGACCGTCCTTGTTGCCCGCTCCTGCTGCCTGACTCACGAAACACCTCCGGATGCTACATGGTGAGGTGTCCACAAAAGCGGGTCAACTCCACTCGATCAGCCAGTACTGGCCTCTCGAGGTCGTACCCCCAAGAAAGCGTTGAGCTGTAATTGGCAACGGCCGCTCGGGATGCAGGTACTCGCATCGAGAGCGGCCGTCTTCGTGTTCATCGCCGTTCAATTCGTGCCATTCGTGTCCAACATGTTCCAACTGTCCCGAGCGCGCCTAGACTTTCGTCGCGCCGCGCCGCTGGCGCCGACTCTGGCGACGCAGGAAGCCGCGCCCGATTGGCGGCGCTTCTTCGACCAACGCCGCGTCGAGCCGGTTGCGGTGTGCGCTGAGGAGATCGCTCCGCGAGATGATGCCGACGACTTTGCGCGGCGCATCGGCGGTCACCACCGGCAGTCGCCCAACGCCCTCGTGCACCATGTGGTCCGCCGCTTCGCGCAGCGTGTTGTGCTCGAAGACCACCGCCGGCCGGCGGCGCAGAAGCTCGCCGACGAGCCGGTCCCCGTCGTGCGACGGATCGAGCAGGTCGCGTCGGGTGACCACGCCCAGTAGCTCGTCGTTCGGATCGACCACCGGATAGCCCTGGTGCGTTGCATTCTTGTCGGACGAGGTGAGCCACTCGCGAACGTCGCCGAGCGTCCGGTTCGACGCCAGGGTGATGACGTCCTTCGACGCGGCATCGCGCACCGCGATGCGGTCTAGATAGTCGGCCGTGTACTCGGTGCGGACGTTCGTGCCGCGCCGCACGAGCTTCTCCGTCATGATCGAGCTGCGCATCAG
>DASREC010000104.1:0-14952 GCA_035652295.1 Polyangia bacterium
CGGCGTTGAGGAGCGCTCCTCGCGTCTGCGCGAGGATGCCAGCGACGAATCGAGCGAAGCACGTGCCGCGCGCAGGACGCTGCGTAGCAGCGGCCGAGCACGGCGTATGCGAGCGTCCGGCGAAAAACGATCTTCGCCCCCGCCCGCGAAGGCAGCGAGCGTCAGATCAGGTGATTGGAGTGGCTTTGAGGGCGGCTTTGCCGTCTTTGATGTAGACCTGGAAGCGGACGGTCTTGCAGGAGTAGCGGGTGATGAGCTGGGCGCGATTGGCTTTTAGCTTGCCGACGAATTTGTCGTAGCTGACGCCTTCGATGGGCTCGCCGCAGCGCTGCTTGGTGTCGATGAAGTCCTGATACACCTGATGCAGCTCCGCCTCGAGCGCCTCGTCCTCGGGGCTGAGCCGCGGCTGCGGCGCCGTGAGCTTGTCGCTGTCGTTCATGATACCGAGCAGCGCGCGCGCGGCCGCCGGGTTGGCCACCGTCGGCTCGTCGTCGAAGGAGCGCGGCGGCCCGACGCCTGCCGGCCCGCCCGTGGTCGTCGGCGGCAGCGCCGCCAATTGCGGCGCGTCGACGAAGTCGGGCCCCGCCGAGCGGTGCAGATCGGTCGCCTGCTGATCGGTGTCGCCGAGCGACTGCAGGATCATCGACGCGTCCACCACCGGCGTCGCCTCGGCGGGCAGCGGCGGCTTGGGCTCCTCGGAGCGCGGCAGCGTCGGCTCCTCGCGCAGCGGCGTCTGCTCGCGCAAGAGATCGGGCGGCGGCGGCGGCGTGGGGCGCGGCGAATCGAGGCGCGGGCGCGGCGACGGGCGCGGCGAGTCGAGGCGCACCGGCGGCGGCGACGGGCGCGGCGAGTCGAGGCGAATCGGCGGCGACGGCGGTTGCGACGGGCGATCCTGGCGCCCCGAGTCGTGGCGCGGCGGCGGCGTGAGCCGCGGCGACGACGGGCGCGGGGTCGGCGGCCGGCTGCCGGTGCCGATGCGATCGAGCGTGGTGTTCACCGCGCGCGCCACCGCGCCGAGCTTGCCGGGATGGCGATCGTCGTCGAGCCGCTGCACGTCGCCGCGCGCCAGCGCCTGCGCCTCGCGCGCCAGCCGCTTGAGCGGCCGATCCGACTCGACGCGCAGGAGCAGGAACCCGATGATCAGCGCCGCCAGCAGCGCGCCGCCGACCGGCGCCAGCGATACCCACGGTATCGTTTTCAAGTCACTCGACAGCAGTCCCGACACCAGCCCGCCCACCGACGGCTCCGGCGGCCGCGGCACCATCAGCACGTAGGCCGCGCGGTGCGCCGCCGCCTCGCCGACGAACGGCGCCAGCACCACCAGCCAGCGCTGCCCGCCCTCGTCCACCGCCAGCGGCGGCGAGTGGCCCGCCTGCTCCAGCTCGCCCGCGTGCGCCTCCACCAGCGACGGCAGCCGCGACAGCACCGCCGGCTGGCTCGACGACGACAGCACGCGCCCGCGCAAGAGGAACGCCACGTCGACGTCGAGCACCTGCTTCATCGACTGCGCCAGCGCGCCGTCGACCGCCTCGCCGACCACCAGCGAGCCGGCGTAGCGATCGCGCGCGATCACCGGCGACGCCGCCACGCGATAGAGCTTGCCGTCGAGCGACCAGGTGTCGTCGCCGCGCAGCCCGCGCAGCGCGTCGGCCACCAGCGGAAACCCCTCGACCCCGTCCTTGTACACGCCCTCGTCGAGCCCGGCGCGCGCGATCACGCGGCCCTTGCCGTCGGTGGCGATCACGAGGTCGACCTTCATCTTGTCGTTGAAGTAGCGCAGCCGCTCCTGCACCGTCTTGTGCACCAGCCCGAGATCGGCCGGCCCGCGCGTCGCCTGCTCCAGCGCCTCGACCAGCACCGCGTCGGTGGCCACCTGCGCGGCGGTGTCCATCCACTTGCGCGCGTTGACCTTGAGCAAGAGCGACGCGGCGTGCTGCGCCCGCTCGAGGCGCGCGCCCGACTCGCGCTCGAGATCGCGCTGGATCGGCCGCGGCGCCAGCAGCGCCAGCACCGTCGCCAGCGCGCAGGCGACGGTGATCACGAACAGCCACAGCCGCGACCAGACCATCTACTCGCCGCGCGCTTTCTCGACGCGCTTCTGCGGCGGCACCTGCACGGCGATCTCGGTGGTGCGGCCGGCGACCTCGAGCGGCTGCGTCACCGCCCAGCCGCCGCGGTACCAGACGCGCAGCGTGTACTTGCCCTCGGGGACGTCGAGCTTGAAGTTGCCCTTCTCGTCGACGGCCGCGGCGTAGGGCGTCTGCGTGATCACGACGGTGCCGTCGATGTGCGGGTAGTCCTGGTCGCGGATGCGGTACTCGCCGGCGGCGGCGAACTTCTGCGCGCGCGTCTGGCCGGCGGGCGTCGGCTGCGGCGCCATCACCGACGTGGCGTTGTCGGCGTAGAGCGTGTGCGGCACGCGATCCTGGTTCTTGAACTCGATGGTGGCGCCCATCGGCGCGACGATCACGCGCGGATCCAGCTTGAGCCCGCGCAGCTCGACGGTGACGCTGGGCGGCTCGGCGCCCTCTTTGCGCGCGCCGCCTTCGAGCACGACCACGATCTCGCCGCGCAGCTCCGGCGCGCGCACGGCGACGGGGAGGACGCCGTTCTCGACGCGCCAGTGGCCGCTCGGCGGCTCGGCGACGCGGCTCGCTTCGGGCACCGCGATCGAGCCGCGCACGGTGTTGGCGTGCGCCACTCCTCCGGCGAGCAGGATCCCGAGCGCCGCGCCGCGCATGCTGTCCCCAGGGGCGAAGGCCCTCTTCACGAGGTTTCCGATATTACCGGAGGATCGCGACCGGTCAATGCCGAACGCGCGCGCCACCAGCCGGCGGCGAGCAGCGCCCAGGTGAGCCCGTGCTCGAGCGCGCGCGTCCACAGCGGGTCGTGCCAGCCGGCGCCGGCGCGAAACTCGCCGAGCGGCCAGTAGCCGAGCGGCGCCAGCGCGGCCAGCGCCCACCACGCGGGCGACGCGCCGGCGGCGACGAGCGGCAGCATCCACAGCACGTACCAGGGGTGCAGCGCCGGCGCGAGCAGCAGGAATGCGCCCAGCGCCACGGCCGCGAAGCGCGTCGGGCGCAGGCGCGCGCGCAGCGCGGCGGCGACGGCGGCGGCGAACAGCGCGAACGCGGCGAGGCGCGCCAGCAGGTTGGCCGCCTCGTCGGGAAACACCTGGTCGCGATCGCGTCCGGTGATGGCGCGCGCCACGCGCGGCCAGCCGGCGAGCTCGTGGCGCGCGGCGAAGCGGCTGTGCGTCACCACCGCCTCGGCGCCCGCGTGCAGCACGGCGAACGCGCCGTCGTTCGAGCGCCAGCGCCGCCCGTACTCGCCGAGGCTGCCGCGCAGGCGCGCGCCCGCCGACCAGAACGGCGCCGCCGCCAGCACCAGCACCGCCGCGAACGCGAGCGCCGCGCGCCGGCTGCGTAAACCGGGCAGGATCGCCAATCCGACCAGCTTTACCGCAGTGGCCGCGCCGAGCAGCGCGCCCGCCCACGCGCGCCGCCCGCGCTCGCTCGCCACCAGCGCCGCGGTCAGGAGCGCGATGCCGAGCCCGTCGAGGTGCAGGTTCATGCCGAGCTCGAGCGCTACGAGCGGCGACCAGCCCCACGCGATCGCCAGCCGCGCGTCGCCACCGCGCCGCGCGAGCCACCAGGCGACGAGCGCGAGCGTCGCCAGGTCGAACGCGGCGACCAGCAGCTTCCAGCCGGCGAGCGGCGCCACCGGCAGCGACGACGCCAGCCGAAACGCCAGCTGCGCCGCCGGCGGATAGATCGTCGGCAGCTCGCGGTTGTTGATGCGCGCCCAGTTGCCGTCGCGCAAGTGCGCCAGCTCCGGCGCGTCGGGCGCCCAGCGATACGGATTCACGCCCGCGCGCGCCACCCGTGCGTCCCAGACGTAGCGATACACGTCGTCGGAGTGCGCCGGCTCGGCCGCCCACGCCGGCGCGCGCAGTGCCACCGCCACGATGAACACGATCACGAGCTGCTCCGGCGCGCGCGCGAGCCGCGGCACGATCGCGAGCGACGCCGACCACGCCGCGCCAGCGCCTATATAAAGGAGGAGGTGGCGCGGCAGCTCGGCGGCGGTCGCGTGCGCGGTGGCGATCGCGGCCCACGTCAGCGCGGCGACGAGGATGCCGAGGGCGGCCAGCGTCAGCGTCGCGCGCATTCGAAAAATAATCGCACGTGCGTTCATTCGGCGCGCAACTTCCGCGCGCGGGCGCCGATACCCTGGCGTGCTCGCGCTCGTGACAGTGGCTTTCACGATCGGGATTGCCGTCGGTGATTGGCTCTCGATCGGAGTTGGGCCGGGGATCCCGCTGGTGCTCGGCGCCGCGGCGGTGGTGGCGGCGGCGCGCGCGCGCGGCCGCTTGATCGGCAGCGCGCTGCTCGTGCTGGCGCTCGCGCTCGGCGTGCTGGCGCAGGCGGGCGCGCGGCCGCGGGCGCCGCCCGAGTTGATCGGCAGCGCGCGCTGGCGCGTCGAGGCGGAGGTGGCGGCGCTGCCCGAGCGCGCGTTCGGCGCGACGCGCGTGCCGGTCGAGCTGCGCTCCGTCGAGCGCGATGGGATGCGCCGCGACGCCGGCGGAGGCGTGATGGTGCTGATCGGCGGCGATCCCGTCGAGCCGCTGCTGCCGGGCGATCGCGTGCGCTTCTCGTCGCCGCTGCGCGCGCCGCGCGGGTTCCTCGATCCCGGCGGCGTCGACGGCGCGCGGCGCGCGGCGGCGTCGGGCGTGATGGCGCTCGCCGGGGTCCACGCGCCGGCCGCGCTCTCGCGCCTGGCCGGCGTGCCGCCTCCGCCTTCGCTCGCGACCGCGCGCGCGCTCGGCGCCTGGCGAAACACCATGCTCGGCGAGGTGCGCGCGCGTCTCGACGGCGATCGGCGCGCGCTGGTGGCGTCGCTGGTGCTCGGCGATCGCGGCGACGTCGACCGGCGCCTCGACGACGAGTTCCGCGTCGCCGGCGTCTCGCACGTGCTGTCGGTGAGCGGGCTGCACCTGGCGATCGCCGCGTTCCTGTTCTACGCCGGTCTCACGCGCCTGCTCTTGCGCGTGCCGCGGCTCGCGCGCGGGCGGCCGGTGCGTCGCTGGGCGGCGCTGGCGGCGATTCCGGCGGCGGGCGTCTACACGCTGATCACCGGCTCGCAGGTGGCGACCGTGCGCGCGTGCGTGGTGGCGGCGGTGTGGCTCGGCGCGGTGGTGCTCGGCCGGCGCGTGACGGCGGCCAGCGCGCTGGCGATGGCGGCGCTGGCGATCCTCGCGGTGTCGCCGCTCGAGCTGTTCGATCCGTCGTTCCAGCTCTCGTTCGCCGCCGCGCTCGGCACCGCGCTGCTGGCGCCGCGCTTCTCGCCGTCGTCGTCGGGCGGCGCGCGGCTGCACGCGCGGCTCGGCCGCTGGGTCTGGCGCCTGTGCGCGGCGTCGGCGGCGGCCATCCTGGCGACGGCGCCGATCTCGGCCTGGCACTTTTCGCAGGTCAGCCCGGCGGGGATTTTTTCCAACCTCGTCGTGGTGCCGCTCGCCGAGCTGCTGATCGTGCCGACGGGGCTGTCCGGCTGCGTGCTCGCCTCGGCGCACCTGCCGCCGGGCGGCGCGCTGATCCAGCTCGCCGGCATCGAGGCCGGCGCGATGGCCGAGTTCGTGCGCTGGTGCGCGGCGTGGGCGCCGTCGTGGCGCGTGCCCGCGCCGTCGCTGATCGAGCTGTGCGCGTGGTACGGCGGGCTGCTGGCGATCGCGCTCGCGCGGCCGCGCTGGCGCGCGTGGGCGCTCGGCTGCGCGCTGGTGGTGGGCGCGTCACTCGGCGCGCGCGCGTGGCTGCCGTCGCTGTCGAACCGGCTGGTGGCGACCTTCCTCGACGTCGGGCAGGGCGACGCGTGCGTGCTCGAGCTGCCGCGCGGCCACGCGGTGGTGATCGACGGCGGCGGCTCGTTCGATCCGGCGTTCGATCCCGGCGAGCAGGTGATCGCGCCGTTCTTGTGGCGCCGCGGAATCCGCCGGCTCGATCTCGTGATCCTCTCGCACCCGCATCCGGATCACGCCAACGGGCTCGGTTTTCTCGTCGAGCATTTTCCCGTCGGAGAAGTCTGGACCAACGGGCAGGAGACGAAGCAGCCCGGCACCGTGCGCCTGCTCGACGCGGCGGCGCGGCGGGGCGTGCCGCGCGGACCGCCGCGCGCGGTCGAGATCGGCGGAGTCTCGCTGCGCCCGCTGGCGCCGCTCGACGGAGCGGGGCAGGTGGCGATCGATCCCGCGCGCAGCGAGAACGACAACTCGCTGGTGGTGGCCGTCGAGTATCGCGGCCGGCGCCTGCTGTTCGCCGGCGATCTCGAGGCCGAGGGCGAAGCCGCGCTGGTCGGCACCGCCGGCGAGCGGCTGCGCTCCGACGTGCTCAAGGTGCCGCACCACGGCTCGCGCACCTCCTCGACCGACGCGCTGCTCGACGCCGCGCGGCCCGGGGTGGCGGTCATCTCCGTCGGCGAGCGTAACCGCTGGGGCTTCCCCAACCCGGCGGTGCTGGCGCGCTACCAGGCGCACGGCGCGCGCGTGCTCCGGACCGATCGTAATGGCGCGATCTCCGTCTCGGTGTCGGGCGCCGGACGGCTCGACGTGGAGTCGATGCGATGAACTGGCTAAGATGGCGGCGTGCCGCTTCGGCTGCAGGTGACCGCGCTCGACGATCCGCAGGCGCGGGTGTTTCGCTACGAGTTCGACGCCGATCGGGCCCAGATCCTCCTCGGGCGGCGCGGCGGCGTCGACGTGCTGCTGCCGCACTCGAAGGTGTCGCTGGTGCACGCGCGCATCGAGCGCCGGGCGGGAGACTATTTTCTCGTCGACGACGGCTCCACCAACGGGACGCGGCTCAACGGCGCGCCGGTGCCGACCGGCCAGCGCCAGCCGCTGCGCGACGGAGACCGGATCGCGATCGGCAGCTTTGCGCTCGAGGTGGCGATCGCCGAGAGCGACATCAACTGGCCGGCCGAGAGCTCGGGCTCGATCGCGCGGCGCATGGTGCGCGAGGTGCTCGAGCGGCTGGGGCCGGGCGAGTCGCAGCCGTCGCTGCTGGTGCTCGACGGGCCGCAGACGGGCGTGCTGTTGGCGCTCGGCGACGCGGAGCGGACGTTCGTGCTCGGCCGCGCGTCCGGCAGCGATCTCCGCCTCGACGACGTCGACATGTGGCGCGAGCACGCGGCGCTGGTGCGCGACGCCGAGGGCGTCACCGTGCGCGACGTCGGCATGAGCCCGGCGCTCACCGTCAACGGCGAGCGGGTGAGCGGCTCGCGCGCGCTGCGCGACGGCGACGTGTTGGTGCTCGGCACCACCTCGCTGCGCTACCACGATCCGGCGGAGGTCTACCTGCGCCGCCTCGAGACGCCCGGCACGCCCGACGAGAGCGAGCCGCACCCCGCGGCGCCCGCGCGCAACGTGCGGCGGCGGCCGGAGCTGCTGGTGGCGATCGTCGGCGGCGCGCTGGCGCTGGCGGCGGCGGCGGCGCTGGTCTACGTGCTGCTGTGGTAGCGGCGCCGTCGGTGGTGGCGATCTCCGTCGGCGGCGCGCACGAGCTGGAGGCAGAGGCGCGGCTTGCGCCCGGCGCGCCCGGCGTGGTCGTGTGCCACCCGCACCCGGCGTTCGGCGGGCGCATGGACACGCCGCTGGTGACGGCGCTCGACGACGCGCTGGCGCGCGCCGGCTTCTCGACGGTGCGCTTCAACTTTCGCGGCGTGGGCGCGTCGGGCGGGCGCGCCACCGGCGGGCGCGACGAGCCGGAGGACGTGCGCGCCGCCTGCGCGTGGCTGCGCGAAGCCGGCGCTCCGCGCGTGGCGCTCGCCGGCTATTCGTTCGGCGCGCTGATGTCGATGCTGGCGGTGGCGTCGGGCGAGCCGGCCGTCGCCTGCGCCGCGATCGGTTTCCCGACGACGATCCTCGGCGACGACGCCGCGCGCCTGGCCGACGCCGCGCGCGCGCTCGGCGGCGGCGCGCCGTGGCTGTTCGTGAGCGGCGATCGCGATCCGTTCAGCGAGCTCGCGCGGCTGCGCGGCTGGGCGGCGTCGTTCCCGTCGGTGCGGCTGGAGGTGCTCGAAGGCGAGGGCCACTTCTTCGCGGGCGCCTCGGAGCGCGACGTGACCGCGCGCGCGACCGAGTTCCTTCGCGCGGCGATGTTCTAGCGCGCGGCGATGTTCTAGCGCGCGGCCTGCAGGTGCGCCTCGAGGAACCAGAGGCTCTTGTCGACGCCGCGCGAGATCTCGGTGAACAGGTCGGCCGTGTCCGCGTCGCGCAGCTCGGCCGCGGCCTCGATGTCGCCGCGCGCCGCCTTGCCGAACGCCGCGAACTGCCCCGACAGCGCCTCCAGGTGCGCGCGCCCGTCGTGCAGCGCCAGCGAATACTCGCCGAGCGACGTCCGCTTCGCCACCGCCGCCACCGTCCCCTCCGCCGTCCCGCCGAGCGCCGTCACCCGCTCCGCCAGCAGATCGACGTACTCGACCACCTCGTCGTTGAGCTTGTCGAACAGCTCGTGCAGCGCGATGAAGTGCGGCCCCTTGACGTTCCAATGCGCCTGCTTGCACTGCGTCTGCAGATCGATCGCGTCGGCGAGCCGCTGATTGAGCCGCTCCACGATCTTGCTACGCGTCGCCTCGGGCAGATCGTTCTTGGTCGGGTGCATCGCGACCTCCTCGGTGGTCAGCGCTTCTTGTTCTTCTTGCGCTGCTTGCGGGCCTCTTTGCGTTTGCGCTTCTCTTTGTTGCGATCGCTGTTGCTGCTCACCTTCGGCACGGTGAACTTGCGCTCGAGCTGCGGCATCCCGGCCGCGCCCATGATCTGCGACAGGTCGATGCCGGCCATCTTGCGCATCTGCGCGATCTGCCGAAAGCCGGGGATCTTGCCGAGCAGCCCCGACTGCTGTCCCATCTGCGTCATCATCTGCCGCATCATCGCAAACTTGTTGAGCAGCTCCTTGACCTCGTTCTCCTGGCGTCCGGAGCCCTTGGCCACGCGCTTGATGCGGCCCGCGTCGTAGTCGGCGGCCTTGCGCTTCTGCTGCATCCCCTGCCGCGACGTGATCGTCTCCCACGACGTCACCACGAAATTTTCGGGGTGCTTGCGCTCGGCCACGGTCATCGACGAGATCATCGCCTCGATCTTGACCAGCTCCTTGTCGTCGAGGTTCACGCCCTCGGGAAGCCCGCCGGGGAAGAACGGCATCTTCTCGAAGAGATCTTTCAGCGATCCCATCTTCTGGATCACGCGGATCTGCTCGAGGAAGTCCTGCATGTCGAACTTGCCCTTGAGCATGCGGACGGCGTCTTCTTCCGCCTTCTCCGCGTCGACGACCTCCTCGAAGTCCTTCATCAGGCCGACGATGTCGCCCATGCCGAGGATGCGGCTGGCGAGCCCCTCGGGACGGAACTCCTCGAGCTTGTCGAGCTGCTCGCCGATGCCGAGGAACTTGATCGGCTTGCCGGTGACCTCCTTGATGCTGAGCGCCGCGCCGCCGCGCGCGTCGCCGTCGAGCTTGGTGAGGATCACGCCGGTGACGCCGACGCGGTCGTTGAACGTGCGCGCGGTGTTGACCGCGTCCTGGCCGATCATCGCGTCGATGACGAAGAAGACCTCGTTCGGCTTCGTGCGCTTCTTGATGTCGTCGAGCTCCTGCATGAGCGGCTCGTCGATGGCGAGGCGGCCGGCGGTGTCGAAGATGACCACGTCGCGGTTGGTCTCGTAGGCGCGCTTGACCGCCGCCTCGCAGATCTCGGGCGGCGATTTGCCCTCGAGCGTGAACACCGGCATCTCCAGCTTTCCGCCGAGCACCTGCAGCTGCTCGACGGCGGCGGGGCGGTAGATGTCGGCGGCCACCAGCATCGGGCGGCGCTTCTGCTTCTCGAACCAGCGGGCGAGCTTGCCGACGGTGGTCGTCTTGCCCGAGCCCTGGAGGCCGACCATCATCACCGAGGTCGGCCCCTTCTTCGCCCAGTCGATCGAGTTGTCGACGGGGCCCATCAGCTCGACCAGCTCGTCCTGGCAGATCTTGATGAAGTGCTGCTCGGGCGTGGCCGCCAGCGCGCGGTCGCCGGCCTTCGCGCGCAGCTTGACCGACTGGCCCATCGCCTTTTCTTTGACCCGCTCGAGGAACGTCTTGGTGACCTTGAACTCGACGTCCGCCTCGAGCAGCGACATGCGCACGTCGCGCAGCGCCTCCTCGATGTTGTCGGGCGTCAGCTCCGCCACGCCGGTGAGCCGCGCCTTGGCGTTGCGAAAGCCTCGCGAGATGGTTTCGAGCATGCGGGCCTTCTACCATGGTGCCCGACGGTGGACAAGGCGCGGGCGGACGCGGCGTGGCCCCCTTTTTCCCGAGCAGGATACAAAGTACGCATGCGACTTACATCGTTTGGTTTGGGGCTCGCCTGCGCGCTCGCCGGCTGCGCGGGCACCGACGCGGGAATGCTCGGCGACGATCAGGGCACCGGCGGGCACCTGGACATGAGCGGCAGCGCGGGCGATCTCGCGCATCCCGGCGGCAGCGACGGCGGCGCGCACGATCTGGCGACGGGCGGCGCGCACGATCTCGCCGGCGCGTCGACGGACATGGCGCGCCAGGCGTCGACCGACATGGCGCGCGTCAACACCGGCCACGCGATCCAGACCGTGTTCATCATCCTCATGGAGAACTCGAACTGGTCGACGGTGAAAGGCTCGGCCTCGGCGCCGTACATCAACAACACGCTCCTGCCGAACGCGGCGCACGCCGAGGCGTACAACAACGTCCCCGGCCTGCACCCGAGCGAGCCGAACTATCTCTGGCTCGAGGCCGGCACCAATTTCGGCATCACCGCCGACGGATTGCCGTCGGGCGATCACCAGTCGTCGACCGCGCACCTGGTCACGCAGCTCGAGGCCGCCGGCATCACCTGGCGCTCGTACCAAGAGGGCATCGACGGCACCACGTGCCCGCTCTCGGTGGTCGGCGAGTACGTGCCGCGCCACAACCCGATGGTCTACTTCGACGACGTCACCAACTCGAACGACACCGCGGCGGCGCGCTGCCTCGCGCACGTGCGCCCGTACTCGGAGCTGCAGGGCGATCTCGCGAGCGGCAACGTCGCGCAGTACAACTTCATCACGCCCAACCTGTGCCACGACGCGCACGGCTCCGATCCGCTGGCGCTCGACTTCACCTGCCTGCCGATCGTCACCGACCTGCTCAAGACGGGCGACACCTGGCTCTCGACGGAGATTCCCATGATCCAGGCGTCGGCGGCGTACACGAACGGCGGGGCGATCTTCCTGACGTGGGACGAGAGCGAAGGCTCCGACGTGCCGATCGGGATGATCGTCGCGTCGCCGCTCGCCAAGACCGCGGCGGGCGGCTACTCGAACTCGATCGCGTACACCCACTCGTCGACGCTCAAGTCGATGCAGGAGATCTTCGGCGTCACGCCGCTGCTCGGCGGCGCGGCGGACGTCGCCACCAACGACCTCGCCGATCTGTTCACGACGTTCCCGTAGCGTATAATCCGGCGCTCGATGCGCTCGCTGATCTTCGTCGTCGTGGCCGCGCTCGCCGCCCGAGAATCGGCGCGCGCGGCCGATCTTCCCTGCGGGCCGGCGGACAAGGGCACCATCCGCCTCGACGGGCTCACCGAGGACTGGGACGGCGTCGACGGCATCGACGCGGGCGGGCGCGACCCGAACCTGTCGTTCACCATCAAGTGCAACGTCGAGGGGCAGACGCTGTTCCTGCTGGTCGACGTGCGCGACAACTACTTCGTGCGCACGAAAGCGGCCAAGCCCGGCGAGGATCACCTGACGCTCGCGTTCGGCGGCAAGAAGCTGCTGGTGTTCCCCGGCGATAATGCTGCGACGCACAATAAAGTCACGTGGGGGACCAAGCCGGCCAAGGGCGTGCGCGTCGCCTCGGCGCTGCAGCAGCACGGCTGGGCCGTCGAGGTGGCGCTGCCGCTCGGCGCGGTGCCCGGCTACAAGCTCGGCCAACCGTCGCTGGCGTACGCCGCCGAGGTCGCCGACTGCGACTCCAAGGCGGCGCTCAAGACCGAGCGCACCGTCGAGACCTCGGGCCGCATCGCGTTCGCCGAGGGCGAGGGCGCGCTCGAGGGCTTCTTGAAAGATCGCGGCCTCAAGCGCGGCGACATCTTCTGGGATCGCGGCATCGCGCTCGGCCGCTCGTCGGGCGCGCAGGCGGTGATGGCCGGCCGCTACCTGGCCGCGATCACCGACGGCTACGTGTTCGTCGAGCTGCCGTTCAAGGATCGCTCCGATCTCAAAGAGGCGCGCGTGCTCGATCTCGCCGGCGACGGGCGGCAGGCGGTGGTGCTGCGCTACACCGAGCGCGGCGGCGGCGGCGCGCGCGAGATCCTCGCCGTGTACCGCTTCTCCGCCGATCAGGTGCAGCGCGTGTTCGCCGCCGAGGTGGGAAAGTCCGCCGGCTCGTCGAAGATCGAGGACAAGGTGAGCTTCATCAAGCGCGGCAAGGCGACCGACATTCAAGTGGAGGCGGGCAGCGCCGTCGGCTTCACGCAGGCCACGTATCAGGAGGCGCCCGCCGAGGATCTGATCCCGGTGATGCTGCCGTGGAGCGACGACAAGCGCGCGCGCTACCAATTTCACGGCGAGGAGTACCAGCGCGCACCGTGAAATCCGAGGGTCGAGACAGCCGTGTCATGGTGCGCCGCGGCCGAACCGCGACGGGCCGGGCCGATCGCCCCGTTTGCGCCGTGGCATGCCGGCTGCTATTCGTGGCAGTCAGGCTCGCATGAAGTCGCCGTCACTCACCGCGCTCGCGCTCGTGCTCGTCGCCGCCGGCCTGCCCGGCTGCGCGGCCAATGAGGCGGCGTCCAACTCGTTCGACGGCAGCGTGCCCAGCGACGGCGGCGCCAACGGCACCGATCTCGGATTTTTCCCCGGCGCCGATCTGGGCAATCCCTTCGACGCCGCGTTCGCCGCGACGCTGAGCATGACCATGCGCACGCCGACGCCGCTCGCCAGCCTGCTGCCGACGAGCCAGGAGCTCGACTTCGACGTGGTGCTCAACGGCGCGACGCAGATGAACGTCGAGAGCTGGCTCGACATCACGCCGCGCGGCAGCGTGTCGCCGCCGATCACCGCCGGCTTCTTGTGGACCGCGTCGCCGACGGGCGGCGCCGGCGCGTACTCGCTGCACGTGATCCCGACCGCGCCGCTCGACGATCTCACCGACTACGGCGTGCGCGTGATCGATCAGCGCGTGTTCCGCACCGCGCTCGCCACCGGTTTCTCGACGGGCAGCCGGCCGCGCTTGAGCTCGGCGACGCTCAACGCGCAGAGCGCCGGCAACAAGGTCTGGATCGATCTCGCGTTCTCCGAGCCGATGAACGCGTCGACGGTGGGGCCGGCGCTCACGGTCTCGTCGGGCGGCGCGTCGATCGCGGGCACGGTGACGAGCTCGTCGGGCGCGGCGTACCGCTTCGACTTCGCTGGCGGCGCCACCGGCGTCACCGGCGCGATCACGCTCGACCTCGCGTCGTCGGCCACCGCACAGAGCGGCACGCCGCTGCTGCTCGACGACTGGGACTCGCCGACCTCGACGGGCGCCGACGCGGGCACGCCGTTCTTCGAGATCGTGTTCCCCAACGTCCCGCTCACCACCAACGTCAGCACCACCTGGACGCCGACGGTCAACTGATCGCTCGCGGACCGTTGTCGATCGCTGGTCGACGGTTTGTCGTCTGGGCGCGCCGCTCGCGCCGACAATTTGGCGCGGCCGCGCGCGCCGCTCGCGCAACCGCTCACGATTCCTCGACGGCACGCCGCTCGCTATCGCCTCCGCGCACTGGAGGCCCGCCATGACGAAGATCGTTCCGCTCGGTCTATTGCTCGCCGTTTGCCCATTCTCCGCGATCGCGCGCGCCGACGCGCAGCCCGCGCTCGCGCCGGCGCTGGCGCACGTCGAGATCGCGGAGACGCAGGGCGGCCAGCGCGCCGTCGACGATCACGCGGTGTTCGTCACGCCGTCGGGCGAGCCGGGCGAGGTGGTGGTCAATCAGCCGGGCGGCCAGCAGACGCGCCTCAAGCTGCGGCTGGTCACGCACGGCGCGCCCGGCGTCAGCTTCGAGATCGAGCGCGTCGCGAGCGATCGCACCAGCTACACCGCCAAGGGCGAGATCGCGCTGCCGCCGCCCGGCAAAAAAGTTTTGCTCGCGCGGGTGCCGCGCGCCTCGGGTCCCGTCGAGATCTGGCTCTCGCTCGCGCCGAATTGAACGAGTCGCTATAAAGGCGGCATGAGCTACCGCGCCGCGTTCCGCTGCATCGCCGGCTGCCACGGCGAGCACCCGCTCGACCAGCCGCTGTACCGCTGCCCGCGCTGCGGCGACCTGCTCGAGGTCGCGCACGATCTCGACGCGCTCCGCACGCGCTCGGCCGCCGCGTGGATGAAGCTGTTCGACGATCGCTACAAGCGCACCGTCTGGCCCTACGGCTCGGCGGTGTGGGGCAAGAAGGAGTGGGTCTGCCCGCACGTGCGCGACGATCAAGTGGTGTCGATGGACGAGGGCGGGACGAATTTGTTTTGGGCCGAGCGCTTCGGCGCCGAGCTCGGCCTCGGCGAATTGTGGGTCAAGCAGTGCGGCAACTCGCACACCGGCTCGTTCAAGGATCTCGGCATGACCGTGCTGGTCTCGGTCGTGCGGCAGATGCGCACCGACGGCAAACCGATCCGCGCGGTGGCGTGCGCGTCGACCGGCGACACCTCGGCGTCGCTGGCGGCGTACTGCGCGGCGGCCGGCCTGCGCGCGGTCGTTCTTTTACCGCGCGGTAAAGTCACCACCGCGCAGCTGGTGCAGCCGATCGCCAACGGCGCGCTGGTGCTGGCGCTCGACACCGACTTCGACGGCTGCATGACGATCGTGCAGCGCCTGTCGGAGGAGGAGGGCGTGTACCTCGCCAACGCGATGAACAGCCTGCGCCTCGAG
>DASREC010000105.1:0-8181 GCA_035652295.1 Polyangia bacterium
CGAGCGCGGCGAGGCGCGGCTGCAGCTCGACCGCGGTGACGTGCGCGTCGGGCCACGCCAGCGCCGCGCCCAGCGCCACCACGCCGCAGCCGGCGCCGAGATCGCACGCGCGCCCGACGCGCAGCCCCGGCACCTGCGCGACGAAATCCACCAGCAGCAGCGGATCGACCGCGAAGCGATACCCGTCGCGCGGCTGCCACAGCGTGAGCCGCCCGCGCAGGATCTCGTCGCGCGTCAGCTCCGGGTCGTCCACCGCGCCGCGCTCACGCCTCTTCCGACGGCACGATCGGGTTCAGCACCAGGCCCGACGCCAGCTTCGGATAGAAGAACGTCGACTTCTGCGGCATCACCTCGCCGGCGTCGGCCACCGCCTTCACCTGCGCGACCGGCGTCGGGTTCATCACGAACACCGCCTGCACGCCGGGCGCGCCCGCCTCGGCCAGCGCCGCTGCCGTGTCCTTGACGTAGCGCAGGTTGGTCTGCCGCTCCTGCGCCGCGCGATCGATGCCGAGCACGTACTCGATGATGAGCGCGTGCAGGAGCGTGACGTCGAGCTGCCGCACCACCTGCGGCCCGACGAGCGACGGCACGCGCGTCAGATCGACGTCGCCGCGCAGCGTGAGGTAGACGATGCGGTTGCCGCGCGCGGCGGCGAACGTGGGCGCGCGGCGGCCGCGCTCGGCCAGCTCGGCGCGCACCGCGGCGGCGTTGGTCACCTTCAATTCGTCGGCGGTGAAGAAGGCGCGCGCGCCCTCGATCAGCCGCGCGAAGTCGAACGACTCGAGCCCGTGCACCACGCGGTGCGTGGGGAACACCAAGAGGCCCGGGTCGTCCATGTTGGCGAGGAAGATGGTGCCGAACTCGACCGACGAGCGCGGATTGCCGCCCGACTCGGCGCGCAGCTCGTCGCGCAGCGCCAGCATGGTCTCGTAGCGGTGGTGCCCGTCGGCGATGTAGACCTTTTTGTCGGCGAGCGCGGCGACGACTTTATTTTGCGATGCAGCATCGGTGAGCCGCCACAGCCGCTGCGTCACGCCGTCGGTGGTGGTGCCGTCGAGCAGCGGCGCTTCGCGCTCGAGCTTCTCGAACGGCGCGTCGGTCGAGCGCTCGGGATCGGAGTAGAGGCCGAAGACCTGCGACAGGTGGCAGCGCGTGGCGCGCTTGAGCTTCAAGCGATCCGCCTTCGGGCCGGCGAGCGTGCGCTCGTGCGGCAGCACCACGCCCTCGTCGAAGCGGCGCAGCCGGATGCGGCAGATGAACCCCTTGCGCGTGAACGTGCGCGCGCCGCCCTCGCCCGGCTCCTTGAAGATCTGGTGATAGCGATAGAGCGCGGGCGCGTCGTCGCGGCGCAGCACGCCTTCGTCGAGCCACGCGTTGAGCTCGCGCGCGGCCTCGGCGTACTTGCCGTCGCTGTCGCCGCCCTGCGCGTCCTTCGGCAGGATCAGCCGCACGCAGTTGTGCGGATCGAGCGCGGCCAGCCTGGCGCGATCGGCGTCGTTGATGACGTCGTAGGGCGGCGCCAGCAGGCGATCGGCGCGGCCGGCTTTTTTCGGATCGTAGAGGATGCCTCGGAACGGAGCGATCTCGGCCATGGGCTTTTTCCTCGGCGCTACGGGCGCGCCCCGATGTCTCGTCGATACTGCGCCCCCTGAAACTCGATCTTGGCGACGGCGGCGTAGGCGCGGGCGCGCGCGGCGGCGACGTCTTCGCCGAGCGCGGTCACGCCCAGCACGCGGCCGCCGGCGGTGAGCACGCGATCGCCGTCGCGCTTCGTCCCGGCGTGGAAGACGGTGACGCCGTCGAGCCGCGCGGCTTCGGCCAGCCCGCGGATCTCGGCGGCCTCGCTCGGAGACGACGCGGGGTAACCGGCCGACGCCATCACCACGCACACCGCGCTCTCGCGCTTGAAGCGGACGTGCTGCGGCATTTTGCCGCAAGCGACCGCGTGCAGCAGCTCGGCCAGATCCTCGTCGAGGCGCGGGATGATCACCTGCGTCTCCGGATCGCCGAAGCGGCAGTTGAACTCGAGCACGCGCGGGCCGGCGGCGGTGAGCATCAGGCCGGCGTAGAGCAGGCCGCGGAACGGGCGGCCCTCGGCGACGAGGCCGCGCGCCGTCGGCTCGAGCACCTCGCGCACCGCGCGCGCCACCGTCACGTCGTCGAGCACCGGCGTGGGCGAGACCGTGCCCATGCCGCCGGTCATCGGGCCCTCGTCGCCGTCGAAGATGGTCTTGTGATCCTCGGCGGGCGCCAGCGGCGTGACGCGCTCGCCGTCGCACAGCGCCATCAGCGAGGCCTCGCGGCCGACCAGGAACTCCTCGATCACCACGCGGCGGCCGGCGGCGCCGAGCGCGCCCTCGTCGACGAAGCTGCGCATCGCGCGGCGCGCCTCGTCGGCCGAGTCGCAGAGGACCACGCCCTTGCCGGCGGCCAGGCCGTCGGCCTTCACCACCAGGCGGCGCGCGCCGCGATCGAACTGCGCGTCGATGAACAGCTCCGCCTCGGGCGCCTCCGAGAAAACGCCGAACGCCGCCGTCGGCACCGCGTGCCGCGCCATGAACGCCTTGGCGAACGCCTTGGAGCCCTCGAGCTCGGCGGCGGCGCGCGAGCAGCCGAACACCGCGCGCCCGCGCGACGCCAGCAGATCGGCGAGGCCGGCGCACAGCGGCGCCTCGGGGCCGACGACCACCAGGTCGGCGCGCTCGGCGTCGGCGAGATCGGCCAGCTTCGCCAGCTCGTCGGCGCGCACCGGCACGCAGCGCGCCAGCTCGGCGATGCCGGCGTTTCCCGGCGCGCACACCAACTCCTCGACGGCGCGCGACCGTTTCAGTCCCCACGCGAGCGCGTGCTCGCGCCCGCCGCCGCCGACGAGGAGAACGCGCATGCTAATGCCGGAAGTGGCGCATCTTGGTGAACAGCATCGCCAGGCCGTGCTCGTTGGCCGAGGCGATGACCTCCTCGTCGCGCACCGAGCCGCCCGGCTGGATCACGGCGGTGATGCCCGCCTCGGCCGCCGCGTCGAGCCCGTCGCGGAACGGGAAGAACGCGTCGGAGGCGAGCACCGAGCCGTGCGTCGACATCTTCGCCTGCTCCGACTTGATGCGCGCCAGCTTGACCGAGTCGACGCGCGACATCTGGCCCGCGCCGACGCCGACGGTGCGCGCGCCCGACGAGCCGTTGAGCGCGGCGAACACGATGGCGTTCGACTTGACGTGCTTGCACACGCGCCACGCGAAGTCGAGCGCGCGCAGCTCGTCCGCCGTCGGCGCGCGCTTCGACGCCACCTCGGCTTCGGCCGCCGAGACGATCTGATCGTCGGCGGTCTGCACCAGGAGCCCGCCCGACACCGCGCGCAGCACCAGCTGCGGCCGGCCGTGCGTCGGCGTTTGATACGCCAGGAGGCGCAGCGATTTCTTTTTGCCGAGCGCCGCGCGCGCGCCGTCGGTGAAGCCGGGCGCGATCACGCACTCGAGGAACGTCTCGGCCAGCTCGGCGCCGAGCTCGTCGTCGACCACGCGGTTGCACGCGACGATGCCGCCGAACGCGCTCACCGGATCGCACTCGCGCGCCAGCTTGTACGCGGTGGCCACGCCCTCGTCCGCCTCGGCCGCGCCGCACGGGTTGGTGTGCTTGATGATCGCCACCGCCGGGCGCCCGAACTCCGACACCAGCTCGAGCGCGGCGTCGAGATCGACGATGTTGTTGTACGAGAGCTCCTTGCCTTGCAGCACGGCGGCGCGCGCCACCGAGGGGCCCTCGGGCGTCGCCTCATTAATATAGAAGGCGGCCTGCTGGTGCGGGTTCTCGCCGTAGCGCAGGTGGCGGCCCTCTTTGAACTGCAGCGTCAGCGTCTCGGGAAACGGCGCCGGCTTGAGCGGAGCGGCCGCGCCCGACGGTGAGACCGCGTCCTCGGGCAGCGCGGTGAGAAAATTCGCGATCGCGCCGTCGTACGCCGCGGTGTACGCGAACGCCTTGCGCGCGAGGTTGAAGCGCAGCGTGTGCGAAGTCTGTCCGTCGTTGGCGTCGAGCTCGGCGAGCAGCGCCGCGTAGTCGTCGGGATCGACCACCACCGCCACGCGCTCGTGGTTCTTCGACGCCGAGCGGATCATCGACGGCCCGCCGATGTCGATGTTCTCGATCGCCTCGCCGAGCGTCACGCCCTCGCGCGCCACCGTCTCGCGGAACGGGTAGAGGTTGACGACCACGAGATCGATCGGCTCGATGTTGTGCGCCGCCATCTCGGCCTGGTGCTCGGGCGTGGCGCGGCCGAGCAGGCCGCCGTGGATGCGCGGGTGCAGCGTCTTGACGCGCCCGTCGAGGATCTCGGGCGCGCCGGTGTACGCGGCCACCTCGGTGACCTGCGCGCCGGCGTCTTTCAAGCGGCGCGCGGTGCCGCCCGTCGAGAGCAGCTCGACGCCGTGGCGGAGCAGCCCGCGCGCCAGCTCCTCGAGCCCTCGCTTGTCGGTGAGGCTGATGAGCGCCCTGCGGATCTTGACCATGCGCGGCTCCGAGGTTGGGCCTCAGTTCGTAGCAACCGCGCCGCGGATAATCAACCTTGACGAACGAGATTAGTCGTCGGCGCTCTCGGGGAGCCAGTTGGGATCGCCGGGGATCGGCTCCTCGCCGGGGCCGACCATCTTCAGCTTGAGCAGCCCGCGCACCTCGACCTGGCGGATGCGCTCGCGCGTCAGGTTCAGGATCTCGCCGACCTCCTCGAGCGTGATGCCGCCGCGATCGGCGACGTCGAGCGAGCAGGTCTCGGCCATCTCCCAGACCTCGAGGTCGGGGAAGTTGAGCTTGATCGAGCCCGTCTCCGGATTCACGTCGAGATACAGGTGGTGCTTGCAGGAGACGTACGGGCACGGCCGCATCTCCTCCTTGCACTGCCCGCGCGTCGCCGGCCGATCGGGATCGTCGAGGATCGGCAGCAGCTCGCGGAAGCGCAGCTCCTCCTTGGTCAGGCGGCGCGGTGCGATGGTCTTCGAGCGCGCGCGCAGCCGTCGCTTGTGGCGCACCTTGCGGCTGAGCGCCGGCGTCTCGACGGCGCCCTCGGAGTCGCGTCCCTCGTCGAGGCCGGTTTCCGGATTCTCATCGTCGCGCGTGTCGTGGTCCATGCGCCCTCCTCTACTCGCCGCTCGCGCGCGCTCGCATAGGCGCGCTCACAGCAGGTCCCCGGCGCCGCCCGAGGCGCCGGAAGAAAATGCGCGCGCCCTCGCGGCGCGCTCGAGCGGCGAGACGATCTGCCGCTCCAAAGTCTCGATGCGGCCGACCAGATCGCCGGCCAGCTTCTTGGCGTCCTCGATCTCGCGCGACAGCGTCTTGCGCCGCGCGGCGTCGAACTCGGGTGCGCGCAGCTCGCGCTCGAAGCCGGAGAACACGTCCTTGAGCCCGCGCTCGAGCGCTTCGATCTCGTCCTTGAAGCGCAGGAACGAGCCCTGGATCTCCTGGATGGTCTGGCCCTCGGCCATCATCCGCTTGATGGCGTTCACGCGGCGGACCGCGGTCGCCGGATAGAGCCCCATCGAGCCCTGGTGCTTGCCCTTGCGGCCGACGCGTCGGCTGCGCGGCAGCAGGCCGAGCTGCACGTACTTGCGGAAGGTCGCCTCCGACAGCTTGAGGCCGCGCCGCTGGAACACCTCGACCACCTGCGCCGCGGTCAGCCCCTCGGGATGGGCGCGCTCGATCGCGTCCAGCTCCTTCGACGGGAGCAGCCCGCTCGGCTCGCGCTCGGTGTCGGCGCCCTTCGTCACGCGCTCGAATGTATTCTACTCAATAGAAATCACTCAAGCGAAAAGCGACACGATTTGTCAACTTTTATACTGAACAGAATGGCAGCACCCCGATCGCGGCGGTGCGCGCGCCGCCGCCGAAATGCGCCGCTCCCGTCGCTGCCGTGCTAGCTTTCACCCATGCGCAACCGCCTCCTGCTGGCCGCGCTCGCGCTCGCCTCGGTGGCGGCCGGGACCAGCGCGCGCAGCTACCGCAACGAGGCGCTGCACGTGCGCGGGTTCGAGCCGCCGTCCGGCTGGGTGCTGGCGCCGCAGGGCTCGTACCCGCGCCTGCTCGCGTCCTACTCGCACCGCGAAGGCGGCCGCATCACGCTCAGCGCGCAGCGCATCGCGCCCGGCACCACCGCGCTCAAGCTCGCCGAGTCGAGCCGCGCGCCGCTCGAGCGCCAGGGCTTCGCCGCGCTGGTGATCGCCGCCGACGGCGCGCGCGCGCGGCTCGAGGCCACGCTCGACGGCGGCAAGCGCTTCGCGCGCCAGCTCTACCTCACCGACGGCGGCGTCGGCTTCGTGGTCACGCTGATCGCGCCGCGCGCCGCCGAGAGCACGATGGTGCGCGACTACGAGGAGGCGCTGCGCACGCTGCAGGTCGGCGCCGGCGCCGAGAGCATCGTGAGGTGAGCCCGTGCTATGGTTCGCTCCATGTCAGGGCCCGCGTTCTCGACGGTAGATGACGTCCTCGAACGGCTGCGCGCGCAGCACTACATCGCCGATCGCCGCATCGCCACCGCGCTCTACCTCGCCGACGCGATGGAGAAGCCGATCCTCGTCGAGGGGCCGGCCGGCGTCGGCAAGACCGAGCTGGCCAAGGTGCTCGCCGCCGCCACGTCGTCGGAGCTGATCCGCCTGCAGTGCTACGAGGGCCTCGACGAGGCCAAGGCGCTCTACGAGTGGGAGTACCCCAAGCAGCTGCTCTACACGCAGATCCTGCGCGACAAGATCGGCGAGGTGATGGCCGGCGCCAAGACGCTCTCCGAGGCGGTCGATCGCCTGGCGTCGCAGGAGGACGCGTTCTTCTCCGAGCGCTTCCTGCTCGCGCGCCCGCTGCTGCGCGCGATCCGCTCGCCCAAGCGCGCGGTGCTGCTCATCGACGAGGTCGATCGCGCCGACGCCGAGTTCGAGGCGTTCCTGCTCGAGGTGCTCTCCGACTTCCAGGTCTCGGTTCCCGAATTGGGAACGTTGAAGGCGGCGCAGGTGCCGTTCGTGCTGCTGACGTCGAACAACGCGCGCGAGCTGACCGACGCGCTCAAGCGGCGCTGCCTGCACCTGCACATCGGCTACCCCGACGCCGCGCGCGAGCGCGAGATCATCGCCGCGCGCCTGCCCGACGCGCCGGCCGCGCTCACCGCCGAGGTGGTGCGCGTGGTCCAGGCGGTGCGTGATCTGGATCTCAAGAAGCGCCCGAGCGTGTCCGAGACGCTCGATTGGGTGCGCGCGCTGGTGCTGCTCAACGCGCCGTCGCTCGACGGGAAATTGGTGCAGGAGACGCTCAACTTGATTCTCAAATACGAAGGTGATATCGACCGCACCGTCGAGAAGCTGCCGGAAATTCTCGCGCGAAAAAGTTAGCAAGCTCGAACCGGGGGGTTCGTAGAAATGCGGATGATGAAGAACGTGAGCGCGCTCGCGGCGCTCGCCTGCATGCTGGCCGCGGCGCCGGCGCAGGCGCGGCGCACGACGGTGAGCGCGATCGGGCAGGCGCAGATCGGGCCGCACCGCACGCCGCTGGTGCGCGCGCAGGCGATCAACCAGGCGCTGCGCCGCGCGCTGGAGAAAGCCGCGGAGCTGATCGGCGGCCCGTCGGAGGGCGAGGATCCGGCGGCCGACAAGCTGGTCTACGATCGGCTGGCGGCGTTCGTGCCGCGCACCGCGGTGATCGCCGAGCGCGTCGAGGATCGCGTGCTCACCGTCGAGCTTTCGGTCGACGTCGATCTGGACGCGCTGGAGGCGGCGTTCGGCGGGCGGCGCGGCGTGGCGGCGGCGTGGATGAACGTGCGCAACGACGAGCGCGCGCCGCAGCGGGTGGCGATCTCGGCGACGCCGGCGGCGCTCGAGGCGGTGGTGGCGAGCGCGTTCGTCGACGCCGGCTACCGCATCGCCGGCGCCGACGCGGAGCTGATCGTGGTCGTGCGCGGCAGCGCGCGGCCGGGCGCGCGCGACGGCGAGCTGTGGGCGGGCGAGGCGCGCGTCGAGGCGCAGCTGGTGCGCGCGCGCGATCGCCGGCCGGTCGCCACCATCGCGCAGTCGGCGACGCAGCTGCACGCCGACCGCGACGCCGCGCAGAAGAACGCGCTCGTCGAGGCCGCCCGCCTCGCCGCCGCCGAGCTCACCCGCAAAGTCGATCGCTGAGCAGAGAACCGCCAAGGCGCCGCAGACGCCAAGCGCAAATTCTAAT
>DASREC010000106.1:0-9618 GCA_035652295.1 Polyangia bacterium
ATCCCCTTGCACACCGCCATCGCCTGGACGAGCCGCCCCTCCTCGGCGTAGACCTCGGCCACGCCGCGGTACAGCTCGATGGCGTCGGCCGGCCGATCCGCCTCGCGCAGCGCGGCCGCCAGCTCGAGCCGCCGCGAGATCGATCCGGGATCGGCCTTGAGCGCCGCGGCCAGCTCCTTCAGCCGCTTCTGCATCTCGCGCGAGGCCGCCACGTCTACATCCGCGCTACTTGGCGACGAGGTTGACCGGCTGCTCGAACGCGACCGGGTCGCCCTGGAAGGTGGGGAACTTCCACTTCTCCATCGTCGACGCCATGCACTTCTCCATCTCTTGATCGGTGTGCGGCGTGAAGCTCACGCCCATGGCCGATCCCGAGTTGCGGATCGAGAAGTGCGCGGTCACCGCCGCGACGTACTGCAGGTCGGGCTTGCGCTTGAGCGCGTGCTCGTAGCAGGCGCGCAGGCCGCCGGAGTTTTGCCGCACGACCTTCACCACGGCGTCCGGCGAGACGTTGCCCTCCATGTGCTTCACGCCCGGGTTCGGCTTGCCGCCCGGCACGTCGACGGGATCGAGCTTGACCACCGCGCTCGCCGCCTTCTGCGCCTCGGCGAGCGCCGCCTTGGTCGACGCCAGTTCCGCCTTCAGGTTGGAGAGCTCGTTGGTGCAGTTGACCAGCTTGTCGGCCAGCTCGGCTTTGGCCTTCACGTCGTCTTCATTGGATCCGCCGGAGCAGCCGGCGAGGGCAACTGCCAAGCTCAGAGCGAGAGTTCGCATGGGTCACCAATTATCGTCGCGTTCAATCGCGTGCGCAACTGTATGCGGGCGCTCATTTGCGGCGGGTGAACTCGAGGATCGGGCGGCCGGCGGCGATGTGCTCCTCGACGATGCGGCGCGCCTCCTCCGGCTTGACCGCGTGATAGAGGAACGCGCTCGCCGACGCGGTCGGCATGAGCAAAAGGAGGCGCGTGTTCTCGTTCGGCTTGACCTCGCGCACCAGCACGTTGACGCCCTTCTGGCATTTTCCGAAGCACGAATATTGATCGAGCTTGGCCTCGCTGCCGTCGAGCTGGCACATCATCAGCTCCTGGCCGAGCGCGGTGTGCACCGCCGCGGAGTTGCGCTTGTCGCCGCACTCCGGGCCCCGGCACACCATGATTTGGTACTTTCTCGGCACGGCCGCGCCGAGGAAGTGTACTACTTCTTCGGCTGAAGCGCCGTCTTGAGATAGCGCGCCAGCGGCGGGATGGTGCGCTTCTCGTCCGCGACGAAGGTGACCACGCGCTTGTCGTCGGACGAGCCCTGCTTGAGCAGCCCTTCGGCGGCGATGGTGAGCGCCGACGGCTCGGAGAGGAACATCGGATCGGCGCGATACGTGAGCAGGAGCTCGCGCAGCGCGCGCACCGCGTCCTTGCCGCCGAGCCCGGCGAGCGCCGCCGACAATTCTTTGAGCGCGCCCTGCGGCGTCGCCGGATCGAGCAGGTGCGCCGCCAGCTCGGGCGCCGCGTCCTTGGCGTCAAGCAGCGCGCACGCGCGCGCCAGCGTGTCGATGCCGTGCGGGTGGCGATCGGCCAGGTAGTCGTAGTGCAGCTTGAGCGCGTTCAAGTAGAGCGGCGCCGCGCCCGTGTCCTTGCGCGCGACGAGAATTTCGTCGGCGCGCTTCTGCACCTGCGGCAAAACGCCGCTCTCCTTCAAGACGATCTTGAGCAGCGCCGCGGTGGCGTCGGTGCCGGGGATCTCGCCGATGGCCGCCACCGCGAACACCTTGACCGCGGTGAAGCGCGCGTCTGGATCCCACACGATCTGCTCGAGCGTCTTGAGCAGATCGGCCGACTCCAGCTTGGCGTCCGCCGCGCCGCCGGCAAACCCGTCGGCGTCGAACGTGGCGCCCGCCAGGCGCAGCCCCGTCTTGTAGCGCAGCTTGACCGCGCCCGTCGCCGTGTCGATCGCGCCCACGTCGCCGTCGGCCGATGCGAACACCACCGACGGCCCGACGTCATCCGCCGCCACCACGTCGACGCGCGGGTAGGCGAACGCCCAGCGCAGCTTCGCCGCCTTGGCATCGAACGCGAAGAAGTAGCGGTACGAGTGCAGGATCGCCAGGTCGTCGTGAAACCCGACCGACCCGGCGCGCGGCTCGCCCCGCCACAGCAGCCGATTGCGATCGAACGCGCCGTAGTTCGCCTGGTCGAGCTGGTAGCCGTCCCAATAATAAAACGTGCGGATCTGATCCGAGCCGAGCTGCACCGACGCGTACGACGAGCCGGCCTTCGAGCCGTTGGCGCTCTTCTCGTCGAGCAGATAGATCCCCGACGAGCCGCCGTAGAACAGCCCCTCGGGCAGCGAGCGCACGAACGTGATCTGCTCGTCGGTGGCCCGCACGCGCGCGAGCTCCTTGCCGGTCTTGGCGTCGATCAGCGCGACGTTCTGGTACGAGTACGGCACCGCCACCACGCCGCCGCGCACCGCCGGCGCGCCGATCGATCCGGTGACCGGCATGCGCCACAGCTGCGTGCCGTTGCGATCGACCGCGATCACGCTCGACGTGCGCTGCGCGCCGCCGGTCGACTGCACCACGTAGTACACGCGCTCGTCGTCGAGCGTCACGCCGACGTACTTGTCGCTCGGCTCGAGATGGATCGTCAGCAGCACGCGGCCGGTCGCCGGATCGCGCCCGACGAGATCGTGCTCGCCCTGGCGGTGCACGATCAGCGTGCGGCCGGCGACCACGCGCGAGCGCACGTCGACTTTCTCCTGCCAGCGGATCTTCCCGTCGGCGAGATCGATGCCGACGAGCTGCTTGTCGGGGCCGGTGGTGACCAGGTAGCCCATCGAGCGCGGGCCCGACGGCGCGTACTGCGCCATCGCCATCGCGTGGCGGATGTCGTTTACGTCGTTGTCGCGCGAGTGCGCCGAGAACGTGGCCTCGCCGCAGCCGGCGGCGGCGACGCAGGCGACGAGCGCCGACGCGCATCTCCTCGCGCGCGTCACTGGCCGCTCCGCTGATCGACGATCTTCTGCGCCTCAACGCGCGACGGCCGCATCTTGTCCTTCTCCGTCGCCGCCACGTACTCGATCAGCACCGACGTCGAGTCGATGCCGGGCACCTTCGACAGCGTCTTCACCACCTCGACGCGGATCGGCTCGGGCCCGAAGTCGGGCCGCTTGAGCATCTCGCCGAGCGCACTACACAGTAGTGCATCGGGCACCCGCCCGATCATCTCCGCCATGCGGTGCGCCAGCTCGGGCGTCGCCAGCTGCGCCAGCGCCGTCGCCGCCGCCGCGTCCTTGTGCTCGAGCAGCTTCACCAGCGGCTCGATCGCCGAGCGCTCCTTGCGCTTGCCGAGCGCCAGCGCCGCGGCGCCGCGCACGTCCTCGACCGGATCCGACAGCGCCGCGATCAGCGCCGGCACCGCGCGCGCGTCGGCCAACTCGGCCAGCGCGATCACCGCCTTCTTGCGCAGCTCCGGGTTGCGGTTGCGCGTGTAGTGCTTGAGGACCTCGACCGCGCGCGCGTCCTTCTTGCCGGCGAGATCGCCGAGCAGCACCGCCTGCACGTGCGGCGGCGCGCCCACGGCCAGCGCGTCGAGGATCACGTCGATCGCCTTCGCGTCGCCCGACTCGCCGAGCTTCTTCGCCGCGTCCGCGGCCTTCTCGTCGTCGGCATCGGTGAGTTGCTGCTTGAGTGAATCCAGCTCCGCGGCGCCCGCCGGCGCGCCCGCCCAACCAGTTGCCATCACCAGCGCCGCCCCAAAAGTGAACACGTTCAGTTTCATTTGGTCTCGTCGTCCGAGAAGGTGACCTTGCCCGAATAGTGCGGCCCCTCCTCGCGCAGGATGAACGTTCCGGACGCGATCACGCGGCGCCGGTCCTCGATGGTCATCATGTACTTCTTGTTACCCTCGATGTCCTCCTTGTCGAAGACCACCGAGTTGAACAGCACGCGATCGCCGCGCGTCATGAAGTTCTCCGTCGAGACCTTCTGCGTGTGCGCGCCGTTGGTGATGTCGTAGAGCACCAGGTTGACCTGCACGTCCTCGACCGGCTTGGCGAAGAACGCGGCGTACTGCACCGTCAGCTTGCCCGACTTCTTGTCGTACCAGAGCGTGCCCTTGTTGAGGTTCTTCAGCGTCGACACGAACGACGACACCGACGACCAGCGCGTCGGCAGCGGCTTGTCGCTGATGATGATGCGCCCCTTCAAGTAATCCTCGGGCACCGGGCCCTTGGCGAGCACGGGCAGCGCGAGCACGGCGAGCACGACGGCGACGGTTGACGTTCTCATCGGTGGAGGTCCTCCAAAAACGGGATCACGCTACTTCAGATCGGGGGAGCCGGTAAAGCCCAGAAGCTTACGGATCTTCGCGATCGATTCGGCGTCGGCGCGCCCTTTCTCGACGGCGACCTTCGTCACCCGGCGCGCGGTGGCGCGGTAGAGCGCGTCGAGCGCGGGGTGCGCGGCGAGCGCGCGCAGGTGGCGCTCGACCACGCCGGCGTCGCCGCGCGCGATCGGGCCGGTCAGCGCGTCGGGCAAGCCCACCGACGACAGGTTGCGCGCCGTCGAGTCGAGCAGCGCGGCCAGCGCGCGCGTCGCGCCGGCGCGCTCGAGGCCGAGCGACGCGAAGAGCTCCACGCCCGCGTCGACCAGCGCGACCGCGGCGTTCGACACCAGCGCGGCGGCGGCGTGGTAGCCGGCGAGCGCGTCGGCGCCTTCGGGCAATTCGAGCGGCGCGCCGCCGACCAGCGCGACGATCGCGCGCGCGGCGCTCCGCCCGGCTAAATCGCCTTGAATCGCGAAATGGACGCGTTCCAGCGTCTCCGCGCCGGTGGCGATCGAGGTCAAGGGATGCAGCAGCCCGACGCCGGGCGCGCCGAGGCCGGCGAACACCTCGTCGGGCGGGAGCGCGCCCGCGCAGTGCAGGAGCACCGGCGGCGCCGCCTGCGCGCGCACGACCTCGGCCGCCGCCTCCGCGATCGCGCGATCGCTCACCGCCAGCAGCGCGACGCCCGCCTGCGGCATTTTGCCGCCGCGCTTGCGCCACCAGCGCGCGGGCGCGGCGCCGGCGCGCGCCAGGTTCGCGTCGAGCGCGCGCGCCACCGGCCCGTCGCCGACGATCAAGAGGTCCATCAGCGGTACAGGCCGCGCTCGGCGATGTACTCGGCCACGCCCGCGTCCACCAGCGCGTCGATCGATCGCCCGCCCGCGATCCGCTCGCGCACGTCGGTCGAGCTCACCGGCGGCAGCGCCATCTCGAGCTCGCCGGCGCCTTTGCGCCCGACGACCAGGAACGGCACCAGCGTCGACAGCTCCGGCCAGCCGTGCCAGCGCTGCCGCTCGGCCACCAGGTCGGCGCCGATCACCAGCGCGAACTCGTGCTCGCCGTGGCGCGCGATCAGCGCCTTGATGGTGCGCAGCGTGTAGCTGTCGCCGCCCAATTCCTCCTCGACGCGCGACACCTCGACGCGCCCGCCGAACACGCGCGCCGCGCGCTCGCACATGGCCACGCGGTCGGCGAACGGCGCCAGGCGCTTGTCGAACGGATGCTTGAACGTCGGCACCATCCACACGCGCTCGACGCGCGGCCGCGCCGTCGCCAGCACGTACGCGCACGCGAGCTGATGCGCCACGTGCGGCGGGTTGAAGCTGCCGCCGAAGATCGCGATCCGCACCGACGGGACGCTAGCACATTTTTGTGCGCCCGATGATTCCGCGCGACCATGGGGCATGCGGCCGATTCCGCTCCGGCTCGAAGCCACGTTCTTGAGCGGACGCGCGCTCTACGACGAGGTGGTGCGCGACGGGATTTTGGCGGCGAAGCGATCGGTGTGGATCGCGACCGCCAACGTGAAGGAGCTGTACGTCGAGCGGCCCGGGTTGCGCCGCGGCTTCGGATCGATCCTCGGCGCGTTCGATGATCTCGCCGCGCGCGGCGTCGAGCTGCGGCTGTTGCACGCGGAGCTTCCGTCGCGGCGGTTTCGCGCCGCGTTCGATCGCCGCCCGCGGCTGGTCAACGGCGGCCTGCAGATGAAGCACTGCCCGCGCGTGCACCTCAAGGCGGTGATCCTCGACGGCGCGCGCCTCTACCTCGGCTCGGCCAACCTCACCGGCGCGGGCCTCGGCGCCAAGGGCGACGACAAGCGCAACTTCGAATTCGGATTCCTCACCGACGATTTCGAGCTGCTCGATCGCGTGCAGGCGCTGTTTCAATCGCTGTGGGACGGCGAGCCGTGCGCCACCTGCGCGGTGCGCGACCTCTGTCCCGATCCGGGCGGCTACGATCGTTAGGCGAGCGGGACGGGCTTGAGCGTGGTCTGGCCGTTCTTGACCACGACCTTGAAGCGGACCGCGCGGCAGTTGTGCTTGGCCTTGAGCGCGGCCTCGTTCTGGCGCAGCTTGGCGGCGAAGCTCTCGAGCGCGAGCCCCTCGGTGCCTTCGTTGTTCTTCTGGCGCGCGGCCACGTACTCGTTGAACACGCGGCGCAGGTACTGATCCTCCGGCTCGGCGGCGAGCGCGGCGTTCTCGGGCGACTCCTGCGGGCCGGTGCGGCTCACCGCCTCGTCGACGGCCAGCTCGCCCTGCCAGCGCTGCCCGCCGCCCGACTCGCCCGACGGCGCGTCCTCGTCGGTGGGATCGGGCCGTCCGGTGAGCCGCGCGATCATTACGTTGAGCGCGTTGGCCAGCCCCTCGAAGTCCTGGCTCGGCGATTCGAACGAGTAGTCGTGGTTGCCGTTGATGACCTCGGCCACGCCGGTCTCGATGTGATCGAGCGGGTTGATGAAGCGCAGCGCGGTGAGCACCGCCGCCGCGACCGCCGCCAGCAGCGACACGATGCCGAGCAGCAGCACCCAACCTTGCAGGCCGGCGTAGGGCGCGCGCGCTTGCGACAGCGACGCCAGCACCACGAAGCCGCCGCGCGATTTGGTCATGTTGCCCGGCAGCGGACCGGCGGCGCCGACCCAATCCTCGCCGCCGATCTTGAGGCGGAACTGCTTGGTCGCCTCGGTGGTCGCGGTGGCGGCGAACTTCGGGCCGTCGAACAGCTGCGCGGCGAGCTGCTTCTCCTCGGTGGATTCGCCGCCCTCCTTCTTGAACGACGACGCCTGCAATTTGTCGTCGAGGAAGTAGGCGACCTCGGCGCCGGTCTTCTCGCGATCCGACGACGCGTCCTGCGCCGAGGCGACGTAGCCGACGACCAGCGCGCCCACCACCGCGCCCGACTTCGAGCGGATCGGCGCCGAGGCGACGCGGTACAGGTGCCCGTCGAACTTCCACACATCCTTGTTGGCCACGCCGTCGAGCGCCGTGCCGACCGACGGAAACTTGGCCTTGAGATCATCGTCGTACATGGCGTCGATGTTGAGATCGCGCGACACCACGTGGCCGTTGGCGCCGACGACGGCGACCAGGTCGGCCTTGTGGCCCTGCTGCTCGAGCCGCGCGTTGCGCGCCTGCACCGCGACGAACGCCGCCTGCCGTTGCGCGTCGCCCGACTTGGTGAAGATCTCGCCGAACTCGTCCTCGCGCGCCATCTTCGCGGTCTCGTTGGTGTGCTCGATCCCGCGCAGCAGGTCGAGCTTCGGGAACGCCGCCTGCGCGTGCTCGACGGTGCCTTCGACCTGCCTGGTCGAGGCGCTGGTGACGGTCGAGCCGACCGACATCGCCACCACCGCGGTCAGCACCGCTACCAGCGCGGCGGCCGCCAGACCAATCCGTGCGCGGTACATAGGAACCCCTCCCAGTCGACGTGGGTATGCCGTTTCGCGCCGAGACTATCTCACCCGCTCGGAACCAAGTCAAAGGAAAACCGGAAGCTGCGCCGCGCGTGACCGCTCGCGTCGACGGGGTCCTTTCACACAAGTTATCCCCAGGTCAAGCGCAGAGCAGCGCACATCTACCGTACAGGTCTCACTCGATCGAGTCATCTGCGCGGGACGACAGGGAAAGCCGGTCGCCGGCGCCCTCTCGGGCGGGGGGTTTCACCGACGGGGAGGGGTTTTTCGTCGCTCCGTCGGAGAGCGCCTGTGGAAAACCTCGCGGGCGCGATCCCAGCCGTCGCGTCGCTGAGGTCGGACCGCGTCAGCGACGGGCGTGCGCGGGGTACCAGGCGGCGAATTTGTCGGCGAGGTCGAGGCAGTCGTCATCGCTCAGCGCGGTCGACGCCAGCACGTGCATGGCGATGCCGTAGGGCAGCTCCTTCTGCTGGAAGCCGCGCGCGTCGGCGACGTAGAGCGTGCGCTTGCCGGGCACGTACCGCGAGGGATAGTCGAGCTTGTCGTCGTGCGGGAAGCCGGGCCACAGATCGGCCTGGTTGAGCATCGCCTGCGGCACCAGCACCAGGTTGAGCGGCGGCGGCTTGTCGGCGGCCGGCGCGACGGCGCGCGCGTTCGGCTGCGGGTTGGTCTTCAAGAACTCGGCGAGCAACCTGGTGGTGGCGAGGTAGTCGTCGCGCAGCTCGGTGAGCGCGGCGGCGTCGCGCGGCGCGGCCGATTGCACGCGCAGCCCGTCGGCGGCAAACGTCTGATCGGCGGCGGGGACGAGGCCGCGCACGAGATGCGAGGCCGGCCAGACCGCCGGCGACAGCGACGCCGGCGGATGCTTGGGCGGCGGCGGCGCAACCACCACCGGCGGCTTCGCGCGCAGCTTGACGATCGCGATCGCCGCCGCCGCGCCGAGCGCCACCACCACGCCGAGCGACAGCGCGAACATCTGCACGCCCGAGCGGCGCGGCCTGCGCGCCGGCGCGCCCACCACCGGGCTCGCCATCGTCGGATCGCGCGCCAGCTCCTGCTCGAGCGCCACGCGAAACGCGGTGGCGTCGGGCCAGCGGTCGCGCGGATCTTTCTCCATCGCGCGCAAGATCGCCTTCTCCACCGACGGCTGCACGTGCGCCCCGTGCTGCGCCAGCGGCGCCGCCCGCGCGTTCAGGTGCTTCTGCATGATCTCGAACGGGTTGTCTCCGTCGAACGGCGTCGTGCCGGCCAGCGCCTCGTAGAGCGTCACGCCGAGCGAGTAGACGTCCGAGCGCGCGTCGACCACCTTGCCGCGCACCTGCTCGGGCGACATGTAGCGCACCGTCCCCATCGTCTGGCCCGTCGAGGTCAGGCGCGACTGGCCGAGGATCTTGGCGATGCCGAAGTCGGTCACCTTGATCGCCCCGTCGCTGCGCATGAGCACGTTCGACGGTTTGATGTCGCGGTGCACGACCTGGCGCGCGTGCGCGTACTCGAGCGCCTTGAGCACCTCGACGCCGACGCGCAGCGCCTCCGCCGGCGGCACGTGCCCCGCTTCGGTGATGCGCTTCTCGAACGTCGTGCCCTCGACGAACTGCATGATCAAGCACAGCCGCCCGGTGCCCTCGACGAAGTTGTTGAGCGCGGTGATGTTCGGGTGCTCGAGCAGCGCCAGCACCCGCGCCTCCTCGACGAAGCGCGCCTTCAGCTCGTCGTGCACCGCCAGCTCCGGCGGCAGGATCTTGATCGCCACCTCCTGCAGCGTCACCGGGTGGCGCGCGCGGTACACCACGCTCATCCCGCCCGAGCCGAGCACCGACACCAGCTCGAAGTCGAGGATGCGCGAGCCGAGCAGGCGATCCGGCCCGTCGAGCGGATTCTCTTTCTCGG
>DASREC010000107.1:0-4841 GCA_035652295.1 Polyangia bacterium
GACGACGAATCGTTGCCGTTGTACTCCACGCCGTCGAGCCGATCGGCCATTCCGTCGCCGTCGAGATCGCGGCGCACGCGCAAGCGCCGCGTGCCGGCCTCGGCGGGATCGTCCTTCCACTCGCTCGCCAGCGCCGACTGCCGGCACACGCGCGCCGCCGACGAGATCTCCGGCGCGCTCGAATCGGCGGCGGCGATCCGCGCGGCCACGAAGAGCGCGACGCCACACGCACGCGGGAGCGCACACATGTCTTCATCCTTTGATCGATTCGCCGCTCGCGGGCAAGCGCTCGTATGCTAAATTTACTCTCGATGAGCGGAGGCAAAGGCAAGACGCCCGCGCTCGATGCCACACTCCCCAGGTTCGCCCGATCGCAAGCGGGCAACGTGAAGAGCCCAGCACCGAGCGCCGAGAAGCCCGACGCTCGCGCCGCCGACCAGGTCACGCCGCAGATCGTCGTCGGCACGCCGATCGCGAGCCCGCCGCCGCCCGACGCGCTCGTCGGCTCGCGGCTCAAGCACTTCGAGCTCACGCGCCTGCTCGGCCGCGGCGGCATGGGCGCGGTCTACCTCGGCATCGACACGTCGCTCGAGCGGCCGGTGGCGATCAAGGTGCTCGATCCCGAGATCGGCATCGACTCCGAGACCGTGGCGCGCTTCGTCCGCGAGGCGCGCGCGCAGGCGCAGCTCGGCCACACCAACATCACGCAGATCTATTTCATCGGCGAAGATCGCGGCGTCCACTTCTTCGCCATGGAGTACATCGAGGGCACGCCGCTCGACGTGCTGCTCGGCCGCGGCGATCGGCTCGACTGGGTGAAGGCGCTCGAGCACGGCATCGCCGCCGCGCGCGGCTTGAAGGCGGCGTTCGCCAAAGGCTTCATCCACCGCGACGTCAAACCGTCCAACCTGCTCGTCGACAAAGACGGCCAGGTCAAGATCGCCGACTTCGGTCTGGTGAAGTCGATGCGCGGCGACGCGCAGCTCACGCGCCAGGGCGTGATCGTCGGCTCTCCTTTATATATGGCGCCCGAGCAGAGCCGCGCCGAGGAGGTCGACCACCGCTCGGACATCTACTCGCTCGGCTGCACGATGTATCACCTGATCGCCGGCCAGCCGCCGTTCGACAATCCGTCGCCGGTGGCGGTGATGAGCATGCACGTCACCGATCGCGCCACGCGCCTGCGCGCGCTCCGGCCCGAGGTGCCCGAGTCGATGGAGCGCCTCATCGATCGCATGATGGCCAAGGACGCGCGCAACCGCTTCGCGTCCTACGACGAGCTGATCGCGGCGATGGAGGCGGCGCTGCCCGGGCGGCGCGAGCACACCGGCTTCTGGATGCGCACCGCGGCGCTCGGGATCGATCTCGCGCTCGTCGGCGTCACGTCGCTCCTGCTCGGCCGCTGGTCGTTTCTATTGGCCGCCGTGTATTTCATTTTGATGCACCGGTTTCTCGGTCAAACCGCCGGCAAATGGTTATTGAAGCTTCAGGTCACCGACCGCGACGGTAAACGGCTCGGCTGGAAGGCGGCGTCGATCCGCTACGCGGTGTTCGCCTGGGGCCCGATCGCCTGGATCGGCCTCGGCACCGTGCTCTATTACCTGCACCGCGATCGCCACATCAGCTTCACGCTGTCACAGCTCAAGTGGGACTCGCTGCTCCAGCCGCTGCTCTACCTCGCGCTGTCGGCGATCATCTTCCTCGGCTATCTCGGCGGGTTTCTCTTGGCCGCGTTTCATCCCAAGAAACTGGCGCTGCACGATCTGCTCGCGCGCACCGAAGTCACGTACAAGACCCGGTCGCTCAAGTGAGCGGGCTCGATCTCCCGTCGGTGCGCCGGCAGTTTCCGGCGCTCGCCGAACAGGAGGGCGATTGGGTGTTCTTCGACAACGCCGGCGGCTCGCAGATCCTCGGCCGCGTGGTCGAGCGCATCGTCGAGTTCCTACGCACCTCGAACGTGCAGCTCGGCGGCAGCTACGCCCCGTCGCGCCTCGCCGCCGAGCGCGTGGCCGAGGGCGCCCGCTCGGTGGCCGCGCTCCTCAACGCCCGCTCCCCCGACGAGATCGTCCTCGGCCCGTCGACCACGCAGCTCCTCGACAACCTCGCCCTCGCCATGCGCTTCGCCGCGGGCGACGAGATCGTCGTGACCAACTGCGATCACGAATCCAACATCGGCGCCTGGCGCCGCCTCGCCGAACGCGGCGTGGTCCTGCGCGAGTGGAAGCTCGATCGCGATTCACTGTCTTTGAACCTCGACGCATTGACACCACTCTTGACCCATCGCACGCGATTGGTGTGTTTCACCCACGCGTCGAACGTCCTCGGCACCATTCATCCGGTCGCCGAGATCACGCGCGCGGTCCACGCCGCCGGCGCGCAGGTCTGCGTCGACGGCGTCGCCTACGCGCCGCACCGCCCCGTCGACGTTCAAGCCTGGGACGTCGACTACTACGTCTTCAGTCTCTACAAAGTCTTTGGCCCGCATCAAGCAGTCCTCTATGGCAAACGCGACCATCTTCTATCGCTCGCCAACCTCAATCACTATTTCATCGGCGACCACGAAATCCCCTACAAGCTGCAACCGGGAAACGTCAATTACGAGCTGACCTGGTCTTTGACCGCCATCAAACCCTACCTCGACGATCTCGGCCCGGCCGCGATCGCCGAGCACGAAGAGCGCCTCGCCTCCCGCCTGCTCGACTACCTCCGCCACAAGCGCGACGTCCGCATCATCGGCCTCGCCACCGCCGATCGCGCCACGCGCGTCCCCACCATCAGCTTCACCGTCGAGAACCGCCACTCCGCCGAAATCCCGCCGGCGATCGACGCCCACCACCTCGGCATCAAGAGCGGCGACTTCTACGCCCGCCGCCTGATCGAATCACTCGGCTTGCAGGATCGCGGCGGCGTCATCCGCGTCTCCATGGTCCACTACAACACTGTCGAAGAAGTCGATCGCCTCATCCGCGCGCTGGACTCTGTGCTGTAGTCGCAGCGGGACCAAGGCCATTCAGCAGAGGTCTCCAGAATGGCTCCATTTGCCGATCTGATTCACTTTAGGCGTATTGCGGGTTTTTAAAGACTTAACCAATTGGCTAAAGTAGCGCGGGTGGACCCGCGTTCGTTTCGCCCGCCGGAACGGAGGCGCGTTTCCCGTCCAAGCCAAAGCGGTCAACGGTTTCGACCACCGTCGGTCAACACGGCACTGGTGTACGGCCGCAGGCGCAAAGCGCCGAGTACCGCCGGACGAAACGAATGCGGGGCGCAAGCCCGCGCGTGACATCAGTCCGGCAGGCAGTCGTTCAGTTGTGCTCAGCCAGACGGCGCGCGTGGGCATCGACGAGATCGCTGCGCGTGACGATGCCGATGATCTTGCGCGGCGACTCCCGCGAGACGACCGGCAGGCGGCCGACGCGTTCGCGCGCCATATGATCGGCCGCGTCCCGCAAGCTGGAGTCGTCGAAGATGACCACCGGCGCGCGGCTGGCCACTTCGCCGAGCGTGGCGTCGCCGTCGGGCGCGCCCTGCAGATCGCGGCGCGTCACCACGCCGACGAGCAGCCCGTCGCCGTCGACGATCGGGAAGCCTTGATGGCCCGCCCCGCTGCTCGACGCCAGCCAGTCGAGCGTGGCGCGCACGCCGTCGGAGGCGCGTAGCGTGACCACGGGGCGCAGCGCCACGTCGCGCACGCTGATCTGCTCGAGCGCATCGGCCACGTACTCGCCCACCGCGCGCACGCCGCGCCGCGCGATCTTCTCGGTCATGATCGAGTTGCGCATCAGCAGGCACGAGACCAGGAACGCCGACGTGCAGCCGCCGAGCAGCGGCAGGAGCCCCATCGCCGAGCGCGTGGTCTCGAACGCGAACACCACCGACGCCAGCAGCGCGCGCGACGCGCCGGCGAAGATCGCCGCCATGCCGACCAGCGCACAGATGCGCGGATCGATGTCGAGCGAAGGCAGCACCGCGCCCAGAAGCGCCCCGAGCGCCGCGCCCAATCCGCCGCCGATGGTGAACAGCGGCGCCAGCGTTCCGCCCGACGTGCCCGAGCCGAGCGAGATCGACCACGACACCAGCTTGAGCGCGCACAGGAAGACGAGCGCGCGCCCGGCGATTCCGCCGCGCAGGATCTGCTCGATGTTGTCGTAGCCGACGCCCATCGTGCGCGGCGCGAAGAGGCCGACGACGCCGACCGCGATCGCGCCGAGCGCCGGCCACCACATCCAATGGATCGGCAGCCGATCGAACGCGTCCTCGATCGCGTACACCAGGCGCGTCACCCACACCGACGCGACGCCGACGATCGCGCCCAGCAGCACGTACGACGCCAGCGCGCCGCCGCTCGGCTGCGCGAGATCGGGCATGGCGAACACCGGCGCCGATCCGCTGAACGCCATGCGCAGCGCCGTCGCCGCGGTGGCGGCGAGCGCGACCGGGATCAGCGAGCGCGGGCGATACTCGAACAGCAGCAGCTCGACGGCGAGCAGCACCGCCGACACCGGGCTGCCGAAGGTCGCCGCCATGCCCGCCGCCGCGCCGGCCGCGAGCAGCGTCTTGCGCTCGAGGCCGGTCACGCGCAGGAGCTGCCCCACGAGCGAGCCGAGCGCGCCGCCGGTGGCGATGATCGGCCCCTCGGCGCCGAACGGCCCGCCGGTGCCGATCGACAGCGCCGCCGACAGCGGCTTGAGGAAGGTCACGCGCGCCGGAATGCGGCTCTCGTTGGTGAGCACCTGCTCCATCGCCTCGGGGATGCCGTGGCCGCGGATCGTCTGCGAGCCGTAGCGCGCCATCAGCCCGACGATGAGCGCGCCGCCGACGGGCACGAGGATCACGAGCGGGCC
>DASREC010000108.1:0-2356 GCA_035652295.1 Polyangia bacterium
AGATCGCTCGCCGACACCAGCGACTGCTCGTACACCAGCAGCGCGGCGACGATGCCGACGCCGGCGATGTAGATGGGCCCGAGCGGCGTCACCAGCGCGAGCGCGAAGAGGCACGTCACCGCCACGACGTGCATCAGCCGCGAGATCGCGAGCGACGCGGCCACGCCGAAGCGGACGGGAATCGACCGGAGGCCGTGCGCCCGATCGAAGTCGAGATCCTGGCAGGCATACAGCACGTCGAAGCCGCCGACCCACGTGCCGATGGCCAGCGCGAGCAGCCACGGCTGCCATCCGCCACGGCCGCCGACCGCCAGCCAGCCGCCGACCGGCGCCACCGCCATCGCGACGCCGAGGAACAGCTGCGTCCAGGTGGTGTAGCGCTTCGCGAGCGAATACCAGAACACGATTGCGAGCGCGACCGGCGACAGCGCGAAGCAGATCGGATTCAGCTCCCATGCGGCGAACACGAACACCGCCGAGGCGAGAGCGACGAAGGCCGTGGCTTCGCGCAGGGTCATGACGCCGCGGGGCAGCTCGCGCATGGCGGTCCGCGGGTTCAGCGCATCGATCCGCGCGTCGGCAACGCGGTTGAAGCCCATCGCCGCGCTGCGCGCGCCGACCATCGCCACCAGGATCCAGACAACGGTGCGCCACGTCAGCGGCACCTGCTCCGCCGCGAGCAGCGCGCCGGCCAGCGCGAACGGCAGCGCAAACACCGAGTGGCTGAACCGAACGAAGGACGCGTAGGTTCTTATTCGACCGAGAGCCATCGAATCTGTTCGGGCTGGACGCCGCCAACCAGATATTCTTCCACATCGCCGCTGCCTGGCGGCACGGCGACGAGCAGCAGGCGCGCCCGCTTCCCGGCCTCGATCGTGCCGTAGTCGGCATCGAAGCCGAGCGCTTTGGCGCCGTGCCGCGTCGCGCTCTCGAGCAGCGCCGACGCCGGCACGCCCGGCGCCAGCGCGCGCATGGTGGCGATTTCCGCGAAGACGTTCAGATCCGGCGTGCTCGCCAGGCTGTCGGTGCCGACCGCGACGCGGACGCCCGAGCGGTAGAAGTCCTCGATCGGCGGCGCGCCCGCGCCGGTGTGGCCGTTGCTGCGCGGACACGTGACGAGCGTCACGCCGCGATCGATCAGCCGCTGCAGATCGTCTGCGGTCATCTGCACGCCGTGCACCGCCAGCACCCGTCCGTCCAGAAAGCCGCAGTCGTCGAGAAACTTGACCGGCGAGCCGCCCGGCGCGACCCACGCCGGGTCCCACGCGCCCACGTCCTGGAGCAGCTGACGCCACGGCCCGCCGCCGCTGCGGATGAACTCCACTTCTTCCACCGACTCCGACAGGTGGACGCTGCAGGGCGCGAACGGCTCGCGGTTGACCGCGGCGCGAATCGCGCGGAAGACCAGCGGCGCCACCGAGTACGGCGCGTGCGCCGCCAGGCTCGCGCGCACGCGATCGGTCGCCGGCAGGCGCGCCAGATCCGCCGCGGCCTGCTCCACCAGCGCCTCCGGTTCGGGAGCGTTGAAGCGAATCAGCTCGTAGAAGACGACGGCGGCCAGCGGGCTGCGCGCGATCCGATCGAAGGTGACGAGCGTGTTGCTGATGTCGCCCACGACCGCCGTCCCCGTCGAGACCGCCTCGTCGATGCCGCGATCGATGGCCTCGACGATCTCCGGCGACGCCGGGTCGGGCCGCTGACGCCGCGCCGCCATCACGTTGCGGATCCAGGTCACGAACTGCGGCGCCGGCGGCACCTCGTCGCGCAGATACGACAGCTCGAGATGCGTGTGCGCGTTGACGAGGCCCGGCAGCACCGCCACGTCGCCGAGGTCGATCTCGGGCTCGCTGCGGTTCGCCGAGGGGCGCCCGGTGGCGACGATGCGGCCGCGATCGACGGCGATCCAGCCGTCCTTGATCGGCGGCTCGACGATCGGCAGCACCCAGGACGCGCGGTAGCGTTTCAATGCGGCAGGACGCGAAGGTGCTTGCCGGCGCGGCTGCGCGCCGGGTAGTTCCGCAGCTCGTCGGGCACGTGCGTGTCGCCGTCGGCGCGGGCGGTCGCGAGCTCCAGCATGCGCGGCACCTCGCGCTCGCGGAACATCGGGTCGCCAAGAATTTCGTAGTGCATGTTGCGGCGCTTGGCGACGAACCCGGCATCCTCGACGTTGCGGACGATCTCCACTTCGTCCATGCAGTAGGCGGCGCCCGCCGCACGGACGACGTTCTCCTCGATCATCACGCTGCCCATGTCGTTGGCGCCGAACGCCAGGCTCAACTGCCCCACCTTCCCGCCTTGCGTCACCCACGACGCCTGGAGGTTGTCGAAGTTGTCGAGGACGATGCGCGACAGCGCG
>DASREC010000109.1:0-13385 GCA_035652295.1 Polyangia bacterium
AACGTCGGATTGACGCCGGTGAGCGTGGACGCGCCTTGATAACCGTTGCTCACCGGCGCGCTCGCGGTAATCGTAAACGGCGGCGTCATGCCGAGCGTGTCGATCTTGACCGTGCCGGTCGAGTCGGTGGGCGGCAGCGTCTGGGTCGAGGTGCCCGAGTCTTTGAGGGTGATGACCACGCCGCTCAGCTTGCGCGTGCTCAAGCGCATCTCGGTGGCGGTGATCTGCAGGTACTTGTGCATCGTCATGTCGTTCGGCGGCGGCAGCAGATCGACGGCGCCGTCGCCGTTCGGCGAGAGATCGGGCGGCGCCTGGTTGACGTCCACGAGATCGATCTCGAACTTGCCGCCGACGTCGCCGCTGCGGCAGCCGTGCAGGATCAGGTTCGTCTGCGCGTTGGTGACTTTCACCAGCAGCGTTTGATAGCCGTTCGGCACGTGCTTGATCTCTTGAGACGGCACTCCGTTGTTGAGATCGAGGGTGGTCGAGCTCTCGATCTGATTGGGATCGGGCTCGGCGAACTGTAGATAGCGCGGGCACTGATCGTCGGTGGCCGACATCGGGCGCACCTCGATGATCGTGGCGTGCGCCGCGTTGGCTTTGTCTTGATCGCTCGGGAACACCAGGACCAGCGAGCCGGGCGAGAGGGCGCAGCCGGCCAATGACACGAGCGCCAGTGCCGCAATGATCTTCTGCAAAGGAAGTCTCCGGTTAGTTTTTCGGCGCACCGGCCATGATCCAGACCTGCGCCTTGCGGACATAACGCGCGTTGAGCTTGCAAGTGATGTCGGTGGCCACACAGTCGAGCGCGGCGCGGCAGTTGCTGTCCGTCGGCGCGCACTGGTTCCACGCGTCCTGGCTCGACACCGTCCACCAGTTGAACGGCTGGTTCTCCGCCATCTGCACGCCGCACGGCGGTCCCGGATTGCCGGCGCCGTCGGTGCCGGAGATCTTCATGAACCAGAGACTCTTGGTCAAGCTGCCGGGCGTGACGCGCTTGACGCCGAGCGCCGCCTGGCTGTTGCACGTCGAGCCGTTGATGCCGTCGGCGGCGATGTCGTGATTGACGAGCTGGTCGTAGATCGAGTTGGGATGGAAATCGATTCCCGCCGGAGCGGTGCCGGTGCCGTCGTGGCAGCCGGCGCTCATGCAGTTGTGGCCTTCGGAGCTCTCCCATTCGGGGTGCGTGCCGCCCGTCGCGCCGACCGGCAGCAGGAAGATCGGCACCAGCTCCTGGTTGAACGAGGTCGCCTCATTAATCTGGTAGAGCACCTTGGCGGTCGAGGTGTCGGTCTTGCCGGTGTCGATCTCGGTGCCTTCGGCGGTCACCAGGATGGCGAGCGCGCCGGGCTTGGTGTCGAGCCAGCGGAACGACGGCGAGAAGCTGAGCTTGGCGGCGACCGGATCGAAGGTCGCGCCCGGCGCGTTGGTCAGATCGGCCGAGTAGTTGACGATCGTGCCTTTGGGATCGTCGCTGCTGAACGTGATGTCGGGCGCGCTCGCGCCTTCGCTGACGACGGTGAGCGCGGGCGTGTCGATGTGAATGACGTTGAGCACGCGAACGCCGATGGTCTTGATGGTGACCACGGTGCCCGTAGTAATGGTGAACGTGACGCTATAGAGACCCGCCTGCGAATAGTCGGGCGTGAACGAAAAGATCCCGTTGGTGAGGACCGCGTTCTTGGGGAGCATCGAGGTGGTGACCATCGCGCCCGCGGTGTCGGGAGCGACCACCAGATCGAGCGACGATCCTTCCTGGATGTCGTAGGCGCTGGCGAGCGTAGCGTTGTCGCCGGCCGGCAGCGTGTTGATATTGACCACCGGCGGGTCGGATTTGCATCCCAGGAGCGTCGCGGAAGTGAGCAGAGCCGTCATCGTCAATGCGCGCAAATTGGCACCTCTCCCCCAAAATCAAAGTAAATGGGTGTCCCGCTCACGGTCGCGCATCTATGGACCCGGTGTCAAGCTCGCCAACTAGATTGATCACGGTAGTGGTCTTGGCAGATAATGGGGCGGACCCTTAAATGCCATTCATCCGTTTCGAAAAGCGTGCGCTCGCCGCGCTCGCCGGTGCCGCGGTCGCGCTCCTCGCCGTGCGCGCGCGCGCCGGCTCGGGGAGCGGCACGAACGCGGGCGATACGTTCGTGCACGCGAGCGCCGCGGCCATCAACAACAACTTCGGCGGCAGCCACGGCATCTTCGTCGGCACCAGCGGCGCGAACGCGACGGCGCACGGCCTGCTGCGCTTCAACATGCCGGCGGGGCTCACCGGCCGCGTCACCGTCACCAGCACCACGTTGCAGCTCACGCTCGGCGGCGTCGGCAACCCGGCCAACTGTCCCGGCCCGACGTGCGGCCAGACCGTCGGCACGGTGGGCACGTACTCGCTGTTCCGCATCACCCAGGACTGGTCCGAAGGCGGCGGCGGCAACGACGTCTCCACCGGCTTCCTCGTCGGCACGGCGTGCTCCGGCGCGGCGGCGAACTGGAACCAGGCGAACTGCGGAACCGCCACCGCGTGGACGACCGCCGGCGGCACCGGGTTCGGATCGGCGAGCGCGGCGCAGAGCTCGACGGGGCTCGGCATCGGCGGCACGCTCACCTTCAGCTCGGCCGCGTGCGCCGGCACCAACCTGTCGTGCGACGTGCAGAACTGGATCGACAACGGCAACCCGTTCGGCTGGATGATCGTCAGCTCCAACGCCGCGACCTCGCAGATCCAGAGATTCCAATCGAAGGAGAACGGCGCCGGCGCGCCGTCGCTGTCGTTCAACTTCAGCTGCAAGGCCGGCTTCAAGGATCTCGGCTCGAGCTGCACCACGTGCACCGACGCGGCCAACACCGATTGCATCATCTCGCACGTCGCGCCGTCGGCGAACAAGTGCAACGACAGCGGGCCGCCGTCGCTGGTCTACACCTGCACGTGCGATCCGTCGGTCTATAAAAACGGCACCGGCTCCGACGGAAAACCGGCGTGCGTGATCGGCTGCTCGCCGACCAATCACTGCCGCGACAACGGCGACGCGTCCGCCGCGTGCACCGACACCGCCACCGGCTACACGTGCGCCTGCGATCCCGGCTTCGTGCTCAACAGCACCGGCACCTCGTGCGTGAGCGCGTGTCCCGGCACGCCCGATCCGTGCGGCGCGGGCAAGGGCACGTGCACCGCGGTCGCCGGCGGCTGGACGTGCGCGTGCAACACCGGCTACGTCTCGACGGGCGGCGCGCATCCGAGCTGCGTCGACTTCAACGCGTGCACCGCGGCGGCGATCAGCGACTGCACCACGTTCCCCGGCAACATGTGCGTCGACGAGGCGCCGCCGTCGGTCAACTATCACTGCACGTGCGGCAACCCGGCGATGACCACCGGCACCGGCTCCGACGGCAAGCCCGCGTGCGTCGACATCAACGACTGCGTCCCCAACCACTGCCGCGACGGCGGCGACACCGGCGCGACGTGCACCGACCCGGGCGGCTTGACGCTCGGCTACACCTGCGCGTGCTCGACGACGTTCTGGACGCAAGGCACGGTCGCCGGCTTCAACACCTGCGTCGACAAGGACGAGTGCGCGACCGGCAACCCGTGCGGCAACGGCGTCTGCACCAACGTCGGCCTCGGCGGCGGCTACACCTGCGCGTGCAACACCGGCTACCTCACGACCGGCGGCACCACGCCGACGTGCGTGCACCCGACGACGTGCGACAACACCTCGCAGCTCCAGTGCGTGACCAGCCAGGCGGGCAACACCTGCGCGACCCAGCCGGCGCCGTCGCTCGGGCACGTGTGCACGTGCAAGAACATCGCGTACGTCGCCAGCGCCGACGGCTCGAGCTGCGTGCTCAAGCCGACGAACCAGTGCGCCGTGAATCACTGCATCGATCGCGGCGATCAAGCCGGCACGTGCGTCGCGCTCGCGCTGCCGCAGACCGGCTACCGCTGCGACTGCGGCGCCGGCTGGCAGTTCGACGGCACCACCTGCGTCGACATCGACGAGTGCCTGGCCGGCGACAATCCCTGCAATCGCGGCACGTGCAACAACTTCAACGGCGGCTACTCGTGCGACTGCGAGGCCGGCTTCCACTCGAACGGCGCGGTCGCGCCGACGTGCGTGCCCAACGTCAGCGGGCCCGACGTGCAGGTGACGACCACGCCGGGCTCCGGCTGCTCGATGAGCGACGCGCGCGCGCCGGGCGCCGCGCTCCTGCTCCTCGGCGCCGCGCTGGCGCTCGCCTTCGCGCTCGCCCGCCGCCGCGCGCGCCGCTGGTAACGGCGGCGGCGGCGAAGCGATCAACCGCGCGCGATGTTCGCGGTCGCTTCTTCGTAGGCCTGGATCAGCGCCGCGGGATCGAGCTCGTGCTGCGGCGCGAGCCAGCGGCACGCTTCGTCCACCGCGGCGAAGACCTGGAGCTGCTTGCGCTTGCTGCTCAGCAGCAACAGGCTGGTGAGAAAGCTGCGCATCAGCGAGCCGCCGAAGCCCTGCATCAAGATCACCGCCGCGCTGGCGCCGAAGATCGCCGCGTTCCGCCGCACCATCGCCTCGAAGAACTCGCGGACCTTCGGATCGATGCCGCCCGAGATGTTGCGCCGCGCGATCACGAACAGCATGCCGCCGCGGATCGACGCCGCGCGCCCCTCCTCGGCGAGCGCGCCCATGAGCGCCAGCTCTTTTTTATTCGGCGTCCGCGTGAAATGCGTGAGGACCAGCGGATTGTAGGCGGCGATCACGTGCTCCGCGTCGGAGGAGCGAATCTCCAGCACGCCGCGCGCGGGTATGGTCACGACGCATCATACGTCGAATCCGATTCGAATCCGATTCGAATTGAATTGAATTGAAAACGAAATGAATTGAATTGAATTCGGCGCGAAACGGCGCGCGTCCATGTACTCCGCCTTCGCGCCGTGCGAAAATGAAAGCGAGAGGTCGGGTGTCGATGCGTCCGCGCCACCAGCTCCCGATCGGCAAGCTGCTCCGCGAACCGCTGGTTCACTTCGCGCTGCTCGGAGCGCTGCTGGTGTGCGCCGATCATCTTCGCGGCGCGACGGCTTCGATCGCGCACGCGCGGCGCATCGTGGTGACGCAGCGCCAGGCCGAGGAGCTGCGCGCCGACCTCACGCGCCGCCGCGGGCGCCCGCCGACGCCCGACGAGGAGCGGCAGGAGATCGAGCGCTACGTCGAGGAGGAGGCGCTGTTTCGCGCGGCGCTGCGCCTCGGGCTGCACGAGAGCGACACCATCGTGCGCCGCCGGTTGGTGCAGCGCATGCGCTTTCTCGAGGAGGATCTGGCGGCGGTGCGCGAGCCGACCGACGACGAGCTGCGCGCGTGGATCGCGGCGCGCGGCGACGAGTACGCGCCGGCGACCCGCGTGACGTTCGAGCAGGCGTTCTTCAGCCGCTCGAAGCGCGGCGCGGCGATCGGCGCGGTCGCGCGCGAGGCGCTCGAGACCTTGCGGCGCGGCGGCGCGGTCGCGGGCGATCCCTATCCGCTGCCGCTGGCGACCGCGGCGGCGACGCGCGCCGAGCTGGCCAAGGTGCTCGGCCCGTCGCTGGCGCAGGAGCTGTTCGCGCTGCCGGCGGGCGAGTGGCGCGGGCCGCTCGAGTCGAGCTACGGCCTGCACCTCGTGCGCGTGCGCGAGCGCTCGGCGGGCGCGCTCGACGCGGCGGAGACGCGCAAGCGGGCGCGGCAGGATTGGATCGCGGAGCAGCGGCAGCAGGCGGAGCGGGCGCAGCTCTCGGCGTTGCGCGACAGCTTCGAGGTGGTGCGCGAAGACGCGAGCCCGCAACCGTGAAACGATTCTCGCTCAGTTTCATGGCCGTGGCCGTAGCCGTAGCCGTAGCCGTAGCCGTTCTCGCATCAACGCCCGCGTCAGCGCACGAGCTTCGGCCTGCGTTCGTCGAGCTCGACGAGACGCCGGACTCCGTGGAGGTAACGACGACGTGGCCGCTGGTCGAAGCCGCTCCCCGCCGCGTCGAGGCGCGGCTGCCGCCCGGCTGCGCGCCGCTGTCGCCGCTCGCGCCAATCGCGCCGCTCGCGAGCGACCCAGCGGAGGATCGCGCGGTCGAGCACGCGCGCTACCGCTGCGCCGGCGTCGCGCTCGCGGGCGCCGAAATCGAGATCGACGGCCTCACGGTCGGCGTGCCCGAGGTGGTGGTGCACGCGCGGCTGCGCGATCGCCCGCCGCTCACCGTCGTCGCCCGCCGCGATCGCCCGTCGGTGATCCTCGGCCGCGCCGACGCGCCCGCCGCCGCCGTCTCGTTCGTCGACCTCGGCGTGCGCCACATCCTCTCGGGCCTCGATCACCTGCTGTTCGTCTTCGGGCTGCTCCTGCTGGTGCTGCGCGCGAGCGACTTCGCCGAGCGCGGGCTGCGCGCGGTGCCGTGGCGGCGGCTGCTCGGGGCGGTCACCGCGTTCACGTGCGCGCACAGCATCACGCTCGCGCTCGCCGGCACCGGCGTGGTCGCGCTGCCGCCGCGCGGCGTCGAGGCGGCGATCGCGCTCAGCATCGTCGCGCTCGCCGCCGAGCTGGCGCGCACGCCGGCCACGCGCTCGACGCGGCGGCCGTGGCTGCTGGCGTTCGGCTTCGGGCTCCTGCACGGCTTCGGCTTCGCCGGCGCGCTGGTCGAGATCGGTCTGCCGCGCGCGTCGCTGCTCTCGTCGCTGTTGCGCTTCAACGTCGGCGTCGAGCTCGGCCAGCTCGCGTTCGTCGGCGCGGCGCTGGCGCTGCTGGCGGCGATCCGCTGGCTGGCGTCGGCGCGCGTCCAGCGCGTCGAGCGCGTGACGGTCTACGCCATGGGCACGCTCGCCACGTACTGGTTCTTCGGACGAACGCTCACGCTCTTGCAATAGGGGGGACGCGCATGCGCTACGCGGTTCGAACGCTCGCCGTCTTGTCGCTCGCTTCGTGCGGCTCTGCCGGCCACACCACGCCGCCCGACATGGCGCCCGCGCTCCAGTGCGCCGGCTCGAAGAGCGGCGTCACGCGGCTCTACTGGGGCGATCTGCACGTCCACACCAACTACTCGTTCGACGCGTACTTCTTCAACGAGCTGAACGGCCCGCGCGAGGCGTTCGCCTTCGCCAAGGGCGGCGCCACGTCGCTGCCGTGCGGCGACGCGCCCGCGGTGCCGTGCAAGACGGTGAAGCTCGACGTGCCGCTCGACTTCACCGCGGTGACCGATCACTCGGAGCTGATCGGCGGCTTCGCCGGCTACTGCGGCCTCCCCGGCCAGCCGCCGATGAACCAGTCGACCTGCATGACCATCGGCTCGCTGGTCAGCACGGCGGCGACGGCGTACGCGCTCGGCAACACGCCGACGAGCCAGCAGGGGCTCAAGACGCTGGCGAACCTGGTGCCGCAGCTGGCGATGACCGCCGACGCGTGGGGCCGCTCGATGGGTTTCGCCGACGAGGCGAACGATCCGTGCACGTTCACCGCGTTCACCGCGTACGAGTACACCGGGCTGCCGAACGGCGCGAGCCTGCACCGCAACATCATCTTCAACGGCGACGCGCTGCCGTCGAAGCCGATCTCGTCGCTCGACGTGGCCGACGAATGGGAGATGTGGAACGCGCTCGACGCCGTGTGCGCGCACGACGGCCACTGCGACTACGTCTCGATCCCGCACAACTCCAACCTCAGCGACGGGCGCGTGTTCCAGATCGCGGCGAGCGGCGCCGCGCCGGTCACGCAGGCGCAGATCGAGCAGCGCGCGCGCGCCGACGTGCTCGCCGAGGTGATGCAGCACAAGGGCGAGTCGGAGTGCGGCCTCGGCTACGCGAACCCGCTCTCCGCCGACGAGGACGCGGCGTGCGCGTTCGAGAAGACCAAGCCGATCTGCACCGGCGCGGCGACCGATCCGTCGTACTGCCGCCAGGAGTGCACCGCCGTCGCCACCGACTCCGCCGCCGCGACGCCCGCCAACTGCACCGCGCGGCTCGACATGCTGCGCGACACGCTCGTCGACGGCCTGCGGCTGCGCGCGCAGTACAACGGCGTGAACCCGTACAAGCTCGGCCTCATCGGCTCGAGCGACACGCACAACGGCGATCCGGGCAACGTGCGCGAGGACAGCTTCCGCGGCCACGGCGGCGTGCTCGACGATTCGCCCGACGTGCTGCTCGGCGCGTGGGTGTGCGCCGACGGCACGACCACGTGCGCCACCACCGCGCGCGTCTTCAACCAGAAGGCGTTTCGCCTCAACCCCGGCGGGCTCACCGGCATCTGGGCCGAGGAGAACACGCGCGCGTCGCTGTTCGGCGCGCTCAAGCGGCGCGAGGTGTACGCCACCAGCGGGCCGCGCATCGCGGTGCGGCTCTACGCGTCGTGGGGCGCGATCCCCGCCTCGGCGTGCGACGACCTCGCCGCCGGGAACGATCCGCCGCCGGGCGCGAGCGGGTTGGTGCCGATGGGCGGCGATCTGGCCGCGCCGCCGCCCAGCGGCAAAATGCCGCAGCTGGTGGTGCGCGCGGTCGCCGATCCCATCCTGGGAACGCCGCTCGAGCGCATCGAGATCGTCAAAGGCTGGGTCGACGCCGCCGGCGCGCCGCACGCCAAGGTGTTCTCGATCGCCGGCGCCGCGGCCGGCCCCGCGCCCGCCGCCGACTGCTCGATCACCAAGACCGCGCAGCCCGAGCAGCTCTGCGGCACGTGGAGCGATCCCGAGTTCGACGCCAGGCAGAGCGCGCTCTACTACGCGCGCGTGCTCGAGAACCCGACGTGCCGCTGGAGCACGTGGGCGTGCGTGAAGCAGGCGGTCGACTGCGCGCAGCTCGACGCGTCGACGGGCGCGCTGCCCGGCGCGATGGCGGGTTACGAGGGCTGCTGCGCGATCACGCAGACCGCGGGAAGCTACACCGGCAAGAACCGCTTCGACGTGATCGAGGAGCGCGCGTGGTCCTCGCCCGTCTGGTACCAGCCGTGAAGCGGCTACAGGTTCGTGCGCGGAATGGCGGCGACGTTGGAGGGATATCGATTGATCAGCTTGGTGACCGCGGCGCGGATCTTCGCCGGGTTCGGTGACGCCGGGCGGTTCACCACGTCGGCGGCTGTGCCGCGCCAGAACGCCTGGTTGGTCTTCGGATCGACGAAATCGACGATCACCGTGCCCTCGGTATAGCTGTACGTGCTGACGGTCCCACCGAACCCGTACCAACCCGTGCCGACGCGATCGACCTGGGTCCGCTGCTGCAGCATGACGTGGTGGACGACGACAAAATCGGGATTGCCGTCGGTCGACTCCACGTACCCCTTGGCGATCAGGCTCTGCCTCAACGCGTCCTCGATCTCCTGGTCGGCGATCGACGCCGGCCGCGCCGCCGGCGACTGCGGTCTTTGAAACGAGAAGGTCTTGTACTGTTGAACGTTGGCGCCCGGCGCAAAGCTCGAGTGCACGGTGGCGCCGCACCCGAGCGCCGCGGCCGCCAGCGGCGCGACGGCGATGAGGATGGCCAGCTTGGTTCGCATCGACACCTCCTGCTCGTCGCTCTAGACAGGGACGCCCCGCGCCGCAATCGGCTGCGCGCGGTAGCGGGCCAGCATCGCGAACGCCCAGCTCGAGCCGGTGAAGACGGCCCACACCGCGAACACGGCGAGCTGCACGTCACCGTCGGGAATCGCCAGGCTCGCGATCAGCAGCGCGAGCGCCAGGTTCCGCGAGTTGGCGCTCAGCGCGAACGTGCGGCGCACCGCCGGCGCGCGCCCGCCGCTCGCCCAACCGAGCACGAGCGAAGCGGCGCCGCACAAGAGAATCGCCAGCCAGTCGCCTCCGCGCAGGAGCCACAGCGCGCTCAGGTCGCGGTGGAGCAGCACGAACGCGACGATCCCGATCAAGCAAACCGTCGAGACGATGCGCACTGGGCGCACGAGCCCATTGGCCAGATTTCCTCGACGGCGCCGAACCAATTTACCCAGCAGGTAGGGAAGCACCTGGAGCGCGAGCAGGCGAGCGATGAACGCGAGCTCGTGCAGCTCGACGCGATGATGCGCGCCCAGCAGCCGCTTGACGACGAACGGCGCGGTGAACGGCACGAGCTTGAAGAGGAACAGCGTGATCTCGACGCTGAGCGCGCGGTCGGCGCGCGCCAGCCGGGCCAGCTCCGGCGCGAAGCGTCCACCGGGAGCCGCCGCCAGCAACAGCAGCGCGGCCTCGACGGCGCCGGAGGGGCGCAGCGCGCGGGTGAGCGCGAGCGCGATCGCCGGCAGGACGATCTAGTTGAACGCGAGCGCGCGCACGAGCAGCCGCCGCTGCCGCCGTTTGACCCGCCGATCCTCGTGCTCGCCTCCCAGCTCGAGGCCCATCGAGAACATCAACGTGACCAGGTACGACGCGGTCAGGACGCGCGCGGCGGTGCCGGTGAGCGCCGCGAGGTTCGCCGGAAGATCCATGCACGGCTCACCTCATGCGCGCGACGTGCCGTCGGGCGCCGGCTTCCGCTCGGCCGCGCGGCGACTAAGAAGCAGGCGGAGGTCGATCGATGCGGCACGCGCTCGGCGCGTTGGCTCTGGTCGTGGGCGCGGCCGGTTGCGCGCCGGTGAAGCTCGCGGCGGGCGCGCGCGTCGCCGTCGAGCTGTCGAGCCGCGAGCCGGATCGCGCGTGCGCGCTCGTCGGCGCGGTGGAGCTGCGCTCGCCGGGCGGCGCGGCGTCGGCCGGGCAGCTCCTCGGCGCGTGGGCGCTCGAGCGCGGCGGCAACTACGTGGTGCTCGACGCGTTCAGCGTGGTGAGCGAGCCCGCGCTCGAGGTGATCACGCGCGCGCGGCTGTTCGCGTGCCCGCCGCCGCGCTTCGCCCGCGCGCGGTGAAGCGAGTGCTGCGGCAATTTGCCGCAGTCGCGTCCGAGGCGGAAACCGCTAGAATGGCGACATGGCCAACGACGACGATCCGCCGACTCCGCCCTGGCCGCCGCCCGATCCGCCGCCCGCGCCCGATCCGTAGCCTGACATCACGCGGCGATCGGGGTCCGCGCGTATGCGAAGATCCGGACACGCGGCGATGTGTGTCTCGGGCGAAATCGCGCGATTGGGTTTGGACCCTCACTTGCTTGAGTCGCTCGTCACCCAGGGGAGGTGCCCATGAGACGGACCGGACTGCTGTTCGCGCTATTCCTTTCCGCCTGCTTCAACATCGGCAACGACCTCAACGGCACGTGCAAGGCCGGGCAGTCGTGCGTCTGCGATCTGATCGGCAACTGCGACAAGAGCTGCACCGGCCCCAACTGCGCCTTCGTTTGCAAAGGCACCGGCAACTGCAACTTCGACTGTCAGGCGGGCGGCTGCACCACCGACTGCGAGAACACCGGCAACTGCATCTTGTCGTGCCCGGGCGGCGGCTGCGATATCACGTGCCACGGCACCGGCAACTGCATCTTGAAAGATCTGCCGCTCGATCTCTCGGTGCAGGCCGACCTCGCGCCCGCGCGCGACTTCAGCGCCCCGCTCGACGCCACCACCGATTGACCGGCGTCAGCGGCTCGTCGCGCAGTCGGGATCGTCGTCGAGGCCGTCGACGCGCCAGCCGCGCGGGCCGTGCGCGAAGTAGGCGCGCCACGACTTGCACCGCTCGGGAAGCAACAACAACATCTCCCAACCGCGGCCGTTGATGTCGTCGACGATCCGGCTCGGCGCATCGGGCTCGCAGCGCAGCGCGCGCCGCACGCAGTGACACGTGCGGGCCTCGGCGCGGCGATCGTGCTCGCAATAGTCGGCGAGCGCGCGCGCGAGCTGCGCGCGGCGCGAGCTGCCGCACGGCGCCACCGCTGCGCCGCGTGAGGTCTCGCCCGGCGCGCTCGCATCCGCGCGCGCGAGCAGCGACGGCCCGAGCGCCACGAGCGCGATCACGAGACGCATGCACCTGGTACGCGCCGTCGGCGCTTTTGCTTCTCGCGTCGCCGCGGCTCGTCTCACACGCGCAGCGTGCTCCACGCGCGAGTCAGCCGCGCCGGTTTCTGATACGGTGGTCTCGTGACGGCTCGATGGGTCATATGGGTGGTCTTGGTGGCGGCGTGGTCGCCGGCGCGCGCGCAGGCGCCCGACCCGGACACGCAAGCGGCGCGGCGGCACTACGATCGCGGGCTCGCGCTCTACGATCAGGAGCGCTACGACGCCGCGATTCGCGAGTTCTCGGCGGCCAAGGAGCTGAAGCCGCTGCCCGCGTTCGACTTCAACATCGGGCGCTGCTACGAGCGGCTCGAGCGCTGGCGCGACGCCGCCGAGGCGTACGAGCGCTACCTCGCCGCGGTGCCCGACGCGCCCGAGCGCGACATGCTCAAGGAGCGCCTGGTGGTGTTGCACGAGCGCGCGAACCGCCAGGGGAGCGCGACGGCCGCGGCGCCGCCGAGCAGCGACGCGCGCGCCGCGACGGCGACGGCGACGACGGCGACGACGAGGCCGCAGTCGCCGCGGCCGATCTACAAGCGCGCCTGGTTTTGGGGCGTGATCGCGGGCGGCGCGGTAGCGGTGGCGCTCGGCGTCGGGCTCGGCATCGGCTTGAGCCCGCACGGCGATCCGTCGCACGCGATCATGGACGTGCGCTTTTGAGCCGCGCGCAGCTCGCGTTCGCCTTCGCGCTCGGGCTCGCGCTCGCCGCCGCCGGTTGCGCGAGCGAGTCGATCGATCCGTGCGCCGGGCGAACCGGCGCCTGCGTCGGCGTCCACGTCGCGACGCAGGTGCAGCCGATCGATCAGCTCCGCGTGACGCTCGACCGCGCGCAGTCGATGCTCACGCCGACGGTAGCCGCCGGCGCGCTCGACTTCCCGGTGCGCTTCGCCGTGATGCTCCCCGCGGGCGCGACCGGCGCGCACCTCGACTTCGACGGGCTGCTCGCCGGCGCGTCGCGCGCGCAAGCGTCGGGCGACGTGGTGCTCGGCGCCTCGGGCCACGCCACGCTCGACGTCACGCTCACCGCCTCCGCGCCCGACGGCGGCGCCGATTTCGCCAACGCCGACTTCGCCGGCGCCGATCTCGCCGGCCTCGATCTCGCCGGCGCCGACTTCGCCGGCGCCGACTTCGCGCCCATCCTCGATCTCGCCGGCGTCGATCTCGCCGGCGCGCGCGTCACGCTCACCACCTCGGCGGTCACCATCTCCGGCGGCAGCGGCAGCGTCGCCCCGCTCACCACGCCCGTCGGCGCGTGCGGCACCGGCTGCTCGCTCTATCCCGTCGGCGCCAGCGTCACCATCACCGCCACGCCCGGCAGCTCGAGCGTGTTCCTCGGTTGGGCGGGCGTCACGTCGCCGAGCTGTCAGGGCCCGTCGAGCTGCTCGCTCACGCTCGGCGCCGACACCGGCGTGGTCGCGGTGTTCTCGTCGGCGCCGATGAACCGTGTGTTCGCGACCTCGACCACGTATACGCCCGCGCAGCTCGGAAACGGCGCGGTCAACGCCGACGGCTTTT
>DASREC010000110.1:0-3270 GCA_035652295.1 Polyangia bacterium
CCGGCGGTGCGCGCGGTGTGCGGCGTGGGGCGCGTGATCGCGCACGACCCGCTGCCCGACGGGCGCTCGAACATCCTGCTGCGCGGGTTCACGCGCGCGCGCATCGTCGAGGAGCTGGCGCCCGACCACGCCTATCGCATCGTGCGCGCCGAACCGCTCGACGATCACTATCGCGCGGGCGCCGATCTCGGCGGCGCGGTCGACACGCTGGTGCTGCTGGCCGATCAGCTCGCGGCGCGGCTGCCGTCGGGGAACGAGACGCTGCGCAACCTGGCGCGCTCGCAGCGCGAGCCGGGCGCGCTCGCCGACGTGCTGGCCGCCGCGCTGGTGACCGACCCCGGCGAGCGCCAGTCGCTGCTCGAGACCGTCGACGTGATGGCGCGCGTCGACACGCTAACCGCCCACCTCGGCGCCGTCCTCGCCCACTTCGCCCGCAACCAGGGCCCCGCGAATTAACGCGCGAGCGCGGCGCGGCGCTCGGCGATGTCGAGGAGCGCGGTGTCGTCGAGCGGCTTGCGCAGGATCTCGACGGCGCCGGCCGGCGGATCGTCGGGCGTCGCGGTGATCACGCACACCGGGATGCGCGCCAGCTCGGGCGACGCGCGCAGCTCGTGGATCAGCGCCCAGCCGTCGAGCACCGGCATGATCAGGTCGAGGAAGATCAGCCGCACGTCGTGCTTGGCGCGCAGCACCGCGATCGCCTCGGCGCCGTGGCGCGCGATCTCCACCGCGTAGCCGGCGTCGGCGAGCAGCCCGCTCAGCGAGTCGCGGATGAGCGCGTCGTCCTCGACCACCAGGATGCGCCCCTGCCCCGACGCCGCCGTCCAGCGCAGGTCGACGATCTCGAGCGCCCGCTCGCGCGCCGCCGCGCGCAGCTCCTCGATGCAGCGCGCGCAGTGGTGCGGCCGCAGCTCGACGCGCCGGACGACCTCGCCCTCGCGCTCCGACCACGGGAATCGGCAGTGCTGGTTGATCTGCAGCGCGCCCGTGATGGTGTACATGATCCCCCGCTCACTTCTGCCGCCGGCAGGTCACGCGCGCGCCGGTGTGCATGGTGTCGACTGGCAGCAAGTGGCGTGCCCAATTCCCCCTGTCCATAGGGCGAACGCCGCCCGCGGCAAGTGTTCCCGACGAGAAAAAGGTTTCCTTTTTTGCGGAAGCGGCGGCGAGTCGTCAGTCGCAGGCGAGCAGCGCGAGCGCGCGGGCGAGCACCTCGCAGCCTTGCGCGAGGTGGCGCGGATCGGTGTCCTCGACGGGGCAGTGCGACTTGCCGCCGATCGACGGGACGAAGATCATGGTCGACGGGCACAGCTCGGCCATGTGGAGCGCGTCGTGGATCGCGCCCGACGGCATGCGGCGCGACTGAAGGCCGGCGGCTTCGGCGGCGCGCTCGGCGGCGCGCATCGGGCGCTCGGCCATGGGGCCCGGCTCGACGCGCTGGAGCAGCCGCTCGCTCGCGGTCACGCGGCGCGCGGCGGCGGCGGAGAGCGCGTGGAGCGCACGGCGATCGAGCGCGCTGAGCAGCTCGGCGTTCGGCGCGCGCAGATCGCAGATGGCGTCGACGCGCCCCGGGATGATGTTTTTACCGCCCGGTAAAACTTCCAACTTGCCGACGGTGCCGACCGCGCCCGCGCCCAGCTCGCGCGCCGCCCGCTCGATCGCGAGCGCCCACTCGGCGGCGGCCAGCAGCGCGTCGCGGCGCAGGTCCATCGGCGTGGCGCCGGCGTGGTTGGCGTCGCCGTCGAAGCGCACCGCGCGCTGCACCAGCCCCGCGATCGCCGTGACTATACCGATCGGTAGGTTTTGCGCCTCGAGCACGCCGCCCTGCTCGACGTGCAGCTCGACGAACGAGTCGATCGCGCCCGCCTCGGCGCGCGCCTCGAGCGCCGCGCCCTCGTCGCCGTAGGTGGCGAGCGCGTCGGCGAACGTCACGCCATCCGGATCGCGCAGCGCCAGGATCGCGTCGACCGGCACGTGCCCCGAGATCGCCGCCGAGCCGATGGTGCCGCGCGGAAAGCGCGAGCCCTCCTCGCCGACGAACACGATGAGCTCGATCGCGCGATCGGTCTCGACGCCGGCGCGATCGAGCGCCTCCACCGCGGCGATCGCGCCGACCACGCCGAGCGGCCCGTCGAGGTAGCCGCCCGACGGCACGGTGTCGAGGTGCGAGCCGGTGGCCACCGACGGACCGCCGGTGCCGCGCCGGCCGCGCCGCCGCGCGCGCACGTTGCCGACGCGATCGTGCCGCACGTCGAGCCCGGCCGCGCGCATCCGCTCGATGACGTAGCGCCGCGCCTCGGCGTCCTCGACCGAGAGCGCGCGCCGCGTGATGCCGCCGTCGGCGCCGCGGCCGATCTCGCCGAGCGCGCGAAGATCGGCCAGCAGCCGATCGCGATCGATCGCGAGCTGCATCAGCGAATCTGGATCAGGCCGGGCGCGCGCCGCCCGGTGCCGCCCGACGGGCCGTTGAGCTTGGCGATCTCGCCGGCGACGGTCTTGGCGATGTCGATGAAGATCTTCGCGTGCTCCGAGTCGGGCGCGCCGACGACGACGGGCCGCCCCGAGTCGCCGCCGTGGCGCACCTTGGCGTCGATCGGGATCTCGCCGAGGAACGGCACCTTGAGGTTCTGCGCCAGCACGCGCCCGCCGCCGCGCGAAAAGATCTCGTCGTTGTGCCCGCACGCCGGGCACACGTAGTAGCTCATGTTCTCGACGACGCCGAGCACCGGCACCTCGACCTTCTTGAACATGCTGACGGCTTTCACGACGTCGATGAGCGCGACCTCTTGCGGCGTCGTCACGATCACCGCGCCGGTGATCGGGATGAGCTGCGACAGCGAGAGCTGCGCGTCGCCGGTGCCGGGCGGCAGATCGACGACGAGGTAATCGATGTTGCCCCAGTCGACGTCCTCGATGAACTGCTGGAGCAGCTTGTGGATCATCGGCCCGCGCCACACCACCGCGCCGTCGCGCTCGACGAAGAAGCCGACCGACATCACGCGAATGCCCCAGTGGATCGCCGGCGTGAGCCGCTTGCCGACCTGGTTGCCGGCCGGCGCGTCGGGCTCGCCGAGCATGGTCGGCACCGACGGGCCGTAGACGTCGGCGTCGAGCAGCCCGACGGTGGCGCCGGTCTGCCTGAGCGCCAGCGCGAGGTTGGTCGCGACCGTCGACTTGCCGACGCCGCCCTTGCCCGCGGCGACCGCGATGATGTTCTTCACGCCCGCCAGCCGATCGCCGCCCGCCTTGCCGATCCGCTGCGTGACCTCG
>DASREC010000111.1:0-13207 GCA_035652295.1 Polyangia bacterium
GCTCGACACGACCGGCGGCGAAGGCGATCCGTCGATGAGCACGGTCGTCGCGGTCGAGCAGTATCGAACGAAGTACGTGTTCCTCGCGCCCGACGACTACGACGTCAACTACGTCGACGTGGTGGCGCCGATGGGCGCGAAGCTGACGCTCGACGGCACCGCGCTCACCACGCCCGCGCCGGTGGCGATCGGGACGACCGGCTTCGGCGTCGTGCGCGTGAAGCTCACGACCGGCATGTCGGGCGCGCACGTGCTGACGTCCGATCAGCCGATCGGGATCCAGGTGAGCGGCTACGGCTCGTACACGTCGTATCAATATCCGGGCGGGCTCGACCTGCGATCGATCGCGCCGCCGCCGACGCCGATAGGCTAACCGCCGAAGTTTCGAGTACCATGCGCGCGTGAAGTTTTCGCGCCCGCTCCCATTCACGCTCGCATTCGCGCTCGGCATCGCGCTCACGATCGCCGCTTCGCCGGCGGCGCGGGGCGACGGCATTTTGCCGCAGGTGGCCGCGCGCAAAACCTTGCGCGTGGGCATGCTGCCGGGTCTGGCGCCGTTCGTCGCCGCCGGCCCCGACGCCGACGCGCTGCGCCGGCTGCTCGGCGACCGCGCCCCGCCCGTCGAGCACGCGACCGACGGCCGCGCGGTGTGCGGCTTCGACGTGCAGCTCGCCGCCGAGGCCGCGCGCGCGCTGCACGCCAGGCTCGAGATCGTCCTCGTCGACAAGCTCGACGATCTACTCGCCGGCGTGCGCGCGGGCCGCTTCGACGTCGTCATGTCCGCGCTCACCCGCACGCTCGACCGCGCCATCTCGGTCGGCTTCTCCGATCCCTATTTCTCGTCGGGCTTGCAGGTGCTGGTGCGCGATCCGCAGCGCTTCGACACGCTCGAGGCGGTGCGCGCGCCCGGCGTGCGCGTGGCGTACCGCGACGGCACCACCGCCGCCGCGTTCGTCGACCGCGAGCTCGCCCAGGCCGCGCGCGTGCCGTTCTCCGACGACACCGCGCTCTATCGCGCGATGGACGACGCGCGCGCCGCCGACGCGTTCGTCATCGACTACGTGAGCGCGCGCGACGCCGAGGTGCGCGGGCGCGTGCAGACGCGGCTCGCCGCCGTCGAAGAGCGCCGCTTCACCAGCGAGCAGTTCGCGTTCGCGGTGAAGCCGGGCGATCCCGACTGGCTCGACTGGCTCAACCTCTTCCTGCGCGAGATGAAGACCTCGGGCGCGTTCCACAAGCTCGCGTCGCGCTACAACCCCTGGTTCCGCAACCAGCAGTGACCGCGGAGAAGCCACCGTCGAGGTTGTCGCGCCTGCTCGAGCGCCTGGGCGATCGGCTCGGCCGCTCGTCGCGCGTGTTCCTGATCGGCCTCGTCGTCGCGTGCGGCATCGAGGTGGCGGTCGACTGGAACTCGACGCTGTTCGAGATCAACGTGCTGCGCTCGTCGCTGAAGCAGAAGGGCGAGAACTACGCCGACCTGGTGCGCAAGGCGGCCGAGGGCCCGCTGCTCGCGTACGACTGGGACGAGCTCGAGCGGCTGTCGCGCGGGCTTTTCGACGACGAGGACGTGGTGTACGTGCGCTTCACCGACGTGGTCGGCAACACGCTCTACGATCGGCTGCTGCCGGCGTACTCGAAGTGGTTTCAGCGCGCGCACGCGCAGCCGTTCCGCGCGTACTACCGCCACCCGATGGATCGCGACGCGCGCGGCATGCTCGGCGATCCGTCGGCGCTCAAGCGCAAGATGGAGTCGAGCCGCCACCGCGACTTCATCCAGGCGTTCACCGACGGCGAGAATCGGCTGATCGGCTATTTCTCGTCGGGCCCGCCGGCCGGCGCCGTCGAGGAGCAGCCGCGCACGCTGTACCAGGACCGCCTGGCCGACGAGCGCGGCGAGCGCGACACCGATTTGTCCTACGCGCTCGGCGCCATCACCAACGACGAGGGCGAGAGCTACGGCGTGGTGCTGATCGCCTTCCGCCACGATCGGCTCAACCGCGCCACCGTCGGCAAACTGCTCAAGGGGCTGGCGATCACGCTGTTCTTCGTGTCGCTGATCCTGGTGCAGAACTTCTTTTCGCGGCGCGCGAAGCTGCGGCTGATGGATCTCGAGGCGGCGCTCAAGGCGGCGCGCGCGGCGATCTCGGGGACGCTGCCCGAGCGGCCGCAGCTCGACGGGCGCGACGTCGGGGTGGCGTTCAGCCAGGCGGATCGCGTCGGCGGCACGGTCTACGACTTGCGCGCCGACGGCGGCGAGCTGGAGATTTTGGTGGCGGTGCCGGAGGGCGCGGGCGTGGACGCGGCGTTCGCGTCGGTGGTGCTGCGCGATCTCTATCGCCGCGTCGAGCGCGCGGCCAACCTGAAGGAGCCGGCCGAGATCGCCGAGGCGCTGCTCGCCGAGTACGACCAGTCGCCGCTCGCGCGCCCCGTCGAGCTGTTGCTCATGCGCGTCTCGCCGTCGGGCGCGGTGCGCGGCGTGGTGGCGGGGCTGGCGCCGCCGAGCCTGGTCGAGGAGGGCGCGCCGCGCGCGATCCCGGCCGGCGAGCCGCTGCCGATCGACGCGCGCCACCTGGCGAGACCGCTGCGGCAATTTGCCGCAGACCTCGGCGAGCGCGCGCTCCTGTTCTTCGACGACGGCATGCCCGCCGAGGCGCCGCGCCGCTTCGCGCCCAAAGGCGCGCTCGCCCGCATGGCCGCCGCCGCCGCCGCGCAGACGGCCCGGGGCGCGAACGACGCGCAGGCGATCGCCGACGACGCGGTCCAGCAGGCCGTCAAGCACTGGCACAAGAAGCACACCGACGACTTCTTCGCGCTCGCGATCACTCGCAGCGCAGCGAGATCGTCCAGCCCTCGTGCAGGTACGAGCGCCTGACCGTCCCCGGCGCGCCGCACTGCTTGGCCGGATCGTCGACGAGGCACAGGTCGTGCGGCCCGGCGACGGTCTGGAAGCCGACGCGCATCGCCGCCGCCACCTCGCCCAGCTTCTTGCCGTCGAGGTACACGGTGGTGCCGCGCTGGCACTTGGAGTTGTCGACGTAGAACAGCACGCCCGAGCGCGTGGGCGCGTTCGAGTCGGCGGGCGCGGTGCGCTTGGGCAGCGCGATCGGGCCGGGCGCCGGCACCTTCTCCGCCGGCAGCGACGGCGGCAGCGTCTCGCGCGGCTCGCGCTGCGCCTCGCGCGCGGCCGGAATTCCCGGCGCGCCCGGCTGCCCCGGCTGCGGCCAGTCGACGTCGCCCGCCGGCTTCGCCTGCGGATCGCCCTTGACCAAAAGCGCCTGCAGGTTGCAGCCGGCGTACTTCAGCTCGTCGTCGAGCTGATCGTGAAACGCCACCTTCATCTCGCGGTAGTCGACCTGGAGCGCGGTGTACTGCTGCAGCACGCGCTTCACCTTCCAGCGGTAGTCGGGCGTGAGGCCGATGCTCTCGCCGAGCCGATCGAACTCTTTGACCTGATCGTAGTGGCGCGTCAGCTCGCGGCCGATGCGCAGGTACTCGGCGCCGAGACGGTTGGCGCGCGCGTACGGGCCGGCCACGCCGCTCTCGGGACATTTGCGCGCGCGCTTGTCGGCGGCTTTTTGCAATTCGGCGAGCGTCTGCTGCACCGAGCGCGCGAAGTCGTCGCGCATCGCCTGCATCGACTGCACGAGCTCGAGGAAGCGATCGATCGTGCGGCGGTACTCCGAGGCGTCGCCGAACACGTCGTCGACGGCCGGCTTGCCCTCGAGGCGAAAGCCGGTGCCGAGATCCTGCGCGCCCGGCGGCGCGGCGGTGCCCTCGGCGCGCGCGGCGCCCGCGCCGGCGGCGAGCGTGAGCACGAGGACCGCGGTGCGGGGCATTGCGCTCATTATGGTTTCGCCCGGCGCGCGCGGCAAAAATTACTCGGACGCCGCGCGTCCGCCGCCGCCCTTTCGCTCGGCGTAGCGCAGCTGCTGATAGTGGTTCTTGCAGAGGCCGCGCGCCACGTGCGGCTCGCCGCAGCCGCGCTCCGAGCAGGTGCGCGTCGACTTCGGGCGTCCGCCGCCGTGCGCGCCGCCGCCGTTCGCCGACCGCGCGCGCTCGCGCAGCCGCGACAGGTCGCGCTTGAGGTGCGCGATCTCGTCCTCGATCGACTGGCGCGCGGCGGCGACCGAGCGGTCGACGTGCTCGGTGATCGCGCGCACCAGCTCCTCGGCGAAGGTGGTCAGCGACGGGACCAGGCGGCTCTTGCGCGGGCGGGCCATGTCAGTATTCTCCGAGGTCGCGTTTTCGATCGAAATTCGCCTCAGCATAAACCTGCTTAACCGACCGAGCAAACAAACGGCGGTTGCCGCTCCTCGTCGCCGCGACTAGAGTGAGGCGATGGCCAAGGCGGCGTCGCATCCGGATCTGGTGTTCACCACGCCGCGCAAGCTGCCCGACGCGCGCAAGCTGCGCGGGCGCGTGGCGGTGCTCGACATCGCCTTCGCCGCCGACGGCATGGGCACGCCGTTCGACGAGACCACCGGCGCGTTCATCCGCGCGCTCGGCGGGCGGCTGGCGGCGTGGATCGATCACCACGATCACGATCGGCACCAAGACTTCGCCGGCGACCCGCGCTTCACGCTCGCCACCAAGCAGGAGCACGGCGCGTGTCCCGAGATGGTGACGCCGGCGATCGTGCGCGAGGCGGGGCCGATCGACACGCTGGTGTGCCACGTCGATCTCGACGGGCTGTACGCGGCGGCCAAGTGGATCCGCGGCGGCGAGGAGCCGTATCCCGGCGCGGACGACGACGCGCGCGCGGTCGACACGCGCATCGGCGCGCCCGGCCCGACGGGCGAGCTCATCGACAAGGCGCTGCGCGCGCACTTTCGCGACGAGGGGCTCAAGCACCGCATCGTGAAGTTTCTCGTCGGCGGGCTGGCCGACAAGGCGCAGGCGCGCGAGCTCGCCGAGGCGGCGGCCGACTTCGACCGCATGGCCAACGAGGCGGTGCGGCTCGCGGGCCTCTATAAAAAACGCGGGCGCGCGGTCTACGTCGACGCCGGCGCCGACGCGCGCGCGCCGTACGATAAGACGCTGCTTCTGCTCGAAGGGCAGAAGCGCGCGCCGGTCGCCATCGTGCGCGACGCCGGCTCGATCACCGTCGCCGCCGCGTACGACTCGGGCCTCGACTTCGTCAAGCTGCTCGGCCTCGGCGGCGGCATGCCCACCCGCGTCTCGATCCCCGACAGCCGCCTCGACGAAGTGCTCGCCAAGCTCGCCGCCGGGTAACGCCGGTTCCTTTTTGCGCCGTGCGCGTTCCGTTCTCGCCGCGAAAATGCGCGGCGCGCGCGGCACATCGCTTGCTCGATGAAAGAGCATGCAGGCCCTCAGGCGCGTCCTCACGCGCGACATCGACGTTCGCACGCTGACGTTGTGCGTGGCGATCCTGGCGCTCAACCTGATCGACGCGTTCGCCACGCTGCGCCACCTCGAGCACGGCGCCGAGGAGCTGAACCCGTTCATGGTGGCGCTCTTGCACCACGGCGCGCTCTCGTTCCTGGTCGTCAAGCACACGCTGGCGTCGGTGGGCGTGCTCGGCATCGCCATCTATCCGCGCCAGCGCGCGGCCAACATCGCGCTCGCGATCCTGTTCCCGATCTATTTCCTGCTCGCGCTCTATCAGCTCGGCCTCTTTTACCTCATGTGATCGTCGGTGCTAGACTTCGGGGATGAAGCCCCGAGCCGTGCCTCCGCAAAACGTGGCGAGCGTCGCCGAGCGGCTGGTGGAGAGCTACGCCGGCGACGCGCCGCTGTCGATCGCCGCCGGCCACGAGCTGCCGTCGCCGCCGGAGGTCCACGCGGTGCTGACCGAGCTGCGCGAGATTCTTTTTCCCGGCTACACCGGGGGCAAGCGCTCGTCGGGCGCGGCGCTGAAGACGCAGGTCGAGGCGCGGCTGGCGAGCGTGCGCGTGCGGCTGTCGGAGCAGGTGTACCGCGGGCTGCACCACCGCTGCCGCGCGCCCGGCGCCGAGTGCCCGCCGTGCGAGGACGCGGCGGCGCGCATCACCGACGAGCTGATCGAGTCGCTGCCCGACGTGCGCGCGATCCTGATGACCGACGTGCGCGCGGCGTTCGAGGGCGATCCGGCGGCCACCGGCGCCGACGAGGTGGTGTTCTCCTATCCCGGCATCCAGGCGATCTGCGTCTTCCGCATCGCGCACCGCCTGCTGGAGCTCGGCTGCGCGATCGTGCCGCGCATGATGACCGAGATCGCGCACTCCGAGACCGGCATCGACATCCATCCCGGCGCCACCGTCGGAGAAGGCTTCTTCATCGATCACGGCACCGGCGTGGTCATCGGCGAGACCACCACCATCGGCGCGCGCGTGCGCATCTACCAGGGCGTCACGCTGGGCGCGCTGTCGCTGCCGACCGGCGAGGCGCGCGCGCTGCAGGCGAAGAAGCGCCACCCGACGATCGAGGACGACGTGATCATCTACGCCAACGCCACCATCCTCGGCGGCGACACCGTGATCGGCAAAGGCGCGGTGATCGGCGGCAACTCGTGGATCACCGAGAGCGTGCCCGCGCGCGCGCGCCGCTCCGTCTGATCGCGCGCTAGTTCGTCCAGACGAAGAACGGCGGCGTGAGCTCCGTCGAGCCGGCGGGCTTCTCGCTCGCGTCGGTGGTGTAGAAGACGCCGCTCGACCCGGTGTCGTAGCGGTGCAGCGGCACCGAGCCGCACACCTGCGTGTCGACGATGTAGCCGATCACGCTGTCCATCACCGCGCCCGGCACGCCGTCGCAGGTCACGGAGTCGAACGTCAGGAAGTAGAGCGGATCGGCGAAGCAGCGCACGAGGAGCCGCATGCCGACCGGCGGATCGCCGACGTAGACGAAGAACTTGGGCTTGGTGCCCTCGATCGTATAGTTGATGCAGTCGCTGAGCGGATTGCCGGGCGAGTCTTCGATCGAGTAGCAGTGCTTCTGGCCGTCGGCGAGGCGGAAGACGCCGGTGCGCGAGTCGCTCGAGCAGCCGCACTGGTTGGGCTGGCCCGCGCCGCCGCACAGTTGGTTGGGACACGTGTCGGTGCACTGGATCGTCTGGCCGCACTCGTTGACCACCGTGCCGCAGCAGCCGTTCGGGTTCACCGGCGTGCAGCCGGAGTCGTCGGTGGTGAGGTCGAACGTCGAGACCAGATCGGGCGGCGTGGCGAAGTCGGCGCCGGAGAAGTCGAGGCCGGCGAGATCGGACTGCGACGCGAGATCGGGATCGTGGCCGTCGCGCCAGCAGGTGTTGTCGGCGGCGCAGTGAAAACCCTCCGGGCACGCCGACGCGGAGACGGCGCAGCGCAGGTTGCCGTCTTCGTAGCTCGGGTCGGTGCAGCCGTGCGCGAGCCACGTCGAGGCGGCGAGCGCGGCGATTCGCGCGAGCGCGGCGGCGCGCATCAGAACTGCACCTGGAGGCCGGGCGCCGCGGCCACCTGGCTGCGCCGCGCGCGCCGCTCGGCCACGTGCCCGAGCGTGAAGCACACCGCGCCGCCCACCAGGGCCGCCACGCCGATGCCGAGGAACGCGCCCTCGAGCGCCCGCTGCGTCGAGAGATCGCGCTCGCGCGACGGATCGAACGCCTGGTGCGTGCGATCGAGCAGCGTCAGTTGATCGGCGGTTCCGTTCGACTCCACGCCGAACGCGATGCCCGCGCTCACGCCGATCACGCCGACGACGCCGAGCGTGATCCCGGCGATGCGCAGCCCGCGGCCGGCGCGGTGCGACGCGCGATCCGACACGCGCGGCGGCTCGGACGCGTGCGCCGCCGAGAGCGGCGGCGGCACTACGCCGGCCTTGCGCTCCTTGTCGCGCACCTCCTTGATCTCCTCGATGTGCGTGAGCATCTGCTCGGCGTCGAGCGGCGTCGGCGTCGACTCGACGTAGCGCGTGTACGCCTCGATCGCGCGATCCCACTGGTGCAGCCGCTCCCAGCAGCGCGCGATGTTGTAGTCGAGGTCCGGCCGCGGCGCGAGCGCGCGCGCGCCTTCGAACTCGACGATCGCCTCTTCGTACTTCTCGCTGCGGTAGAGCAGATCGCCGAGCGTGAAGCGCTGCTTCGCGATCTCCACGCTCCCGCCGCTCGCCGGCGCCACGACGCCGCCACCGCCTTCCTGTGCCCCCGCCACCGCGGAGATCATGAGCACCACGATCGAGATCCGCATCGCTCTACGATATCATCTCGACTCGTAATTGGGCTTTCCATTCTGGATTTGATAGTTTCAAAACTGGAAATGGGTCTGCCCGCGCGCCAGGTCGAGCTGCTCGCCGACGTCTCGCGCCGCATCGCCGAAGCGCAGAAGCCGGTGCGCATCCTGCGCGCGCTGGCCTGGCCGGAGTCGGTCGAGCGCGAGTTCTTCGCCGCGCGCGCCGAGCGGCTGCCCGCGCCGTCGTATCGCGCGCCGCGCGGGCTCGACGACACGCGCGCCGAATTGGCGGCGATCCGCGCGCGCGTGCCGGGCGACAACGAGCTCGAGCGCTTCCTGCGCGAGACGTGCGAGTCGTGGGAGGCGGGCGCGCGCCTGCTCGCCGCCGTCGGCACGCGCGAGTTCTACGCCCGCTCGGTCGAGTGCTACGGGCGGCCCGACAGCTTGTCGTGCGACGGCAAGACCACCAACACCGCGCTCGCGGAGCACTTCGATCGGGTGATGGCGGCGTACGCGGGCGCCGATCTGCGCTCGGGCGCGCGCGCGGTCGACGCCGCCGACGTGGCGTTCCAGCTCGAGGAGCGGCTGCGCGCGCACTTCTCCTACGGCGCGCAGGATGGCGCGAAAGTGCCGATCCGCTGCGAAATAGCCGAGTCGTTGTCGGCCAACGCCGTCACCTCCGCCGACGTCATCAAGATCAAGCGCGGCGCCGCGTTCACCGAGCGCGACGTCGAGCAGCTGCTGGCGCACGAGGGCCACGTGCACCTCGGCACCACGCTCGGCGGCCGCGCGCAGCCGGTGGTCGCGTGCCTCTCGACGGGCGCGCCGCGCACCACGCGCACGCAGGAGGGCCTCGCCATCTTCGCCGAGTTCATCACCCACGCGATGGATCTCGATCGCCTGCGCCGGCTCACCGACCGCATCCTCGCCATCCGCATGAGCGAGCAGGGCGCCGACTTCCTCGAGCTGTACCGCTTCTTCCTCGAGCGCGGGCACGCCGAGGGCGCGGCGTTCGACGGCGCGCGGCGCGTGGTGCGCGGCGGGCTGGTCTCCGGCGGCGCGCCGTTCACCAAGGACGTGGTCTACCTCGACGGGCTGTTGCGCGTGGCGGAGTTTTTGCGCGTGGCGCTGACGCGCGGGCGATCGCACTGGGTGCGGCTGCTGTTCGCCGGCAAGCTGGCGCTCGAGGACGTGCCGCTCGTCGACGTGCTGGCGGGCGAGGGGCTGGTGGCCGAGCCGAAGTTCCTGCCGCCGTGGGCGCGCGACCTCGGGTTCCTGACGGCGCAGATGGCGTTCTCGGTTTTTCTCGAACGCGGCGATCTGGCGGCGACCGGCGCCTACTACGAGGAGCGCGTCGAGAGCGCCTCGCGGATGCGGCGCGCGTAGTCGGCGCGCTCGCCGTCGGAGTCGTACTTGTGCCGCGGCCAGAAGAAGCCGCGCAGCCCGTCCTTGAACCTGCGCGGCACCACGTGCACGTGCAGGTGCGGCACGCTCTGCGACACGTTGTTGTTGATGGCCACGAACGTGCCGTCGGCGCCGAGGCCGCGCTCGACGGCGCCGGCGATCTTTTGCACCGCAGCAAAAATCGCCGGCACGCGCGCCGCGTCGAGCGACGCCAGGTTCTCGATGTGCGCGAGCGGCGCCACCAGCACGTGGCCCTTGAACACCGGCCGCACGTCGAGGAACGCGCACACGTCGCCGTCGCGCGCCACGATCTCCGCCGGCGCGCTCCCGGCGACGATCGAGCAGAAGACGCAGCCGGGCTTCGCGTCGGGCATGCGCGCATTCTAATGTGTAGAATCGGCGAATGGGACGCTTCGACGAACGCGCGACCTCGCCTGCGCGCGGGCCGCGCGACATGCTGCGCTGGCGCATCCTCGACACCATCGCCGGCAGGCGCGTGAAAGATCCCGGCGGCTTCGTCACGCCGCGGCGGGAGAACGACGGCGCCGCGCTCGCGCTCGCCGCGCCTTCGCTGACGTGGATCGGCCACGCGACGTTCGTGATGCGCCTCGGCGGCGCGCTGATCGCCACCGATCCGATCTGGTCCGAGCGCGTCGGCGGCGTGGTCAAGCGCAAGACCGCGCCCGGCGTGGCGCTGGAGAAGGTCCCGCCGCTAGACATTGTCACGGTGAGCCACAACCACTTCGATCACCTCGATCTCCCGACGCTCAAGCGCCTCGGCAAGCAGGCGCTCTACGTCACGCCGCTGGGAAACGGCGAGCTATTGTCTAGATTGGGCTACGAGCGCGTGGTCGAGCTCGACTGGTGGCAGTCGCACCGCGAGGGCGAGGTCGAGATCACGCTGGTGCCGTCGCGCCACTGGTCGATGCGCGCGCCGTGGAACCGCAACGACGCGCTGTGGGGCGGCTTCGTCTACAAGACGCGCGAGGGCACGGCGTACCACTCGGGCGACACCGCGCTGTTCGAGGGCTTCCGCGAGATCGGCGAGCGCTGCGGCCCGATCGATTGGGCGATGCTGCCGATCGGCGCCTACGAGCCGCGCTGGTTCATGGAGCCGCAGCACTGCAATCCGGAAGACGCGGGCGAGGCGTTCCTGCGGCTCGGCGCGCGCAACCTGGTGGCGATGCACTGGGGCACGTTCCGCCTCACCGACGAGCCGATGGGCGAGCCGCCCGAGCGCATGCGCGCGTTCTTCCGCGCCCGCGGCCTCGACGAGTCGCGCCTCTGGATCCTCGACGTCGGCGAAACCCGCGCGCTCGGCCGATAGGCTTCCCGGATTAACCGCCAAGACGCCAAGACGCCAAGCAGAAAACAATTAGAATATAAAAATATTTAAATTTATTTCTGGTTCTTTGGCGTCTTGGCGTCTTGGCGGTTAATCCGCTCTGTTATTTGGATCGTCGTGTCGCCCTCGGGGAGATCGTCCCAGAACGTCGTTTCATTCGGTGAAAACGCGGTGCCGCGCGGCGCGTGGCCGGCGATCTCGACGACGGCTTTGTCGATCGGGACGACGAACGTCGCGCCGGCGAGCGCGCGCGGCGCGTGGACCACGACGCTGCCGTTCGCGCCGAGCGTGAGCGTCACCTCCGCCGTCGCGCGCAAGCGATCGCCGAGCTCGCCGATCGTCGGCACCCACAACGTGCCGCGCGCCTGCCGCTTCTCGAGCGACGCCATGAGCGCGTCGAAGCGCGGGTCGAGCGCCACCTCGCCCGCGCCGCCCGGCTTCTCGTGTTTGTCGACGGGGACGAACAGGTTGCGCAGCCCGAACTTCGTCCGCTTCGGGTGATACGTCTCGAGATACGTGTGCGCGATGTGCAGCCCGCGCTCGCGCTCCAATTTGTCGAGCCGATCCTCGCCGTACATCTTGTAGAAGCGCCGCGCCTCGATGAACGCCCACATCGAGCGGAACATCCACAGCGAGTCGGGCCCGTTCGCCTCCAGCCGCCCGATCGGCCACACCGTCGGCGCGCGGTGATCGAGCCGCCGCGGGTCGAGCAGGTTGAGATCGCCCGGCTGCGCGTCGTCCTCCGCCCAGATGTACTGGTAGTGGTGCGCCGCCAGCAGATCGGCGATGCCGAACTTTCCCTCGACGAGAAAACCCTGATCGCCGAACGCCTCGCAGTTGGTCTCGGGCTGGTGATCGATCCAGGTGCGCGCTCGCCAGCGGTCGAAGCGGGCGAGCGCGCTCTCGGTGGTGGCGCGATCGTCGGGGCGCGGCGTGGCGGAGTGGGGGACGATCTCCGAGCCGGCGGCGGCCAGCTCGTCGGCGAGCTTCTCGACCTCGGGCTGTTCGAGCTGCGGGCGATCGGCGCCGTGCGCGAACAGTGCCTTGGTGATGGCGAGGTGGTGCGCGATCAGGCCGCGCGCCAGCACCGCGAGCGTGCGCGCGCTCGATTGATCGGCGTGATCGGAGATCGCCAGCGAGGCGCGCCGCCCGTCGGGAAAACGCGCCGGCGCGAGCGGCGTCACCGCGTCCGAGCGGAGCTGCACGCGCGCGGCCGCGCGATCGTGCTCGACGCGCAGGCGCGCCGGCGTCGGCAGGTGGCGGTTGGGCGCGCGCCACAGCTTCGCGCAGTGCGCGTCGTGCAGGAACGGCCGCGCGTCGGCGGAGTCGAGCTCCAGGCGAATCGTCGTGCGGCCGGCGCCGGCGCGCACCTCGACGCCGTCGAGCGTGTCGTCGACCAGCACGGTGGCCGGCGGATCCTCGACGGAGATCCACTTGGGATCGAAGCGCTCGAGGTGCGCCGAGCGCGTGTCGATCGGTTTCAGATCGCGGCCGATCACGCGCGCACGCTCGCCCGGCAACTCGAACTCGACCGCGGCCAGGTGCACCCAGACCGGCTTGCGCCACTCGGCGTCGACGGTGAGCGTGGTGGTGCCGTTCGACTCGGCGCGCGTGAGCGTGACCTCGAGCGCCGGATCTTTTTCGTCGGGGACGCGGGCGATCGCGCGCGCGCCGTCCGGCTGCCAGCGAAACGGCGCGCGCCTCACCGCGGTCGCGTGCGCCGGCTTTTCGTCCTCGGCGATCACCAGCACCGGCGCGAGGCGCACAGGCTCGGCGCGCGCGGGCGCGCCCAGGACCGCCCACGTCCCCAGCACCGCGGCCGCCAGCACGCCTCGCACGCGCCGCAGTATAGCCGGCCGGCGCCACAAAAATGGAACCGCGGTTCCTCTTCGTCCCGACGAGCCATCGGGCATTTCCCGATTCTCGTCCGTCACGCGCGCCCGAGAACCCAGGCACGCCGATTGAACAAGCGAGCGCCTGGAGGACACGCGACCGATGGAGATGTACCTCGCTTTGATCCTGCGTCTCGCCGGCGGCACCTACGCGATCCAGTCGCCCGACGTTCCGCTCAGCGCGCCGCGCGCCACCGCCTACGCGATCGCCGCCACGTATCACGGCGAGCGCGCGGGCGTCGATCCGTTCGAGCTGGTGGCGATCGCGCGCAACGAATCCGACTTCGTCGAGGACAGCCGCGGCCCCGACGGCAAGGACTGCGGGCTCACGCAGACGCGGGTGACGATCACCAAGTACACCTGCCGGCAATTGCGGCGCTCGTACTGGCTGGCGTTTCAAGAGGCGGCGCGCGAGATCAAGGAGTACA